>JAFZDX010000120.1 GCA_017560985.1 Oscillospiraceae bacterium
TCACTTAAAAGTGGGCTGATGCAATATGAAGTTCTATTTTTCAGATCTTTTAAAAGAGCAATAATAAAATTATTTTTCATATATCTCCTTGTATTTAAAACTACTTGTTATATTATACATAAACAGATATATGTTTGCAACAAAAATAAAAGCCCCGCCATATGGCAGGGCTTTTGATATTGAGAATTATTCTTCGTCTTCTTCTGCGCATTCTTCGCAGTCACATTCTTCATCGAATTCGATTTCAAAGCTTGTGCCGCAGTTTGGACATGCACAGTCTGGGCTGAAGAGCATATCTTCATCCATACATACGATTTCACCACATTTTGGGCAAGTGATTTCGTAGAGTGGGTTTTCTTCGTCGAACAGATCTGTCAGATCTTCATCGTCATCCCATTCTTCGTCATCTTCGTCTTCATCGTCATGATGGTGGTGGCCACATTTGCATTCGTGGTCGCCGTGGTGGTGATGGCCGTGGCCGCCGCAGCAGCAATCATCGTCATCTTCTTCGTCTTCATCGTCATAAAGCAGAGCATCTTCAACATCAGACAGGTCTTCGTCGATTGCATCCAGTTCATCAAAGATCTGGTCAACGTCGCTGTCCAGCTGAGAAACTGTATCTGTCAGATCGTCCAGCAGTTCTACAACAGCCAGCAGAACTTTGCCTTCTTTTGTTGTTTCATCAAGTGCAAGACCTTCGCACAGGCCCTGGATATATGCCAGTTTTTCTGTAAGAGACATCATAGTATTATTCTCCGTTTCTGTGAATGTTTAAATAGACAAATTATTTGTCGTAAGATTTAGCACGGCCCATGTAAGAACCATCTCTTGTATCGATTTCGATAAGTTCGCCCTGTTCGATAAACAGTGGAACTCTAACTTCTGCACCTGTTTCAACTGTTGCAGGTTTCAGTGTGTTAGTAGCTGTGTTGCCTTTCAGGCCTGGTTCTGTTTCTGTAACTTCCAGAACTACAAAGTTGTCTGGTTCAACGCCGAATACGCTGCCGTTGTAAGAAAGAACTCTAACGTTTGTGTTTTCTCTTACGAATTTGAAAGCATCTTTGTTGTCTTCCATTGGCAGAGTGATCTGGTCAAATGTTTCTACGTCCATTACATAGTAAACTTCGCCGTCGTTGTACAGATACTGCATTTCTGCTCTGTCAACGCGAGCTGGAGAGAATTTAGCTGTTGGGTTAAAGCTTTCTTCTCTGATTGCACCTGTGATAAGGTTTTTATATTTTGTTCTAACAAAAGCTGCACCTTTACCTGGTTTAACGTGCTGGAATTCAACGATAATGTGTGGCTGACCGTTCATTTCAAATGTCAGACCATTTCTAAAATCGCCTGCTGTAATCATAATATTACCTCCAAATAGTTTATATCATTAATTTTTAAAAATAACTATATTATTTTTTTACACCATAATATTTTACAATATATTATACAATATTTCAATAGTAAATTTTGATAATATGCTATAAATTAAAGTATAATTAGCTCTTTTGGACTGTGTGTAATATTTTCACAGCCGTCTTCTGTTACATAGATAGTGTCTTCGATACGCACGCCGAATTTGTCTGGCAGATAGATACCCGGTTCAACAGACAGCATCATACCTGGCTGCAGGACTGTTGTGTTGCCGATGGCAAAACCTGGTGTTTCGTGCACATCAATACCAAAGCTGTGGCCCAGGCTGTGACCGAAACGGCCTTCGTAACCATTTGCATAAATGTGGTCACGGGCAATCTTGTCAATGTCGTGGCAAACTTTGCCGGCTTTGATTTCTTTCAGTGCCATCAGCTGTGCTTCCAATACTGTATTGTAAACGTGTTTCATTTCATCTGTAGCGTGACCGATAGCAACAGTTCTGGTCATATCTGTGCAGTAACCGCCGTATGCAGCACCAAAGTCCATAGTAACAAAATCACCTTTTTCCAGCAGTTTTTCGCTTGGAACGCCGTGTGGCAGGGATGAGTTTTTACCGGAAACCAGGATAGTGCTGAAAGCAATGCCGGAGGCCCCCTGTTTGCGCATAAATGTTTCCAGTTCGATTGCAAGGTCTCTTTCCTTTTTGCCTGCTGCCAGCTGTGTCAGCATATGGCTGAAGCCAGCATCTGTGATAGCCTGACCTGTTTTGATGATTTCCAGTTCTTCCCTGGATTTGATCTGGCGCATTTCGTTGATGATTTTTGTCATTGGGCTGTCTGTAACAATTTCAGCATTCAGGTTTGCCTTCATTGTGTTCATCACACCAACAGACATACTTTCTTCAATCCACAGCTTTTTAACGCCGTGTTTTGCCAGCAGTTCATTGATCTGGTCATACAGTTTTGTCTGCATAATAACCTGTGCATTTTTAACTGATTTCTGTGCCAGTTCAATGTAGCGGAAGTCGATGATAAAATAGGCTGCATCTTTCAGCATCAGGATAGTACCTGCGGAAGAATGCATGTTCAGCATGTAAAAACGGTTCTGGCTGCTGGTTACAATAGCACCTTCGAACTCTGGGTTTTTACTTGCCAGTTCGATAAATCTTTCAATTCTGTTCATTTGAGTTGCAACTCCTTTTACGTTTATATTAAGCAGTGGCCATCTGCTTATTTACCTTTTTTGGCTTCGTAATAAAGCTTCATTGTCTGGGCGTCTTCTGTCTGTGTTCCTGCGCTTTCGCAGATAAACACAGGGGAAAGATTGTTTTCATACACCACATCCATCAGAGGTTCAAACTCCGGACCCCAGACATTGTCCTGGAAGGTAAGGTGGCGTTTTTCACCACCTGTGGTGTACTCTATTTTTGAAAAATGGGAGTGAAAATACATAAAGCGGTCATCTTTCAGCTTTTCCGCCATTCTGTCAATAATTCGCAGATAATCATCTTTACCTTTTATAATGCCGCCATCTCTGGCATTCAGATGTCCAAAGTCGATACAAGGCAGAATTCTTTTGTCCACACTGCACAGTGCCAGCACTTCGTCCAGACTGCCCAGCTGGTTTACCTTACCCATTGTTTCAGGGCAAAGAGTCATATGTCCAAAGCCATTGTCATCCATCGCCTGTACAATAAGCCCCATTGTGTCCATTGCTTTTGCCAGGGCTTCCTGTCTTGTGATTTTTCCACAGGAGCCGGAATGGAATATTATTCTTCTGCCACCCATAGCATCCAGTGCGGCTGCACTTTGCAAGATATAGTTTACACTGTTCAGTCTTTTTTCTTCTTCAAGAGAGGACATCGATATAAAATACGGTGCATGTATGGACACCTGTATATTTTTATCTGCCAGCACACTGCCCAGCTGTTTTGCCCGGTCTGTACCTATTTTCACACCACGGCCTGCCTGATATTCAAAGGCGGTCAGACCGAATTCCGACAGATAATCTGCCACCTGTATGGATTTTTTGTAGCCTTTGGTTTTGAAACTGTCAGCAAGGCCTGCAGGACCAAACAATGCCATTACAGTGCGCCTCCCTGCTGTTTCAGATATTTTTCAATAAAACCTTTTTCGATTTTACGTTTAAACTTGAAACCGGCACCTTCTTCTGCCTGGATGGCCAGCACCATAAGGCATTTCATACCGGACAGGTTTGCTCCCATAACATCGGTGAAAATCTGGTCGCCCACCATAGCAGTGTTGTGTCTGTTGCCACCCAGGATTTTCATACCTTTTTTATAGCCAAAAGGCAGTGGTTTGCAGGACATACTGGTGAAAGGCAACCCCAGTTTTGCGGCAAAAGGTTCTACCCTTTCCTTATTGTTGTTGGAAATAATCACCATTTTTATACCAGCAGATTTCATTTCTTCAATCCACTGTGGTATACCCGGCGTAGGGTCTGGGTTGTCGTGGGTGGTAAGGGTGTTATCCACGTCCAGCAACAGGTTTGATATGCCCAGTTCCTTTAAGAACCCTGGTGTTATTTTTGTTGTTTTTTCAAATATGTAATGGGGTTTGAATACTGACATTCATATACCTCGTTAAATTTATTTTACTTCAAAAGGCTGATAGCCAGCGGCAATCAGTTCTTCATTGAAGATTTTTCTTATGCCTTTCAGCGCATCTTCAAATTCACCTTCAAAAACTGTGAAATCGCAGAACATAAGGTTCAGCGGGCTGTCAAAGTCTTCCAGGTTTGCACCATCCTTGTCTGTTACAGTACCATCTTTCCTTACCTTTTTCACTCCTTTGAAGCGCTGTGGCATAGGGCGGGCATCATCAATAAATGCAAAACAGCGATGACCGTAACCCCAGGCCAGACCGCATTCAACAGCAGTGCCACTGTCCGGTTCATTGCCACGGTAGTCGTTAAGGTTTGCGATAATAATATCTGTTCGTTTTATATGATTCAGGTCGTGGGTAAACAGCTGCATTTCCATTTCGTGCAGGCTGTCGTCTTTTTTCACATATTCCTTATATTCATCTTCAGGTGCAACATCCTCAGGATAAAAACCTATAATACCATATTTTTCGCACAGTGCGTGGTATTTTTCCTGGGTCTGTTTGCTGTCAGGATAGAATATTTCTGTGCCTGCCAGATATGCTTTTGGCATACGAACAACACCATTTTTATCTATAAACATATTATTCTTCCTCCTGTAAACCGAAATCTGCCGCTGCCTTTTTGATAGCATCTTCAAATGTGCCCTGGATAATCTGTGCCGGGCCGCTGATCATAAGATTGCAGGCGCCACTTTCAAAGAAAGCGCCATTATCATCACGCCAGAAAGGTGCATCGTAATGAACAGCACCTATGTATTTTTCATAGCAAGGACGTGTATCATCCATAAAACCATACAGTTTTTTGTCCTGTGTATAGGCATAACCCATTTCAAAACAGGTGCCCCCATCTGGTTCCCAGCCACGGAAATTATTCAGATTGGCGATAACCAGGTCGCAGTGATTGATATATCTGATATTGTTATTGAAAATCTGTCTGGCTGCGTGGGCTTTACCCTTTGAAAAATCCACTTCATCTCCCAATGGATGGCCCATTGCAGGAGAAATACCTTCAAAGCCATATTTTTCGCACAGTGCCAGTGCTTCTTTTGCCAGTTCTGCACCGTTTGGATAGAAACATTCAGGGCCGGCAATATATACAACAGGTTTCTTTTTCATAAAACACCTCAAAAAATTATTCTTCGTCTTCAGGGCCTTTGTTTTTTCTGAACCGGTTCAGCTGACTTTCAGAAAAGTCATAGCCAACAGGCAGAATCTGTGTTACTTCAACAGCGCGGTCGCGTGTCCACATTTCCGGTGTGGTGGAGATTGTAAAGCCACAGCCGTTGTCTGTTGTCCATTCACCTGGATTTTTACGTGGAAAAGCCAGCATGGACAGCAGCAGAACGATAACACCGCCGTGTGTAACTGCAGATGCTTCGTGTATACCATTTCTCATCATATCCATAAAAATCTGGTCCAGTGCCAGCACAACTCTCTCAGCAAAGTCTGCGCTTGCTTCGCCGCCTTCTGGCTGATAGCCGCTGTTTGGGTCCAGCCATTTAGCAAAGTTAGGGTCAATAACCATCAGTTCCTGGAAAGTGCGGCCTTCAAATTCACCAAAGTGGCATTCGCGCAGGTCTGCCACTATTGTATAGTCGTGGTCAGGGTAAATGATTTCTGCTGTCTGTACAGTTCTTTTCATTGGGCTTACATACAGCTTTTCAGGCCAAGGATATGCAAATTTTTCTCGCAGCATTTCCAGTCTTTCAATGCCTGATGCACACAGCGGTGAATCAGTGCCACTGCCGAGATACTGGCCCAGAAGATTACCTTCTGTAAGGCCGTGGCGGATAAGATGCAGTTTATAACTTCTCATTTTGAGTGTCCTCCATATATGTGAAAATTGTAATATATTTTGTTATTTTTAGTATAAAATTGCTATTTACAATATGTTTTTTCTGGGGTATAATTTACAAACAGTAATTTGAACAAAGAGGAAAAATCATGAACAGCTTCAGCCGTATTATAACTTTATTACGCAAAGAGAAAGGCATTACACAGAAACAGGCAGCAGCCGATCTGGGTATCAGCCAGGCTTTGCTGAGCCATTATGAAAAAGGCTTGAGAGAATGCGGTCTTGATTTTCTTATCAAACTGTGTGATTATTACAACGTATCCAGTGACTATATCCTGGGCAGAAGCCCTGACAGAAGCGGTGCTGTGCTGACAGTAGACGACCTGGAAGGTGCTGAAACCGTAAAGGACAGCCACTATTCCGGCAGTGTACTTCCTGCAATGAACAAAAGACTGATTTCTTCCTCTCTGAACGTTGTGTATGATATGCTGGGCAAAGCCGGCAACAAGGAACTGACTACAAAAGTAAGCGATTATCTGATGCTGTCTGTATACAGAATGTTCAGAAAACTGTACCAGTCAGAAAAGAAAAACAGCCAGAGTATGTTCAACATTTCAACCAGTGTTTTTGAAGGCTACACTCTCAGTGCTTTGGAAAAAACCAATGCAGACATCAATATGCTCCTGTCAGATAAAAACCTGGCAAAAGCCAAAGGTGACGCATTTGAAATGACAGGTGAAAGCATTGTCAGCGACTATCCAAAACACGCCACAGGCCTGCTGAACACAGTAAAAACAGCCGAAGACCTGATAAAATAATCATAAATTCCTGCACCACAGCAATGTGGTGCATTTGTTTTTTACAGTTGTAAATAACATCGTGCATATTTATTTTATTATATCATAGATAGGTATTAAAAAGCTATAACAATATGCAGGAATATCCCGTCTGGTGCAAAAATATTGGCAACAGACAATACAAAAACAAAACCCTTCTTTGATACGACAACAGACGGGCCTGATTTATTTGATGAATTGGGGTTTGGCGAATAGAAAGGGGTTCGGGGAAACACTTTCCCCGAATAACAATAGCGGAGTCTGTGGAGAGTAAAAATATTTCAAGGACTTCAGTAGGTTGAAATATTTTTTACGAAAATCGCGAAGAAATTTGTCGAGCGAATGAGTGAAACGAATGAGGTTTCAAATTTCCGCGATTTGTAGCAGACGCAGCATTCCACACTTGTGCAGCGTTGAGCAAAGCGAATTGGCGGTTTGCCGTGGAAGGCAACTTGTTGCCGACCGCGTGCAAATGCCCGCTATGGTGGGGCGCGGGCAAGCCAACGGGACGGGGCGTATCTCAATCCACTATGCTCGCAGGACCAGCTCGCGTTTTTGCCTACGGCAAAACCATTCACGCAGCTACGCTGCCCCATGCTTTTGGTTCTTTTCTCAAGAAAAGAACGATAAATCACATAAATGTGATTTATAAAAAGATTAAAGCTGTAAGTTTTATCAATGCAGGCGGGCTGATGTGGGCATCAGCCCCTACGCAGTTTTACATATCAATAACTATTTACCCTATTCAACTCCCCTGACTGCTTGTATATCATCAAATAACCACAGTCCCGGCAGATAATTCTACCGGGACTGTTATTTTATATATAACCGTAATTACAAACAGTTTTTGCTATTATTCAGCCTGTGCTTCAGGTTTTACATCATCTGGAATCAGACAGTCATATTCAACGCCGTAAGAGTCAAATTCTTCTTTTGCCTGTTTTACCAGTTCTGGATTCTGCATCAGTTTCATACCAACCAGAGCCATAACTTTTGCGTTGTGCATCATACCATCGTGCATCAGTTCTGTACCGGACTGTGCCACCAGCTGCCAGGAATGGCCAGGTGTGCCTTTTGTTTCAGCAGCATACATATACATAACAGTTGGCACCACGTAGGAAACATCGCCAACATCTGTGGAACCAGGCATTGCAACAGGGATGCGCACATATTTAGGCACAGATTTATCCAGCACATCTTTTGCTTCTGGATTGCCTACTGCAGGGGCCAGCAGTTTTGCCACTTCGTATGCTTTTTCGCTGAACTGTGTTTCGCCCACTTCTGCCCAGGCTTCTTCAGATACTTTGCCCAGCACATCGTTGTTCAGCAGGTCTGTCATACCTGATTTGATTTCGCATTTCCAGGTTGTGCCTGTCATAATTGCCGCACCTTTTGCAACGTCCTGTACGCGTGCAAAGATTTCTTTTACCTGATAGCCTTTTGGTGCGCGGATATAGAACAGCAGTTTTGCCTGTGCCTGTACTACGTTAGGTGAAGTGCCGCCTGCATCGATGTATGCGTGGTGGATTCTTGCTTCCTGAACAATATGTTCGCGCAGGAACTGTACACCAACAATCATAAGGTCAGCGGCGTCAAGGGCACTGCGTCCCATATGTGGCATAGCAGCAGCGTGGGCAGCCTGGCCGTAGAATGTGAATTCAGCCTGGATATTTGCCAGCATTGAAACACCCATAATATTGTTTGCATCACTTGGGTGTGGTGCAAGGGCAACGTCCAGTTCACTGAACACGCCTTCTCTTGTCATAAAGGATTTACCACAGCCCTGTTCTTCAGCAGGACAGCCGTAAACGATAACTGTACCAGGCAGTTTGTATTCTTCCATCAGTTCTTTCATGGCAACTGCAGCAGCCAGACAGCCTGTGCCGATAGCATTATGACCACAGCCGTGACCAGGTGCGCCAGGTACGATTGGGCATTTTTCAGCATTGAGTGATTCCTGTGACAGGCCTGCCAGGGCGTCAAATTCACCCAGGAAACCAATTACAGGATGACCAGAGCCAAACTGACCTTTGAAAGCTGTTTCAATACCTGCCAGATTTTCTGTAACTTCAAAACCACATTCAACCATAGCGTCTTTAAGTGCTTTGGCTGATTTGTATTCTCTGTAAGCCAGTTCAGGGTTTGCCCAGATATAGTCAGCAATGTCAGTAAAATATTTTCTTTTTCCTTCAAGAATTTCATTGATACGGTTTTTCATAAATATCTCCTTTCGCGATATAAATGTATTTCTATTTCTATAATACCTGTTTTTGCACAAAAATACTATTGCCCATAAGTATAAATGTAATCTGTAATTTTGGTAAAAATGCTTTCACCAATTACAAATTGATTATTTAAATCAATAATGATAAAATATGTATATACGCTTTTTACAGGAGAGATATTATGAAATTTCTGAAAGGGTTTACCAGGGAAGAAAAAAGCTGGATGATGTACGACTGGGCCAACAGCGCCGAAAGTGTAATCATCGTAACAATTCTTCCTATTTTCTATGACACAATCAGCGCCAACAGTACAGCCGCAATAAACAGATGGGGCTATGGCACATCACTTGCTATGCTGATATGTGCATTACTGGCACCATTGCTGGGTGCTCTGGGCGATTTCAAAGGTATGCGCAAAAAGCTGTTTTTCGGTTTTATGGCAACAGGTGTACTGGCCTGTGCCCTGCTGGCATTTACACCACAGATGGATGTAAGCTCTGCCGCCGGCAGTGAAAGGACAGGGCTGATTATACTGGCGCTGTACATAATATGCAGTATCGGTCACGCCGGTGCAAACGTTTATTACGATTCATTCCTTACTGACGTTACCACAGATGAGCGAATGGACAAAGTATCCACAATGGGCTACGGCATGGGTTACATTGGCGGCAGTACAATACCGCTGGTAATCTTTCTGGTAATGAACCTTATGGGTATTGCTATGACCACCTGTCTGACAGTGGCTTTTGCACTGACTGCTGTGTGGTGGGCAGTGTTCTCTATCCCGCTGTTTAAAAATGTTCACCAGAAAAATGGTGTAGACTATCACAAAGGTGCAGTAGGCCAGGCTATGAAAGGTCTGGGCTCCACAGCAAAGGAAATTTTTGCAAACAAAAAAATGTTTGTTTTCCTGCTGGCATACTTCTTCTATATTGACGGTGTAAACACCATTATCCATATGTCCACAATCTACGGCTCATCACTGGGCATAGACTCTACACAGATGATGCTGGCCCTGTTGCTGACACAGGTGCTGGGCCTGCCTTTCGCACTGATGTATATCAAGCTCAGCGAAAAGCTGGGTACAAGAACAATGATTGGTTTCGGCATCTGTATGTATATGTTTATCTGCGTATTCGGTTTCTTCCTGCGCAGTGCCTGGCAGTTCTGGGTTCTGGCAGTGCTGATAGCTACCAGTCAGGGCGGTATTCAGTCACTGAGCCGCAGTATGTACGGCAAACTGATTCCGGACAAAGACCGCAGCGGCGAATTTTTCGGTTTCTATGATATTTTCGGCAAATTCTCCGCAATTATGGGGCCTACACTTTTCGGCTGGACCACAGCCTTTGCCCAGCAGAGAATTATGAATAAAATGGGCATTGACAGCACAGCCCCTGCAGAAATACTGGACGCTGTCAGCCGGCAGGCTTCCCCTTGGGGGGTTCTCAGTGTATTGCTGATATTTATTGCCGGTGCACTGCTGTTTTTCTTTGTTTTCCCAAAAACAAAGGACAACCAGACAAATAATTGATTTCATCAAAGGAAGATTTAATTATGGCAGATAATTATGCACATCAGCACAATGCGAGAAACGCGATGAAAATAGCTGGATATGTGCCACGAAACCTGAACAGTTTTATTATGGGCGCCAATGGTCCTGACCCTCTGTTCTGTTACCAGATGTATAATCCTATGCGAAAATATGACCTGGCCGGTCTGGGTCACACTATGCACAGCGAAAAAACAGGACTGTTTTTAAGAAACCTGTTCCGTTTTGCACAGACTGATGCACAGAAAGATTATTGTCTGGGTTTCCTGTGTCATTATTCCCTGGATTCCACCATACATCCATTTGTAAATTACATTACACAGCTGTATGGTTCTCCATTCAATATTTCAGCAGGCCACGGGTTTTTTGAAAGCGCACTGGACAGCAAACTGTGTCTTGCCGCCACTGGCGAAGCTGCCGCAGATGTGGACCGGTACTGCCCTGAACTGGACAAAGCAACTTTGAACCAGATAACACTGCTGTTTAAAAAAGCAGTGGATGCCACATACGAAGACCACATATATCCACGATATGAATATATACTGGCATTTAAAGATTTCAGATTTATAAAGAAATTCTTTTATTCACCAGCTAAAGGCAAATTTCCTCTGGCATATCTGGTGGAAAAAGCACTGGGCTTTTCTGATGGTTTTGTAATGAGCCATATGCAGCCCTGCAACAGAGAAATACCTGATTTCGGTTTCTGGAAAAACGAAGCGGCCAACCTGTACAGTGTGGAAACTTTGGACAATCTGCTGCTGCGCGCTGACTATCTGGCAGCCGAATGTATAAATACAGGTCTGGAATATTTCAAAGGTATTTACACACTGGGTGATCTGATGGAAGACATAGGCAACAAAAGCTATGACACCGGTGTGGTGATTGACTAAAAAACAAAACGGATTCCCATAGGAATCCGTTTATTATTTTATGGTAAAATAGTTGTATAAATAAAAAATCGCAAACAAAAAGCGGACTGAAACAGTCCGCTAAAAGTTATAAAATCACAAGCCGCTCAATTATTTATATTTACGTTTACGAGCTGCTTCAGCTTTTTTCTTGCGTTTTACGGATGGTTTTTCGTAATGTTCACGTTTGCGAACTTCAGCAAGAACGCCTGATTTTGCACATGAACGCTTAAAGCGACGAAGTGCTGAA
>JAFZDX010000121.1 GCA_017560985.1 Oscillospiraceae bacterium
ACAAGAAAAAGGGTGTATTTTCTGCTTTAAAAACTATTATATATATGATAAAATAAATATACTTACTAAAAAGGCGATTGGAGAAGTGCAAAATGGCAAAAATTATAGCAGTTGCAAACCAGAAAGGTGGCGTGGGCAAAACCACAACAGCAGTAAACCTGGCGGCGTCTGTGGCGTCAAAGGGCAAAAGAGTGCTGCTGGTGGACCTGGACCCACAGGGCAACACCACATCAGGCTATGGAATTATGAAAAGGGGACTGGAACATTCCACTTATTCTGTAATTCTTGGCGATGACGATATTAAAAATGCCATAGTTAAAACAAAATTCAATGTTGATGTACTGCCTTCTTCCACAAAGCTGGCAGGTGCGGCGGTGGAGCTGGTTATGCTGGACAACCGTCACGCAAGACTGCGCAGTGCGCTGAACAGGGTTAATGATAACTATGATTTTATATTTATCGACTGCCCACCGGCACTGGATTTGCTGACAATCAATGCTTTGTCTGCGGCTGACACTGTTTTAGTGCCTATTCAGTGCGAATTCTTCGCATTGGAAGGTCTGTCAGAACTGATGAACACAATCCGTCTGGTAAAACAGCACTACAATAAATACATTGATATTGAAGGCGTATTGCTGACAATGTATGATGGCCGACTGAACCTGACACTGCAGGTAGTGGCTGAAGTGAAAAAATATTTCCCTAACAAGGTGTACAAGACAACAATTCCAAGAAATGTGCGCCTGTCCGAAGCACCAAGCTATGGCGAACCAATCAATTTCTATGATGGGGCATCAAAAGGGGCAAAGGCATATGCCGCCCTGGCAGATGAATTTTTAAGCCATAACAGATAGATTTTATTGGGGATTTACCAAGACGAAAAGAAAACAGATTAAAAGAATATGATTACAATGCAAACGGAGCATATTTTGTGACGGTTTGTACCAAAGACAGAAAAAATATATTAAGCACAATTCGCGTAGGGGGCGGCATCCTTGACGCCCCGTACATTGAATTGACGGAAAAGGCGAAATTGTAAGAGAACAATATGAAGATATAAATGTAAAACATTATGTTATAATTCCCAATCATATTCATTTTATAATAGAGATAGCGAAAAGTAGCGGGACGTCCGGGAGGCCGTCCCCTACGCGAAGTAATTCAGCGGTATCAAAATATGTTGGTACATTAAAAGATTTACGGATAAAAAATGTAGTGTCGAATTACGGTAACGCTCTTTTTATGTCCATATTATAAGAAACGAAAAAGAATATCTTGCAATATGGGATTATATCTAAACCAACCCCGCAAAATGGGCACAGGACGAATATTTTTGTATAAAACAGTGAATATTCAACGAAAAAAGTGTTTTATTTAGCAAAAAATTAACAAACTACTTGTTATTTTGTTTACTTTGTAGTAATATTAAAAGGTACAGGTGTAGACAGTGAAAATACACCTGTTTTCATACAGTATATTGAGAGAAAGGAAGATGCCCATGGCAAAAAGAAATTCAGGACTGGGGAGAGGGTTGGACTCGCTGTTCCTGTCCAGTGAACAGCAGATTTCGGATGCCTCGGCATCCAACATAAAACTTTCGGACATAGATGTTGACCCAGGTCAGCCTCGCAAGACTTTTGAAAATCAGAGTCTTGAGCAGCTCAGCCAGTCCATAATCGAACACGGCGTGCTGCAGCCTATCGTGCTGATGCCAAACGGTATTGGCAGATATACCATTATAGCAGGGGAAAGACGCTTCCGTGCAGCCAGAATGGCAGGCCTTACAGAAATACCAGCCATTGTAAAAGATGTTTCAACCCAGAGCGCAAAAGAAATCGCTCTTATCGAAAACCTGCAGCGTGAAGACCTGGACCCGGTGGAAATTGCATACGGATACAAGAGCCTGATGGAAAGTTTTAATCTTACACAGGATGAAATCAGTCAGAAGCTGTCTATTCCACGCTCGTCCATTGCAAACAGCCTGCGTATTCTCAATCTGCCACAGGATATTCTGGATATGATAAAGAGTGACGAAATCAGTCTTGGTCATGCAAAGGTTATCCTTTCAGTATCAGATGAAAAAATGCAGAGAGAACTGGCACAGCAGACAGCAGAAAAACAGCTGTCGGTACGTCAGTGTGAACTGCTGGCAAAGTCTATGGTGAAAAAACCAAAGGCTGAAAAGCAGTCCAAAGTGCCATCAATCGTTAAAGAGGTGGAAATCGCCCTCAGCGAAATGCACGGCACACCTGTCCGCATCAGTTATAAAGATGGCAAGGGCACACTTAACATTACATTCAATAGTCAGGAACAGTTACTTGAACTGGCTAATTTACTTGAAAAGAAATAAAAGGAGCATATTAAAATGTTAGATATTAGATTTGTACGCGAAAATCCAGACGTAGTTAAAGAAAATATCAAAAAGAAATTCCAGGACGAAAAACTTCCTCTGGTTGACGAAGTTATCGAACTTGACGCTGCACGCCGTGACATTCAGGGCAAAAGAGACGCTCTGCGTGCTGAAAGAAACAAACTTTCCAAAGAAAACGGTCCTCTGTTCGGTGCACTGAAAAAAGCAGCTACAGATGCAGAAAAAGCTGAAATCCAGGCAAAAATCGATGCAAACATGGCTAAAGTTAAAGCTGATGAAGACGAACTGACAGCTCTGGAAAACAAACAGGCACAGCTGGAAGAAAGAATTCAGGAAATCATGTACACACTGCCAAACATCATCGACCCATCTGTACCAATCGGTCCAGACGATAGCCACAACGTTGATGTACAGCACTTCGGTGAACCAGTAGTTCCAGAATGGGAAATCCCATACCACGCTGACATTCTTGACAGCCTGGGCGGCGTTGACCTGGAATCTGCAGGCCGCGTAGCTGGTTCTGGTTTCTACTACCTGCTGGGTGATGTTGCACGTCTGCACGAAGCAGTTCTGGCATACGCACGTGACTTTATGATCGGCAAAGGCTTCACATACGTTATTCCTCCATTCCTTATGCACGGCAACGTTGTTAAAGGCGTTATGTCTTTCCCAGAAATGGAAGCTATGATGTACAAAATTGAAGGTGAAGACCTTTACCTTATCGGTACATCCGAACATACAATGATCGGCCGTTTCATCGACCAGACTCTGGACGGTGCAAAACTGCCTCTGACACTTACATCTTACAGCCCATGTTTCAGAAAAGAAAAAGGCAGCCACGGTATTGAAGAACGTGGTATCTACCGCGTACACCAGTTCGAAAAACAGGAAATGATCGTTATCTGTAAACCAGAAGATCATATGGAATGGTACAACAAAATGTGGAGCTACTCTGTAGAACTGTTCCGCAGCCTGGAAATCCCTGTTCGTCAGCTGGAATGCTGCTCTGGCGACCTGGCAGACCTGAAAGTTAAATCCTGCGATATCGAAGCTTGGTCACCAAGACAGCAGAAATACTTTGAAGTATGTTCCTGCTCTACACTGGGTGATGCACAGGCTCGTCGTCTGAACATCAAATACAAAGATGAAGAAACAGGCAAAACACAGCTGGCTTACACACTGAACAACACAGTTGTTGCTCCTCCTCGTATGCTTATCGCATTCCTGGAAAACCACCTGCAGGCAGACGGTTCTGTATACATTCCAGAAGTTCTCCGTCCATATATGGGTGGCATCGATAAAATTGCTAAAGTTAAATAATCTTAAATAAGACTAAATAACGATTTGACAATTAAATAGTTTTATAACACCCTTCCCGCTGGACACAGTACTACCTTTCTGGTTCCCTAAACAATGCTGGAGGGGTGTTGTTTTGCCGCAGGCAAAACCAACACCCGTGCCGGTTTGCCATGTCCGGCATCGCAGATGCCGACTGTGTGCAAATGGCCGCGCTAATGATTGGCGGCCAAGGCAAAAGAAAAGTGGAGATAACCGCAGGGCGGTGTGAGAAAACCAACACCCGTGCCGGTTTGCCATGTCCGGCATCGCAGATGCCGACTGTGTGCAAATGGCCGCGCTAATGATTGGCGGCCAAGGCAAAAGAAAAGCGGAGATAACCGCAGGGCGGTGTGAGAAAACCAACACCCGTGCCGGTTTGCCTATAGTCAATAACATATGAATACTTAAAAACAAAAAAGACAGGACTGTAATCCTGTCTTTTTATATTTTCACCGATTATCAGATGTAATCTTTGAGAGATACATCGTAGAATCTCATTTTACCTGATTTTATAGCATTTACTATATTCTGAGGCAGAATATGGGCAGTGTCTGTAAGGAACTGCATATCGTTGATATAATCATTGTCTGCAAGATATTCGTCTGTCAGAGTATCAGCCATTGTTTGGCACAATTCTATCTGTTTTTCATATTTCACGATAGGGGCAATCGTGTTAATCAATTTTGTGTAGTATTCTACAGCTGATTCATTGTCTATGTAGAAAGTGTCTTTTTCAGAATCAGTTAATAAATCGAAACAACTACTGTAAGAGACATTTATAGCTATGTGCCCATGTGTAGCAAGTGAAATAATTTGGTTATCTTTTTCAAAAGGTATAAATCTATTATATTTTTTTTGTGCGATAAAAAAGAAATTTTTTGTTAAAAGATGACCGGATTTACCATTTTTCAGCAGACTGGTGTCTTTGAAACCTATTATTGCATCAGTATTTATGTTTCCCAAGTTGTGATAGTCAAGGAATTTTTTCAGTGAAGGGGAGAAATTTTCTGTTTCAAATCCAAGATTTGGAGATGGAGCCCCTGTTTTAACAACTTTTATAAGAATTTCTTCTGAATTTTTAATTTTTTCATGGAGAGTGTTTATTTTTCTTTCGATTTTTTCTTCTTTGGAAAGGTTGAATTCAGGAGAAATATCATTTTTGTCAAGTTTTACTTTGAAACAGTCTGGAGACTGTGGCTTGTAAGCATCATTGGTGTAGTATTCAACAGGATATGCATCAGGGGTTTCAGATACAATATAATCTTCCTTTGTTATAGCGCAGGCATTTGCCAGACGTGAAATGAATGTTGAAAAATAAACAGCCTGTTCTTTGGAATCAGTAGGATAGTATCTGTAATTTTTTTCTCCGAAAAACTGTTTTGTGCGGATAAAATAATCAGGATAGCTTGAGTAATAGTCACAGTACAGAATAGTATCTTCTGCTGTCTGGAAAACAATAGTATGCAGACGGCCATCGTTTGTTGTGTAGTACAGTGTGTTATCTGTCAGAAGCCGGCCCAGGCTGCCGTCTTTGGCAGTGCTGTAATCTACAAAGTCCATTATTTTGTCTTGCTTTGTAATTGCAGGTTTATGTATGCGCACAAAATTGACAATAGCATCTGTAACAGGGTCTGTTATATAAAATGCCTTGTCATAGCCTTTGTATGGTGTACTGGTGAAATCTGACAATGCATTATAATAACGGTTTTTCATAGAAGCAAGATATTTGAGTTTTTTGTCTATCTGTTCCTGTGTAGGTTTTTCTTCCATTACAGGCTTTTCTTCCACTTTTGTGTTTAAAATATCGGTCACGTCATCGTCAAAATATGTAGGCAGATACATTAAATCATCTTCATCAGGCTCGTATTTTTTAAAGTAGTATTCAGGAAAACTTTCAGGCTCTGCCAAAAGTTTATTTTTTTCGTGCGTCGCTTTTATAAGCATTGCTTTATTGAAAATAAGTTCATAATACAGCTTGGATTGAGAACTATTGTGTGTAGGATAGGTTTTTTTGCTGCCATCGCTATATAAAACTTCCAGAGTGTTGTACTTCCACCGGTTACTGCTGGCATTTGGTCTGATATATCTTTCGGAAGTTTCAAATTCAATGGTTACAAGTTCTCCTTCATCTGTGGTGTAACACAGTCTGTCGTTTGTAACAAGATGTCCCTTTTTGCCAGACATAAAGACTGAGAAATCATAGTAACCCATTATCATTGATGTCTGTGGATCAAGATTGATGTTGTGGTAATCCAGAAATTTCAGAAGGGATTTGTTATCTATATCCTTCACGCGGAGAGATTTTATATCTGGATAAAATGCACAGTGTAATGGTGTGTCTTTGTCTGAATATAATAGTTCAACAAAAGAAGTTGTATATTTGGCAATTTTGCTATCCAACTCTTTAATTTTTTCGTCTATCTGTTCTTTTGTTGGTGTAAATCCCATAAGGTGCCTCCATCAGCTGATTTATTTGTTGATTAAATTATTGCATATATTAAATAAAAATTCAATACAACTCCATCAGAAACAGTAAATTTTGCATATATAGCAGGTAACACAGTAAAAAATTTAGCCATATACCGACTTTGTCAATAGGTATATGGCTAAATTTATTTTATGTATTTGATTTTGTAGACTGTGTTTCGCTTTCTGGAAAAGTTATAAACATTTCTTCGCTGATTTGTTGAATATTTTTCAACTGTTCAATAATATCACTGACGCGGTTAAAAAGTAAATAGTATAAATCTTTGTAGTTATCCATAATATCACTCCTTTCCTGATGATTTTATTATAAACAAGCAGCAGCGAAAAATTTGTCGATAATTGTAATTAAAATTGTGAAAAAAGGGGATTTTGAAATATAATGTGGAAAAAGAAATAAAAAAATTTACAATTCCGAAACATATATTTATCTGTATAAAATTGACGGTTTGCACAGAAAAAGGTATAATATAAGGTAAACAACTATGCCCTTTTAACTAAAAAAGTGGGGAAAGCAGGTGCAGGATGAAAGCATTGGTAGGTTACACAGGTTTTGTTGGCAGCAATCTGGCGGCCAGCGCAAAGTTTGATGGTTTATACAATTCCAAAAATGTAAAGGAAGCCTACGGCACTTGTCCTGATGTGCTGTATTATTCAGGTGTGCCTGCGGCAAAGTTTATTGCCAATAAATTCCCGGATATGGATATGGCCATTATGCGCGGCGCTGTGGAAAACATAAAGAAAATCAATCCTAAAAAACTGGTGCTGATTTCATCTGTGGACGTGTACAAAGACCCAAACGGCAAGGACGAAGACAGCGTTATGGACACTGACGGCCAGGAAGCCTACGGCAAAAACCGTCTGTGGCTGGAACAGCAGGTAAAGCAGATTTGTCCGGATTATCACATTGTCCGCCTGCCTGGTCTTTATGGCAAAAACATCAAGAAAAACTTTATATATGACTTTATAAATTATATTCCTGCACTGCTGAATGAAAAGAAAATGGCAGAACTGTCTGACAAAGAGCCAGTGCTGAAAGAATACTATGCCCTGCGTGATGACGGTTTCTGGGCTGTGAAAGCTGATGCAGACAAAGGGGTGCTGAAAGAAATTTTCAGAAAAGTGGGCTTCTCTGCGCTGAATTTTACAGACAGCAGGGGTATATTCCAATATTACAATCTGAAATATTTATATAATGATATACAGAAAGTTATAGAAAACGACATAAAAGTAATGAATATAGCCACCCAGCCTATTGAAATAGGCACATTGCACAGGGTGCTGACAGGCAGCGAATTTGTAAACAAAGTGGCTGCAAAACCACCTTATTACGATTTCAAAACAAAGCACAGTGATGTTTTCGGTGGAAAAGACGGCTATATTCAGACTGCAGAATTTGTTTACAACGACATCAAGGAATTTGTGGGTGAAATGATATGAAATATTCAATTTCAAATATAGCCTGGGGTAAGGAATCGGACAACGAAATGTATGCCTTCCTTAAAGCACAGGGAATACAGGGCATCGAAATTGCGCCTACACGCATTTTTGATAAGCCTTATGACAATCTGGAACTGGCCCACGAATATGCCTGGATGCTGAAAAACAAGTATGGGCTGACAGTGTCCAGTATGCAGAGCATCTGGTACGGTGTGAAAGAAAGTATCTTTGGCACAGATGAAGACAGAGCCTATCTGCTGGATTACACAAAAAAAGCCATTTTGTTTGCTGAAAGTATGGGTATCAAAAACCTGGTTTTTGGCTGCCCACGCAACAGAAATATGCCACAGGGCGACCAAGAAAAATATATGGAAATCGCAAAGGATTTCTTTAAACAGCTGGGGGACTTTGCCTTTGAACACAACACAGTGCTGGCAATGGAGCCAAATCCTGTGATTTACAACACAAACTTTTTGAACTTCACAAAGGATGCCTGTGAGTTTGTAAAGGCGGTGGACAGCCCTGGTCTGAAGGTGAACATTGATATGGGCACCATGATTTACAACAAAGAAAACCCACATCTTGTAAAAACATATAAGAATGTGGTTAATCATATTCATATTTCCGCTCCACAGCTGGCTGTTATACAGCAGTGCACCGAGTACAAAACACTGAAAAAAGTGCTGTCAAAGATTGAATACGACGGCTACCTTTCAGTGGAAATGGGAAATCCTGGTGACATTGAAACAGTGAAAAAAGCTGTGATGTTTCTCAAGGAGGCATTCTGATGGAATATATCAATATCAAAGGTGTACCGGATTTTTCCTGCAAGGAATACCGGGAAAAGAAAACAAAATATTGTCTGTGCATACCTATTATAAATGAAAAAGACAATATCCGCATGGAACTTCTGCGTGCCAGAATGAACAAGGTGCATACTATGGTGGATATTATCATCTGCGATGGTGGCTCCACTGACGGCGGCACCGATGACGATGTGATGGAAGCCCTGGGTGTAAATACACTGCTGACAAAACGTGGTGCTGGCAAACAGGGGGCACAGCTGCGAATGGGATTTTACTGGGCACTGAAACGTGGCTATGAAGGTATTATCACCATTGATGGCAACAACAAAGACAGCATCGAAGATGTGGCACTGTTTATTGAAAAACTGGAAGAAGGCTATGACTTTGTACAGGGCAGCCGCTTTATTGCAGGCGGACAGGCCATCAACACACCACTGTCACGTCATCTGGCTGTAAAATACATCCACGCACCTGTAATTTCTCTGACAGCCAGAGAAAAGTTTACAGACACAACAAACAACTTCCGTTGTTATTCAAAAAAATATCTTACACACCCTATGGTGCAGCCTTTCAGAAGTATTTTCAAAACCTATGAACTGCTGGCATACCTGTCTACACGTGCCAGCCAGCTGGGGCTGAAAACCTGTGAAGTGCCTGTGACAAGGGCATATCCAAATGACGGCAAGATTCCTACAAAAATCAG
>JAFZDX010000122.1 GCA_017560985.1 Oscillospiraceae bacterium
GAACGGCTAATCCGAATGCACGAGGATTCTGGAATAAATATTTTAAGACATATCAATATGAACTTGTAAGAACAATCAAAAATATTAAGTTTACAAATTCAGTTTGATAAATTCCAATTTATCCAACAGTCACTTAAATATCATTTTTATAATACATATAAAAAAACAGGTGAGATTGCTCTCACCTGTTTTAAGTTTGTTATCTTTTCTGTGCAGCTGTGCTGTGGAGATAGTCTTTGAACTTTTTGCCGTCAAATTTTGTAACAACTGTTACGTTGTGTGGTTCTTTGCTGTCAAAGTTGTAAACAATCTGGCCATAGCCTGGTTCAGATTTTGATTCACAGCGCGCTGTGCAAGTACGCTGTTCCAGCACAACGCCTTCACACAGTGCTGCTGCAACAGCAGTTGGGTCTGGCTGGCTGATAATGTCTTTGTCGTAGAAATCGATGTTGAACTGCAGCAGTTTCTGGTTTGCATTTACGATGAAGTCACCGAATTCTGTGCCGTAGCTCAGCAGTTTTTCCCTGTCTTCTCTTGTTACTTCCGCAACACCATAGCAGGCATCCAGTGGAACAAATGTTACAGGAATACCGCTTTGGAGAACGATGTCACAGCTTTCTGCGTCAACCCAGATGTTGTATTCAGCATTAGGTGTAACTGGGTTTGGCATTCTGTACTGGCCACCCATTGTCCAGATGCGTTTTACACGTTTCATAGCTTCCAGGTTCAGCATTACTGCCATAGCAATGTTTGTCATAGGCCCAAGAGTGATAATCTCCAGGTCATCATATTTCAGTGCCAGTTCAATAATTTTGTCAACTGCGTGGCCAGGTGTGAAAGGCAATGTTGTTTTGGACAGGCCTACGTCTGAAAGGCCATCTTTACCGTGGGCATTTTCACCTGTCATAGGTGCGCGCCACAGAGGCTTTGTCATACCTGTGTAAACAGGTGGCTGGTCAGCCTTGCCGATTTCAACTGCAACACGACCGTTTACATTTGCTGTTTCGTGGTCCAGAACACCTGCACAGATTGTAATGGCTTCTACCACACAGCCTGGGTCACGGAGAGCAAGTATACACGCAACCAGGTCGTCACTGGCGGCGTCTGTGTCTATAATAAATCTTCTCATATTTACCTCCCATTATTTCACAGCAGTGATAACTGTGTGTCTTTTGCCTGTGGCTCTGAAACCGTTGATTGGGTTCTGGCCTGCCAGGTCAATAATTGTCTGACCGCGTGTGAAACCGATGCCTGTGTCCATTGTCAGGAATGCATCCCAGGTTTCACATTCTGCACCCAGCAGCACATCCAGTGCTGTAAGTGGCAGATTGTCAGTAATGTGGGCAGGAATAAGTGTCAGGTCAATGCCTGCTTTGAATACTGTTTCAGCTGCTTCAACGTCTGCAAGGATGTTGTGCTGTGATGTAGGTGTGGTTGTCTGCCAGCCCAGCAGTGCACCACCTGCAATGTAAATTCTTTTTACTTTCTTCATTGCTTCTTCATCTTTAAGAATAGCCAGAGCAACGTTGGAAAGTGTACCCAGACAAAGAATTTCCAGATCTTCCACTTCTTTTGCGCTGTCGATAAGGAAGTTTACTGCGTGTTTTTCTTCAAATTTGAATTCTGTGGCAGTTGGTGGGCATTTTTTGCCTGCAATATAATCTTTCAGAAGAAGTGGGCGCTGTGCGCCTTTGAAAACAGGCACATCCTTTACCTGTTTTACAGTGTTGATATTCAGGTTACACAGGTCATCATAGTTTTCCACGTCAGGTGAAACTGTAACACCAAGAATATTCAGTTCTTTGTTTTCAAGTGCCTTTACCAGGGCATCCTGACCCAAAGAAGCAATATCTACAATAATGTTTCTCATTATAGCCTCCTTGAATAGTTTGATTTTGAACATATTTTGCTACTATAATAGTAACATTTTACCATATAAAAAAGCAAGGAAAGGTCCATCCTTTCCCTGCTGAAAAATCTTTTGTTTTTATGTGCAATATGTTTAGTTTGCCATCATATACAGCGGTATACCTGACAGTTCTGATGAAACAATATTGTTGATGCTTTCCATATCGCTTTGCGGCATAATGTCTTCCACTTTGTACAGCAGATAGTCCAGCAATGATGCAGAAGAGGCAAACTGTGCCTGCCAGCCTTCCACACCTGTTTTTTCTTCCATAAAGGCAATGGCGTCTTCCCAGCCTTCCACTTTATCCACCAGGCCATTTTCAAATGCCTGCTGTGCTGAATAAACACGGCCGTCTGCCAGCTGTTTTACTGTTTCTATATCCATATTTCTGCCTTTTGCCACAATGTCAACAAACACATCATAGCTTTCGTCCACCAGTGACTGATAGATAGCCTTCTGTTCATCAGACAGACTGCCTGCGGCAGAACCCATACCTTTATTGTCACCTGTTGCTATAATAATTTCTTCCAGCCCCAGTTTATCGTAAAGGCCTTTTATGTTTGTGTATGAAATAATTACGCCGATAGAGCCTGTCCAGCAGTTGCGGTTGGCAGAAATATAGTCTGCGGCACAGGAAATATAGTATGCACCTGATGCAGCTGTCTGTTCAAAATAGGCGTGGATTGGTCTGCCTGTCACTTCTTTGTATTCCATCAGTTTAAGGTAGAACTCATCGGAATGGTACACTGTACCGCCACCGCTGTTGACTTTCAGCAGAATACCGTGGTTTGTTTCGTCTTCCATAAGGCTGTCCACATACTGCATAAGGTTTGCGTGGTTGTAACTGCCTGTGTCCACAGGTGAATCAGGCCCTGCCTGAATGGTGCCGGAAATACTGATAATTGCAAAACTTTCATCAGGTTCTTCTTCATAGGAAACCTCTGTCAGTCCACCAAACACAGCACCTATACAACTGGAAAACAGAAATACACACACCAGCGCCATAACTGCCATCACTATAAGTATATTGCGTTTTTTATTGGATTTATTTTCCATAATATCTCTCCATAAATATTTAATCTATATAGTTTATTATATACTTTATTGCAAGTTTTTCAATGAAATTTATGTAAAAGTAAAAAAAAACAGAGAACTTTCGTTCTCTGTTAAAATCAATTATTCTGACTGAATATCTATATACACCTTTTCACCAGGGTTTGCATAACCCAGTCTTTCACGGGCAATACGTTCTATATACACTTCATCCCGGTCTTCTTCCAGCAGGCTCTGTGTGTCAGCAACTTCCAGTTCCAGGCGATATTTCTGGGACTGTACGGCAGCCAGTTCCTGTTTTTTTGTCATAAGGTTGAACTGTGCTGTAATAAGACTTATGGCAAGGTACACTATGGCAAGGAGAAACAAAACAGAACGGATATTGATTTTTTTCTTTAAATTCTGCATCTCACTCACCCCCATAA
The DNA here is from genome assembly GCA_017560985.1 of Oscillospiraceae bacterium. Lineage (GTDB taxonomy): Bacteria > Bacillota > Clostridia > Oscillospirales > Ruminococcaceae > RGIG3102. The sequence goes on from JAFZDX010000122.1 coordinate 3,388, forward strand.
ATCTTTTTCTTACATTTTTGTAACTTTAATTATACATCAAAATATCAGCGTTTTTCAATAGCTCCGCCGGATTTTTTTGTGTAATTTTTTGCTTTTTTTCTTTATTTTTCTGTAAAATCGCCAAAAGTTTTCCACACATTTTGCTGTATACATTACCACAGTAATGCACAACTGTAACCACCATCAAACTTACTACCACATTACCCCATTTTGACAGACCAGCTGGGAAAACCAGCAAACCTGCCAGTGCAAACAAAGCCATATACCAACGCAGTATGGGGTAGTTTGCAAATGATACGCTGTAACTGAAAATCAGTGTGGTAAATACAATTCCAGTCAGCACATCCTTTATGAACAACCCGGTCCTTCCTTTGTAGAAAAAAATACCAATAAGCTGATAAAAAGCACCTGTAACAAACCCTACTGCCATGGAAAAAACAGCATCCTGAAAAACCAGATAATAATTCTGTGCTTCAAAAATCATCTGGTCAAACGGGATAAAATACTTTCCCTTTTATCCCTTGCTCCTTTGTATTGCAGTGTGTCTATGTTGCCGGTCAGTTTCATAGTGTTGTTGGTACTGCTGATTTCACCTGCCATCAGCCCGCGGCCTGTAATAATCAGTGTGCCATAGTCTGTGCGCAGTACAATGCGGTTTTCATCATAGGACACCACCCGGATAACCCCTGCCACAGACATCGATGCCCTGTTTTCTATAACGACTTTGTGCTGTAATAAAATTTTATCGGACATATTATTCCCCCTTACAGAAATATATGCCCGATATAAACTGATTATTCTTCAATTACTGTGTACATTTCTCTGGCGCCATCTTTTGACACTGTGTTTTCCACAGACAGCACCTTTACTTTTACAGGCTTTGTGCCAAACATAATTTGCACTTCATCACCTATTTTCACCTGATAAGATGCCTTTACTTCACGGCCGTTTACAATAATTCTGCCTGCATCTGCAACTTCATTTGCCACTGTACGGCGTTTGATAAGGCGTGAAACTTTTAAAAATTTATCTATTCTCATATTTACCTCTGATGGTTATTTTTAATAATTGTAACATATAAAAACTGCCGATGCAATGCAACGGCAGTACGGATAACAATTATTTGTTAACAGCGTTTTTCAGTGCTGTACCAGCTTTGAATGAAGGAGCTTTACTTGCAGCGATAACCATTGTGTCGCCTGTCTGTGGGTTGTGGCCCAGTCTTTCAGCTCTTTCTTTTACTTCAAAAGTACCAAAGCCTACCAGGCTTACTTTTTCACCGTTTGCCAGTGTTTCTGTGATTGCGTCAATAACTGCTGTAACAGCTTTTTCAGAATCTTTTTTTGTCAGTTCTGCTTTTTCGCTAACAAGTGCGATAAGTTCTGCTTTTGTCATTATATTTATCCTCCGGTTTATTTTTCTCATCAGGCTTCTGAGCCTGAATCCATAGTTCTTTAAATGTCGCGTTCTCCATTGTATCAAATGGAATATCTTTTTGCAATGCTAAATTTTCAAAATTATTGAAAATTTCGACAAAATTTCTGTTTTTTTCGCGTAAAACCATTTCAGAATCCATTTTGTTCTGTCTTACAAGGTTTACACAGGAGAACAGCAGGTCACCCAGCTGTGATTCATCTGCTGTCTGGCTATTTTCCAGGCGGTCAAGAATAGCACGGATATTTGCGATTTCTTCCTTTTTGTCTGGCACAGGCAGACCACCGACTGCCACTCTTTTCTGCACTTTCTGTGCGTACATAAGGGAAGGAAAACTGTGTGGTACAGCATTAACTGTCTGGCTGATTGTAGTATGACCGTGAGAGTCATTTTTAATCGCTTCCCAGTTGTTGAGCACATCTTCTACACCATTCACTTCCAGACCTTTAAAAACGTGTGGGTGGCGCAGTACCAGTTTCTGTGCCAGTGCATTTACTACATCTTCAAAAGTAAAGCTGCCCTGTTCTTTTTCCATCTGGCAGTGAAGAAGCACCTGCAGCATCACATCGCCGAATTCTTCCAGCATCAGTTCCTTGTCATTGTTATCAATGGCATCCACTGCTTCATAGGTTTCTTCAATAAAGTCCTTGCGGACAGACAGATGTGTCTGCACCCTGTCCCATTCACATCCGTTCACAGGGTCACGCAGCATTTCAACAACTTTCAGCAGGTCTTCTATTGTATAAAAATCTTTTTTAACAAAATCCATAATTTCAATCTCCTTTATGGGAATATTTTAGCACTTAAAAAGTCAGTTATCAACAAAGAAACCCATAAACAGAAAAATCGTCACATATACCACAACAAAGATACCACCACACATAAATGTTTTGAAGACCACAGGCACTGTGTACAGTACAAAATCTGCAAATATCCTTAAAAAAGTAAGCAGGATATATGCCACAGAAACAGGCATTACCAATGTTTTTACAACACTGATGCCAGGAGCTACCTTTCTTACAGCCAGCACTGAAAAAACAAATACAAGTATATGGAAAACAATCTGCGAAATAATGCACCCCATAATGTTTATTTTCTCCTGTGAACATAAATATGCGCTGAGCGCTACTTTTATTCCACAGGAAAAGAGCAATATTTTCAGTATTGATGCAGATTTGCCGTTGGCGTGTAAAACAGAGTTGAGCGGGAATGTAAAAGCTGACAGTATGGCTACCGGTGCCATAAAGCGAAGAAAATATGTAGCCAGAACAGTCTGGGCACCGCGGTATCCATAAAGGACAGTCAGCACTTCACCAGGGAAAAATGTTACAAAAAGACTGACAGGTACCACAAGAAAAGCAGTCAGGTTCATCAGCCTTGCTGTCTGTTTTTCAACTGTCAGCCTGTCGTCCGACCGCAGACTGCGTGTTATCAGTGGCAGTCCGGATGAACCTACTGCCGAAGAAAGGGATGGTATAAGATTCACCACCGAAAGGCACAGCCCCTGATAAACACCGAAAAGCCAGATAGCCTTTTCGTCTTCTGCCGAAAAGCTGATAAATGGATAGGCCGCCATAAGGGAATAGTCTGGAATTGACTTAACTATTGACAGGCAGATAACAGTATCAAAAAAATTTGCCAAGGACACC
>JAFZDX010000123.1 GCA_017560985.1 Oscillospiraceae bacterium
GAGAAAAGAACCAAAAGCATGGGGCGTTGCGATACGCCCCATACCCCTAACGCTGCACAAGTGTGGAATGCTACGTCTGCTATAAATCGCGGAAATTTGTAACCTCATTCGTTTCACTCATTCGCTCGACAAATTTCTTCGCGATTTTCGTAAAAAATATTTCAACCTACTGAAGCCCTTGAAATATTTTTTACTCTCCGCAGACTCCGCTATTTATATTCGGGGCAAAGCCCCGAACCCCTTTCTGTTCGCCAAACCCCAACATATCAAAGACTTATATATCCCAAACAATCTGAACAACAAATAAAAAGGACAGGCATTGCCTGTCCTTTCTGATTTTGAATATTATTCAGCTTTTGCTTTTCTTGTGCGTTTTGCTTTTGGCTTTTCTGCCACTTCTTCTGTAACAACTGCTTTTGCTTTGCGAGGTTTTTTCACCTTTTCAATGCAAACAGCTGTGCGGGCTGGCAGATAGATTTTAAAGCCGTTGTCGCCGTTTTCCATTTTTTCTGTTTTGTAAACATAGTCAAGGGAAACGCCACCGAAACCGCCAAAGCGTTCTTCGTCTGTGGACAGTACAGCTTTGTATTCGCCTCTTGTTGGCACACGGATGTAATCATCGTATGCGTTGAATGGGCTGAAGTTGAAAGCGAAAACTTTGCCGCCACGCTGGAATACCAGCACCTGTTTATCTTCTTTACCCATCATATATTCAGGTTTTGCTTTGTGGATTCTGCCTTCTTTTGCAAAGTTTACCATTGCTTTGTCAAATTCGTTCAGCTGACCATAGCGCAGGTAGCCATTGTCTACAAGGCTCCACTGTCTGCGGCAGTAGTAGTGGCTCCAGCCGTTGCCTTCCCTTGGGAAGTCAATCCATTCCGGATGACCGAATTCGTTACCCATAAAGTTCAGATAGCCTTCACCGCCAGCAGCCATAGAGATAAGACGAATCATCTTGTGCAGTGCAACACCTCTGTCTACTACCATACTGCCGGATGCTTTGTCCATATCAGTATACATAGCGGCATCACACAGACGGAACATTATTGTCTTGTCGCCAACCAGCGCCTGGTCGTGGCTTTCTGCATAGCCAATGTTCTTTTCCATTGGTCTGCGCATCTGCAGTTCATACCAGATTTTGTGGATGTTCCAGAATTCGTCCGGTGTTTCTTTCAGCAGTTTTATCCACAGGTCAGGCATACCCATTGACAGTCGGTAGTCAAAACCTACACCGCCGTCTGCAACAGGCAGACACATACCAGGCAGTGCAGACATATCTTCTGCAATACAGATAGCTTTAGGGTTTACTTCCTTGATAAGGTCTGTTGCCAGCTGCAGATATGTGATAGCTTCAATATCTGTGTTCATCGAGAAGTATTTTTCAGGGCCGTCAAATGCCACACCCAGACCGTGGTCGTGGTACAGCATTGATGTTACACCGTCAAAACGGAAACCATCAAAGTGATATTCGTCCATCCAGAATTTCAGGTTGGACAGCAGGAAGTGGATAACTTCGTTTTTGTTGTAGTTGAACAGCTTTGTGCCCCAGGCTGGGTGGTCACCTTTTGGACCATCGTGGAAGAACTGATATGTAGTGCCGTCAAATTCGTTCAGACCTTCAGCAGTGTTTTTAACTGCGTGGGAGTGAACAACGTCCAGCAGTACAGCAATGCCCATTTCGTGGGCTGTGTCAATCAGACTCTTCAAATCATTTGGCAGACCAAAGCGGGAAGATGCAGCAAAGAAGTTAGACACCTGATATCCAAATGAGCCGTAGTATGGATGTTCCATAATAGCCATAATCTGGATTGTGTTATAGCCAGCTTCCTTGATTCTTGGCAGAATATTGTCACGGAATTCGATGTATGTACCTACTTTTTCTTCTTCCTGTGCCATACCGATGTGACATTCGTAGATAAACAGTTCCTTTGCAGGTGTGAATTTTTTCTTTTTCCACTTGTATGGTGCTTCGTCCACGATTTCACAGCAGAACATTCTTGTCACAGGATCCTGTACAACCCTGCGTGCGTATGTAGGAATTCTTTCCAGCAGCTGACCGTTGTGTTTTACGATTGTTTTAACTTTACAGCCGTGCCACAGTGTTTCTGTACCGGGGATAAAAATTTCCCACACACCGTTACCGATGTTTGTCAGTTTGTGGTCCAGCCAGTGCCAGTCGTTGAAGTCGCCTGTCAGGTATACTTCTTCGGCAGCTGGTGCCCATTCGCGGTAGAACCAGCCCTGTGGGTCAGTTGTTGATTTATGAAAACCAAAATATTCATGACCGTTGGCAAAGTCTTTCAGAGAAGTACCATCTGCCAGCAGTTCTTTTTTCTTTCTTTCGTAATTGTCCATTCTCAGCTGAATGTCAGCAGCAAATGGTTTCAGCATTTCATCATATTCCAAAATTTTCCAGTTCATGATTTAAGCCTCCTTTTAAAATTTTATTATGTATTTTCGCATAATATTTCATTATAATTTTAACATAATTTAGGGATAAATCAATATATCAAAAAAGTGATATATTGTCAAGATAGGTAAAAATATGAAAATATCGCCAGAACAACTCTTGCAAAGTGATACCGGCATTTATATATTTCACATATATGAAAAAAATATATTTTATTTTTCAATAATATATGATAAAATATTATGTTAGAAAATTATGTCATTAAAAATACGGAGGAAATGTTTTTGAAACAGGAAAATATCCGCAATTTTTCAATTATAGCACATATTGACCACGGCAAATCCACATTGGCTGACAGACTGCTGGAAAAAACAGGCAGCGTGGAAAAGCGTCTGATGGAAGAACAGCTGCTGGACAATATGGATATCGAGCGCGAAAGAGGCATTACTATCAAAGCCCGCGCCGTTACAATGAACTACACAGCTAAAAATGGCGAGGAGTATGAATTCAACCTTATCGATACTCCTGGTCACGTTGACTTTTCTTATGAAGTAAGCCGCAGCCTTGCCGCCTGTGAAGGTGCAATCCTGGTTGTGGACGCTTCCCAGGGCATCGAGGCACAGACACTGGCAAACACTTACCTGGCTATTGAACACGACCTGGAAATTCTGCCTGTACTGAACAAAATTGACCTGCCAAGTGCAGAACCGGAAAGAGTTGCCCACGAAGTGGAGGACATCATCGGCATCCCTTGTCTTGATGCACCACAGATAAGCGCAAAAATGGGTATCAACATTGAAGAAGTGCTGGAAAGAATCACAACAGATATCCCATCACCAACAGGCGATGCAGATGCACCACTGTCTGCATTGATTTTTGACAGCTTCTATGATTCCTACAAAGGTGTTATCGTTTATGTGCGCGTTATGGAAGGTACACTGAAACCTGGCCAGCGTATCAGAATGATGCAGACAGGTGCTGAATTTGATGTGGTTGAAGTAGGCCGTATGGGTGCAAAAGACCTGGTGGCCTGCAAAGAGCTGAAAGCCGGGGAAGTAGGCTACATCACAGCCAGCATCAAATCTGTGCGTGACACACGAGTAGGCGACACAGTTACACTGGTGGAAAAACCTGCACCACAGGCGCTGCCTGGTTATAAAAAGGTTACACCTATGGTTTACTGTGGTATCTATCCTGCAGACGGTGCAAGATACGGCGACCTGCGTGATGCACTGGACAAACTGCAGCTGAACGATGCTTCCCTGGTATTTGAAGCAGAAACATCAGTTGCCCTGGGCTTTGGCTTCCGCTGTGGCTTCCTGGGTCTGCTGCATCTGGAAATTATCATTGAACGTCTGGAAAGGGAATTCGACCTTGATCTGGTTACAACAGCACCATCTGTTGAATACCGCCTCACCCTTGCAGACGGCACAGTGATGATGATTGATAACCCTACAAACTATCCAGACCCTGCAAAAATCGTAAGCAGTGAAGAACCAATGGTAGACTGCCATATCTATTCACCAAAAGATTTTGTAGGCAGTCTGATGGAACTGTGCCAGGAAAGACGTGGCTTTTTCCGCGATATGAAATATCTGGACGAAAACCGTGTGGACCTGCACTATGAACTGCCACTGGGCGAAATCATTTATGACTTCTTCGACTCTATCAAGTCCCGTTCCAAAGGCTATGCCAGCTACGAATACGAATTCAAAGAATTCACAGATTCCAAACTGGTGCGTCTGGACATTATGCTCAACGGCGAAGTGGTTGACGCCCTGTCACTGATCGTTCACGCAGACAAGGCATATGAACGCGGCAGAAAAATCGCTGAAAAGCTGAAAGAACACATTCCACGTCAGCTGTTTGAAATTCCTATCCAGGCGGCTATCGGCGGCAAGGTTATCGCCCGTGAAACAGTAAAGGCTATGAGAAAAGACGTTCTGGCCAAATGTTACGGCGGTGACATCACCCGTAAAAAGAAACTGCTGGAAAAACAGAAAGAAGGCAAAAAGAAAATGCGCCAGCTGGGTACTGTGGAAGTTCCAAGCGAAGCATTTACAGCTGTTCTCAAACTGGATTAACAATATTAAAGGCACCCGCAGGGTGCCTTTTTGTGATATATAGGATAAGTGGATAAATTGATTAAATGCCCCTTTGTGAAAGGGGCTGTTACCGCAGGTGACTGGGGGATTCAATCGCATAAACTGTCGATTGACATTCCGAAGTGTTGGCGAAGAATGACAAAGTAATAGTTTGTGCATATCAAACGGGACGTCGGGGACACCGTCCCCTACGGGCTCATTGAACCATCGGTGCAATAAGCTACAATTTACCACTAAACGCAACCCATAGTTGACTGATAGTTGGTGGTGTTTTGACGATATTTATGCTAAAATGCAGTCAAAGAAAGAGGTGAGAATATGGGTTTATCATTGATTACAATTATATTCACATGGATGAATCTGGCACTTATAGGAATACTGGGGTATCTTGCGATAAAATTTCTTGTTTCCGGTATCAGATTTTTTATATCCAACAACAAATCAGAAAAACAGACTGTATGCCGCAGTCTTGGTGAACTGCTGAAAGATTACCGCATAAAAAACAATATGACACAGGAATTTGTGGCGCAGCGGTTGGGCGTGTCACGCCAGGCGGTATCAAAATGGGAAAATGGTACATCTGACCCATCCACCTCAAACCTGATTGCTATCGCAAAACTTTACAATGTACCGCCAGAGGAAATTCTGGCACAGGTTGAAATATAACAAAAGGCATCGGTTTTCCGATGCCTTTATTTATACATATTATATCTATTGTTCTTTGCCCAGCTGTTCGCACACATACTGTGCAATCATAATGCCTGCAATATTCGGTGCAAACACTGTGCTGCCCGGGGCGTGGCGACCGTTGGAAGAATTTACTGCCTTTGTCTGTGGTGGGTATTTGTTAAACAGGCTTATATGACCCAGCACACCTCTTTTGCGCAGTTCCTGTCGCATTACTCGTGACAGCCCACAGCCGTTTCCAGCGGTATTTTCCACTGTATCTATTACAAATCCATCCACTGCGAAACGGTTGCCTGTGCCCATTGCAGAAATAATTTTTATATGGTTTTCGTGGCAGAACTGCACCAGGTCCAGCTTGCTTTTTACGCTGTCTATGGCATCTATCACATAGTCTGGAGCCAGGTCTTTGATAATATGCAGGTTGTCCTTTTCTACAAACATATTGTACGCAGTTATATCACAGTCGGGATTTATGGCCAGCCCGCGTGCCTTTGCCACATCTACCTTTATTTTGCCCACTGTGTCTGTGGTGCTGATAATCTGCCTGTTCAGGTTTGTATGGTCCACAGTGTCAAAGTCTATAATGGTGATTTTTTCAATGCCAAATCTTACCAGACATTCAAACACTGCACCGCCTACACCACCGACACCAACCAGCACAATATGTTTTTTCACTATTCTGTTGTATACATCTTCGCCCATTACCATCAGGGTGCGTTCATTGAATGCCATAAAAACCTCTTATATACATTATATTAATAAAAAGCGTAACCCGAAATTCAGGTTACGCGAATTTTTATATATAAACCCGTCCAGCCGCGTATGGCTATGTTAGAACCCGGTTTGTGACCAGGGTGGATATGTTGCGCTGGGCGTTTCACGCTCCCTTCTTCCCCAGGGGGGGAGGTCTGCAATCCCCGCTCAGACGACAACCTCCGTTTAATATAAGTGTAGGATTAAAAATAACCATACAATATATCGCACAGGACAGGCTTATAAGCAATATTATATATTATTTATTCAGTTTTATTCTTCGAAATCATAAATTTCTCTTAAACGGGTTTCGAAAATACCGCTTACTTCAAACAGTTCTTCATCGTCTTCAACAATGTCAAATGTTTCCAGTCCGTCTTCATCGGCATCCCCGACACGGAAAATGATCAGATAAGGTTCAGCTTCCAGAGCTTTCTTTGGATCATCAAAATATTCAACAACGGCCAGATAATGTTCTTCGTTGTGTTCGATTTCATCAACGATTTCAAAGTTGAATGACTCGCCGTTTTCATCTGTCAAAGTAATAATAGTAGGGGTGTATTCTTCACCGTCTTCTGGCATCAGATTCACATCTTTATCCTGCATTGGTGTGTACCTCCTTTGTGTATTGTCAGCAGCATAAACTGTTGCTTTTGCCGCTTCCTGTTGTAATTATATTACAATATTTTTTATTTCAAGTCAACCGATTGACAGTGCTTTTTCCATAATTCACACAATTACAATTTTATTTTTGTGTAATTCTAATGAAACACAAAATTGTCGTATATTTTTTATATATTATATGTTAATATATATAGTATATGATTAAAAATTATACTTCGATGGAGATAGATATGAAAAAAATATTTGCTTTGTTGCTTTGCAGCTGTCTGTTTTTTACAGCCTGTGGCGGAAAAATGCCAGGCAGTGAAAAATTGAATGTGAACAGTGATGAAATGCAGTTTGTACAGCCACAGCCGGGGGACACAGTGGCCGAATTCACCACCGACCAGGGCGTTATAAAAGCGGTGCTTTTCCCACAGGCTGCCCCAAAAGCAGTGGCCAGTTTTACACATCTTGCCAACAACGGCTATTATGATGGAATCACTTTCCACAGGACTATAAAAGATATGCTGGTGCAGTCCGGTTCTTTTGACGGCACTGCCACAGGCGGCAAAAGTGCCTGGGAACTGGAATTTGAAGACGAATTTTCTGACAGCCTGCACCACTATAACGGCGCACTGTCTATGGCAAATCACGGTGAAGATACAAACGGCGGTCAGTTTTTCTTCGTAACCGCACCTATTGGTGGTTTAAGTGACGACACATTGCAGCGGATGGCAGATGCCGCCTGGCGCAGTGAAGTGCAGGATGCCTATAAACAGGCCGGCGGCCTGCCAAGCCTGGACTGGCGATACACAGTATTTGGTCAGATTTATGACGGCCTGGGTGTTGCATACGACATCAGCAGGGTAAATGTAGACGCTGACGGCAAACCGGTTGATGATGTTATTCTGAAATCAGTCAGGGTTTATACAGTTGAATGACCACCTGTAATCAGCACAATGGCATTGTTTTATATAATTCAAAGCGCACCCCTTCTGGCGGGGTTCGTAAAACAGTTCAAGCCAAGTTGCAAAATGCAACTTGGCTTTTATCGTTGCTCACACTACATATCAGAATACAATGTATAGAAGTGCGCCCTTACTGTTGGACAAATTGGGATTTGTCTATTAAACCGTAAGCGTCAAACAGCTACGCGACTTGAATAACACATGAGCATTTGAGAAAAGAGAACAGTGTCTGTTGGTATACGATATATTATTTATTCCTTATTGCTATCCAGACTTTTTTGTTAATGTTTGCTTAAAGACAAATTCAGTTATATATAGTATAATATGTAAAATAGTATAAGGAACACAAACATGAATAAGAACGATAAACGCTTTATAAAAACCGAAAATCTGATTATAAACACATTTAAAGAAGAGTTGAAACACACACTTTACGATAAAATATCAGTTGTTGATATATGCGATAAATGCCTGATAAGTAAGCATGCTTTCTACTCACATTTCAACAACAAAAACGACCTGCTGATTAAAGTAGAAGGTGATCTGATAGATAATCTGATTAATCAGTTTGAAAAATTAATGGTTGAAGATATTGTCGTAAATATGAATGAGTTCCAGAATGCCACATATGATTATGTCCGCAATAATTATGATTTGTTTTATTCGCTGTTCAGTCAGGATGAAACTATCAATTTTTCACTGTTTATTGAAAACAGAATAAAGAAATACATTATCAATGATGCAAAGAATTTCTCAATGAAAGAAATGCTCAGTATAAGCTATATGCTTAAAGGAGATATAGGCATTCTGAAGAACTGGGTTCTTCACTATCATTGCCAGGACATCGATGAAGTGAAAAAGCTGGCCGGTGAATTGCTGGAGAGTGTTCACATATATATAAGGGATTTCAAAATACAAAATAAGTAACTTTTTAATACAGACAGTATGTTATGTTACTATGGTTTTTAATTGATATTCATTTCTAATATTCTCTGTTTTAGAATATTATTACATACATAATTACGGAGGATTCGAAATGAAAGAATTGAGATTTAACGGTCAGGTAGCAATTATCACAGGTGCTGCACGCGGTATAGGTTTTGCCCATGCCAAGTTATTGGGTAGCAGAGGTGCAAAGATTGTAATCAATGATATTGCCGGTGCGAAAGAAGCAGTGGAAAAATTGAAAGAAATGGGTATCGAAGCCGTGGCCGATGAAAACAACAGCGTAGAAATCCAGGGTGCAAAAAACATTATTGATACTGCTGTAAATACTTTTGGTAAACTGGATATTTTAATCAACAACGCTGGTGTTAATAAAGCGTTGGTTATTGATGAAGAAAGCGAAGATAAATTCGATTTCATTATGAAAGTAAACGCATATGGCACACGAAATATGTGTAAAGCAGCATATGAATATATGAAAAATCAGGGATATGGCAGAATCATCAACACCACATCCAATGCAGCAATGTATGGCGCAGGCAATTTGTTTGCTTACTCTGCATCAAAAGGTGCTGTGTATGCAATGACAAGAAGTCTGGCTTTGTCAGCAGAACCATATGGTATTAAAGTCAATGCTATCGCCCCTGCTGCAGCTACAGTTATGGCAATGCAGGAATCAGGTTTTACAGTTACAGACCCTGAAATCCTGAAACAGACTGAACGGGCAATGCCGACAGAAGCAATTTCTCCTATTGTAGCTATTCTGGCAAGCAATGAATGCCCTGTTACAGGTAAAATTTTCGAAACATGTGCTGGACGAGTTAATGAAATATTTGTAGGAACAACAATGGGATACTACGACCCAACATTCACAACAGAAACATATTTTGAACATTTGGATGATATCAGAAGCCGTGAAGATTATGTTGTTGTTGACGATATGATGTCTGCCAATGCAATTATGGAAGTTGCTATCAAAAGACAGTATTCAAAACAGAAATAGATAAAACATTTTGAATGATTTAATCATTCCCATGTTATCCTCTATAAAAAACACCACTGCAGTTTGTAATGCAGTGGTGTCTTTGTATGGATTGTTTTGATAGCGTAATATATTTTTATTAATGCTACTTCAAACTACATGTTAAATAAAATAACGCATACATTAAAATAGCCACCCTCATTGGGCGGCTATCTTTTTATCTATCAATTATTCAGTTTAGTTTTGCACTCATCTGGTGCATTTTCAGGCAAGAGTAATAAAGCCCAGTTTACCATAACTACTCATCTCTCAAATATATGCTCATCAATCTATTCGACAAATTCAAATTTTTCCATCTGATTATATACTACCACTCTATGCTATCACATACAATAACAGGTACAGCAGTATGAGCTGTTGTGCCTGTTAACTGTTTTATGAGTGTCGCCCTTTATGGGTGCGTTTTATTTTGCACTGATACTGACTTTCAAAAAACTCACAGAATCCACACGGATTTTTCACTTTAATATGAGTAAATAATTATGTATAATAATTATATATAGTACTTAAAATCAGAGGCAGTATGAACAAATTCAAACAATTTATATATACCAAAAGATTTATGGTGGGTTTTATGGCCATGTTTCAGGTATGGCTGTTTTTCTTCCTGTCAACAAAGCTGTATACTGTAGGTTCCACAGTTTATGCACTGCTTACAATTTTCAGCATACTTATAATGTTGTATGTTCTGGAAAAAGATAATATGAATCCATCATACAAAATTATATGGGTTATCATAATGGCTGTTTTTCCTGTTTCAGGTGCTTTGTTTTATTTCCTGTATGGTGACACCAAACTCACCAGAAAACAACAGAAACTTATGCAGCAGCAGGAAGACAAAATTCACAGACAGATGACACCTAATCCACATATCATTGAAAAACTGGCCAGACTGGACAGGGGAATAGGCAAACAGGCTTTATTCCTTGAAAGGAACGGCCACGCACCGGCTTATGAAAACACAGCTGTAAAGTATTATGATATGGGTGCGGCAATGTTCCGCGATATGCTGACAGACCTGAAAAATGCAAAAGAGTCCATCTTTATGCAATATTTTATAATTGATGATGGCTTTATGTGGCAGAGCATCCTTGAAATACTGAAAGAAAAGGCTGCCGCAGGTGTTGACGTGCGCCTGATTTATGATGGATGGGGCTGTCTTATCAATTTCCCGGAAGGTTATGAAAAACAGCTTCAGCAGTGGGGGATAAAAACATATATTTTCAATAATGTAAAATTTTCTTTCCACTTAGGCGATTATCTTATGCTGAATCACCGCGACCACAGGAAAATCACAGTTATAGATTCCACCATTGCATATACAGGTGGTATAAATGTGGCTGATGAATATATAAATGTAATAGAACGATTCGGTGTATGGAAAGATACTGGCTTCCGCATAGAAGGGGATGCCGCTTGGAGCCTGACAACCACATTTCTGAATACCTGGGAATATGTAACCAGAAAAAAAGAAGATTACAGCAAATTCCACCCTCGCTATTCAATGGAAAGTGATGGATATGTACAGCCTTATTACGATACTCCGCTGGACAGGGTAAATCTGTGTGAAAATTCATATCTCAGCGTTATCAACAATGCAAAAGATTATGTATATATTGCTACACCGTATCTTATCATAGATAATGAAATTATCACCGCACTTACAATAGCTGCCCAGAGCGGGGTGGACGTAAGGATAGTTGTTCCGGGAATACCTGACAAATGGTATGTGTATTATGTAACCCAGAGTTACTATCGTACACTGCTGAGGGCAGGTGTGAAAATATATGAATACACACCGGGCTTCATTCACGCAAAAATGTATGTAAGCGATGATATACAGGCTATAGTGGGCGGTGCAAATACAGACTATCGTTCCATGTACCTCAATTTTGAAAACTGCTGCAGTTTTTATGCCGGTTCATTGGTGGGTCAGGTGAAAAAAGATTTTGAAGACACATTTTCAAAAAGCAGACAGGTTACAATCACTGATGTGAACAAAACAGGTTTTTTCAAACGTTTGCTGCAGTTGTTCCTGCGAGTGCTCAGCCCTATGATGTAAATATTGTATAATAAAAACCACTGGTTACAGTCAGCTGTTGCCGGTGGTTTTATTATATATACAGATTTAAAATACAAAATGGTAAAAAATACACCTGTTTGTTTGCATATAGAATACATTTAATCGTTATTAAATTAACAGCAGGTGTGCAAAAAATGGTGGATTTTTTGTGCAAAAGTACATACAGGGACTAAAATCAACAATCAATATTGAAAAAATCATAGTTTATTTGCACAAAAAATATAGTATTGTTTAGGATAATATTCATATAATTGTACGTTTTGGTACAAAAATGTTGCGAAATTGTGAACAGATTATGTATAATCTTATTGAAAATATTACTGGTTCCAGTAATTTTTAGTATCTATCGTTAAATAAAATTAAAGGAGAAAAATTATGGCTAATAATCAGTCACAGGGTACACTTGGTTTTATGGACCTGATGTCAATCGCTGTTGGTCAGATTATCGGTGCAGGCGTTATGGTTATGTCCATTTCCGCTCTTGGTATGACAGGTCGTTCTGTTAACATCGCATTTATGATCGCTGCTGTATTTACACTGTTCTCTATGATCCCAACTGTATTCGTTGCTTCCGTAGCACGTTTCCACGGTGGTGTTTACTCACAGTACGCAGTATTCGTTCACCCAATCTTCGCAGGTTTCATGCAGTACACAGGTCTGCTGTCATCCGTTTCCCTCGGTATGTTCGGTCTGGGTCTTGCTTCCTACATCGGTATGCTTATCCCAGCAATCGGCAACAACCAGAAAACTTGGGCTATGATCTTCATGCTGGCATTCTTCGCACTTAACTGGTTCGGTACAGCTTGGATGGCTAAAGTTCAGGGCTTCATGTTCTACTTCCTGGTAGCAGCTCTGGTACTCTTCACAGTTATGGGTCTGCCACACGCTAACATCGGTACTTACTTCGGTAACGAACTGTTTGGCGCTCCACTGCTTGCTCACGGCGTTTCCGGTCTGGTAGAAGCTGCTTCTTACCTGACATACGCAACAGGTGGTGCTCAGGTTATCCTGGCATTCTCTGGTGAAGCTAAAAACCCAACAAAAGATATCCCAGTTGTTATCATCATTGCTACACTGTCCGTTGCATTCCTGTATGCTCTGCTTGCTACAGTTATCGGTGGTGTTCTGCCAGCTGACGAAGTTATCGCAATCGGTAACCTTGCTCCAATCGCTGACATGATCATGCCAAAACCACTGTACTACTTCTTCATCATCGGCGGTGCTGGTTTTGCTCTTGGTACAACACTGAACTCTTCTATCGCTTCTAACTTCCCTCCAATGCTGCGTGCAGCAAAAGACGGTTGGTTCCCAGGCGTTCTGTCCAAAGTTAACAAACACGGTGTTCCATACGTTTGGATGTTCATGCGTATGTTCATGAACCTTGCTGTTGTTGCTTCTGGTTTCGATACAAACGTTCTTGGTAAATGGACACTGGTTATCGGTAACGTTACATCCTTCGTAACAATCGGTTCCGTAATCAGAATCGACAAACTGTTCCCAGAACAGTGGGCTAAATCA
>JAFZDX010000124.1 GCA_017560985.1 Oscillospiraceae bacterium
GAGAAATGCTTAGCTTTAAGCATTGAGCGTAGCGAGATGTCATTCTGAGCAACTTGTTGCGAAGAATCTTTGCACTGGTGTTATGTGGAATTATTACTTTGCAGATAGTTCTGGAACAAAGATCCTTCGACTCGTTTTACTAGCTCAGGATGACATATTATCACTTTAGTGGTTGCAGTGCGCGTAATGCAGTTGACGGATTTTCAATACCTCCTGCTGAAAAAATCACAAATTTTTCTTTTTCTTTTTTGAGAGGTTTATGGTACAATATATACAAAGGCAGGTGTTGTAAATGAAAATATATGATAAAAAAGGTTTTATAGAAAATATTGCAGGTTTTTTGCTTTATATTTCACTGACAGCAATAGCTTCCTTTATACAGGAAGGGACACCAAATTTTGCCCCGAGTACATTTATATTGTATATGACGGTTAAACGCGCTTATGAAACTATGTCAGAAGAAAAATCCAGAATAAATATAGAGCAGAGACAGCAAAAAGCACAGGTTATGGAAAAACACTTTGGCAGAACAGGAAAAATTATTGATATATCGTTTACTGCAGCCCTTTATCTATGTCTTGTAGTTATGTGTTTTAATTTTGGTGCTGGTATTGCAATGGTTCTTGTAACTATGGTGCTGAACAATATTATATTGAAATCTGCAAACGAAGAACTGAGAAAAATAAATGAAGCTGCAAATCAGCAAAAAAACAATCTCAACAGAAATACACAGGAATAAATATCTGATAACAAATAAAGACCGCTGAATCTCAGCGGTCTTTTTGTATGTAATAATACTTTAATGCACCAGCATACCAAAAATATTAGGCAGGCTTTCATCAGCAGGTCTGCTGGCAAGCGTAACCATAGCATAATCGTCGCTTATTTCGGCAACTGCAAACTGTACTGCGCGCTTTCCATCTGCGCTGGTTCCTTCGTATACTAAGGTGTTCATATCTTTAAGAACATAAACAATGTCTCTTTCTGTAGCGATAAAGCCAATGTCATCCAAGGATTTGATTTCTTCTTCATAGTATTCCCACATATCAGCCTTGTGGTCATCATACAGTTCGTTCAGATTTATATAGTACACATACATATACTGCTGCCCGTCAGGGCTGGCAATTCCAAAGTCAGCTATTGCCTGAGCCTGCATATACTGTGCATCAGTCCAGCCGTCTATATCTGATTCTGTTAATTTGCCGCCATACAGCCAGCTTATCATTTTTTCATCAACATTTACCCAGTCTTTCAGAAAGTTAAACCTGATATCTGTGTATGGGTTATAGTACTGATATTTGCCTTCTACCAGCTGGCTGCGTTTTATCAGCATATCGGTATCGTTGTCCTGACTGAAAATTTCCCGCAGGTCGTGGACAAACTGGTCACCTTTGGCATATAAAGTAACGTTTACCATATAGTCTTCGTTCAGTTCCCTGAAGAAATAAACCAGAGTGGAGTCACTGTCAAAGCTGTACATATCGGCAGCTGCATAATTCTGCCCTGAAAAACTGATTTCTTCGGTAACTGCTGCAAACATTTCGTTTACATTGCATTGATAATACATATGCTTTGCCATTTCCAACGCAGACATCCCATAGGCATAATCGGATTTTCTGTTTATATAGCTTATAATCACAGATTGTCTGTTGTCCGAATTTGTCAGCAGAATATCATTGATTTCCGGCAGTCTGGCAAAATCACCGGCAGTCATACTGTTCAATGTGTTTTCATCAGTATTGTAATATTCTTTTGCAATGTACTGTCTGTTTGCAGCTGCCCAGCCGTCAGGAATATCTATTTCTATTGCGGCATCAGTGTTTATTATTCTTACTTTTTCAGCATCATACTCAAACAGTCCGGGCACATTGTCGAGGTCTGTGTCTGTCAGCGGTCCGCCATTGAAAAATGCATGGGCATAGTATGGAGAAACATTTCCTTTCAGACGGGAAATTACCATAACCAGATGACCGTCACCGCGGTCAAGATAGCATACATCATTTACAAGATTGTCATAATATGCAGTAAAGTTTTTGTATTCCACACCGCTTAAAGTCGCGGTTTTTTCATCGGTCAGATTTGCCTCAACAGGGAAATTATTCTTTTTGAAGGTGTTAAGATACTCTTCTGCAGAAAGATTTGCTGCGGCATAATTTGCAATGGCAACCATGATTATATGGCCATTTGTATCCATTGCCACATAATCGAATACTTCAATCAGCCCGTTTAACTGGTCAGCGTTCATTTCTTCCAGCTGCTGTGCTGTGACACCGGGCATATATAATGTGCACATTGTTTCGCGGTCAATCATTGACCAGCCGCCAGTCAGTGTAAACTCCAGCCCGGTGTAATCATTGGTAATTATTTTTTCATCATACTTGCTTATGGCCAGTGTGTCAGACAGTACCTTTGGTTCAGGGGTTGATGTTGGTTCAGTGGTACCGCCACTGTTTTCACTGCCGCCGCAGGCTGCCATAGACAGTGCCATTGCCAGTGTAAGTATAAAACTTATAATTCTTTTCATTTTTCACCTTAAGTTGTTTGCTATATTGAAAAGAGGCGGATATGACCGCCTCTTTATATTTGAGTGATTAACCCATAATTTCTTCCCAGATTTTATCGTAGTTCTTGGAATTGTATGGGCTGTCGAATTTTTCGATAATTTCTTTTGCTTTTGCAGCGTCATCAGCCAGCAGGTCGATAATTGTGCAAGCCATAACTTTTGCAGGAGCAATAAATGCCAGGTCTTCATCAGCCAGTTCAAAGTGCTTGGAGTGGAATGCATTTCTGAAACCACCGATACCACCCTGGATACATGGCATAATAGCCTGTACATCACCAACGTCAGAAGAACCGCCGCCGATGCCTTCTTCGTGTCTAACGATTTTGTCTGGATACAGTTCTTTTGCATTTGCTTCAAATACATAAGCCAGGTCCAGATTGTCTGCTACTGGCAGGTAACCTGGCAGGTCTGTGATTTCAACTTCACAGCCGATAGCGTATGCACAGCCTTTGATAGCTCTGTTAACTTTAGCATTTGCATCTTTGATAGCTTCGATTGTAGCACCACGAACATACATTTCCATTCTTACATCGTTAGGAACGATATTTACCA
>JAFZDX010000125.1 GCA_017560985.1 Oscillospiraceae bacterium
AACTTTTTAATAAATCACATTAAATGTGATTTATCGTTCTTTTCTTGAGAAAAGAACCAAAAGCATGGGGCGTTGCGATACGCCCCATACCCCTAACGCTGCACAAGTGTGGAATGCTACGTCTGCTATAAATCGCGGAAATTTGAAACCTCATTCGTTTCACTCATTCGCTCGACAAATTTCTTCGCGATTTTCGTAAAAATATTTCAACCTTCTGAAGCCCTTGAAATATTTTTTACTCTCCGCAGACTCCGCTATTGTTATTCGGGGAAAGTATTTCCCCGAACCCCTTTCTGTTCGCAAAATTCAGATTTGTCTATTTGCGTTATTTTATTACGCGACAGCTATACACACAAGAACAGTCCCGGCAGGTAATTCTGTCGGGACTGGAACTGTTTTATTCTTCTTTTATACCTTCACCATACCGGGAAAGTTCTTCCTGGTACAGCGGGTGGTTTGCCAGCGGTGAGGCACCTGTGGCGTAAATGCGCACAGTTTCACTGTCATAAATTTTTTCAAAAGTCTGTGAAATTGCCTTTTCACTGCCTTCAAACTGTGAAGAAAACACCAGATGTGTAATGCCTGTTGCATTGCACAGATGTTTCAGTTCTTCCGGCGGTGTATCAGCAGAAAACAGGGCATTGTTTATCTGCTGGCGCTGGTCTACCACATAGTACGGCACACCCATATTTGTCAGGGCGTAGGCATAGCCTTCCATATAGGACTGGCGGCCGCTGAAAGCAGAGTAAATATTGGAAACACCGTCTTTTTTGATATTGTCCGCGTGAATTCTGTTTGTGGCAAAAAGGGCGGTAGTGTCCGTATTGTCACGGAAAAATTCCATTGCCTGCTGGTCATCAGCATTTACCACTGTATTATATGGGTATTTTTCGATTATACCCAGATTTCTGGCCAGGAAACGGGCGCCGCTGCCTATAAAGTTTGTGTATATAAACATTGTGGTAACCACAGATACACAGCCCAGTGTCAGAGCAATGCCACGAAAAAGATTGCTGTTCAGCCTGTCCAGATTATCAATAGCCAGCAGGTGCATAAAGAACAGGGCAAGGAAAGCAAAGTAAACCTGGCTCATAGCATAGTGATTGAACAGGTAGTAAGCCATAAAGCCCCCCACTATAAGACTGTTTGCCCACAGGTGCTTGCCGTCAAGGCGGAACAGATTTTTTATATCACCTGGCAGACCCACAAAATACATAAATGCCTGCAATGGCGCAAAGGCCACCACAAGGATAATCATAACCGTAAACTGGGCGGCATACCACAGTTTGTATTTGCCGGCAGTATACAGACCGTCAAGGAAAGTGCCGAAAACAGATTTTGAGATAGTACCCCAGGTATTGAACGCCATGCTGGTATTGGCCCCTGATGCAAAGAACAGGGTGTATACCACAAAGAACAGCCCCAGGATAGCAAAGGCAGAAACCACAGCTTTCCAACCGGCTTTTTTCTGGACAGCCAGCCACAGCAGTGTGATGGCACCGCCTACCGCCACAATGGCGGCCACAGGGCCTTTGGCAAAGGACAGCATAAAGAATGCGGCTATCCACAGGGCAATATCCATCAGCGGCACGCGGAAACCTTTTTTCATCAGCTGTACAAACATACCGCCGAATATACACAGGAAAACAGTGGCTGTTGCCTGGGCATTTATATTTGTGATGATGTGCAATGCGTTGTCATTGAAAAACATACTGCGGCCGTTAAGAAAACTGCCCCACATACTGCCACAGCCAAAAATAAACATTGAAAAAGTGAACAGCATTGCCTTGCCTTCATCATTAAACCAGATGCGGCCGAAATTCAGCAGGCTGTACACCACACAGCCCAGCACAAAAGGCTGCATATAGAAAGCCACCACTGTGTAGGCAGGAATGCCTGTCAGCCAGGCCACTGCACCGGCGAAAAGTTCTGTAAGATAATGATAATGTAACTGCACACCTGAATAACGTATGTCTTCCGGAATAAAACGGATTGCGAAAGAATTGGCATTGCCCACATTCCACAGCATATCCGGCATCAGCAGGGTATCGCCTACATTGGCTGGCATTGCATATTTTATTACACTGGTAAAAGTGTACAGCAACAACAGGCCGAAAAACAGCAGTACAGGCAGCCACTGCCAAGGGGTAAGACGGCGTGGTGGGTT
Source organism: Oscillospiraceae bacterium (assembly GCA_017560985.1). Lineage (GTDB taxonomy): Bacteria > Bacillota > Clostridia > Oscillospirales > Ruminococcaceae > RGIG3102. The sequence goes on from JAFZDX010000125.1 coordinate 2,168, forward strand.
AATGTAACTGCGGCGTATCACCAGGGCAATACACAGCCCGGCAAACATCAGGGGAATAACCGACAGCAGCAGTTTCATATGCATGCGCATCGCCACACAGTAAACAGCACAGAAAAAACCTGTGCCCAGCAGAACGTCAATGCCGAAATCCATACCGTCAAAACGACGGCTGCCACCCAGCAGCATATTCCAGCATTTGCCCGGTAGCCAGATGTAAGAAACCATAACCAGACCAAACAGCATAAAGTCCACGGCACTGCCGCCACCATAAACCGTAAGGGCAAGATAAAGTGTATAAACAAGGATACAGATAAAAATTTTCAGTTTTTCTGCTCCGTTATAAAGATTCATAACAAAATTTTTCAAAATATACCTCCTGTCAGGGGCTATAATATTTTATTTTACCATATTATATAGAAAATAAAAACCTGTAAACAGGCTATTTTACAGGGATTTTTCGCCTGTTTCAAAAAAAATTAAAAAAATTAAAAATTTTTTCAAAAAAAGTGTTGACATTCGGCAATACCTGTGGTATTATAATCAAGCAGTCGCGAGAAAGCGACAAGCTAAGAAATTAGCTGGTGTAGCTCAGCCGGTAGAGCAGCTGATTTGTAATCAGCAGGTCGGGGGTTCGAATCCGTCCACCAGCTCCAAATTGTGGGAGTGTTCCCGAGTGGCCAAAGGGGGCAGACTGTAAATCTGT
>JAFZDX010000018.1 GCA_017560985.1 Oscillospiraceae bacterium
AGCTGTACCTGTGTCATATTCTTATTTTTACGGTTTTCGGTAATAAACTGACCGATTTTATAAGTATTCATAGGCCACCTCCTGTGAACAGATTATACCACACAATGGCTGAAACACACTACCCATAAAAAGCGAACAAAAATTTTTACAAAAAACACCTTACACAAAGGCAAGGTGTGCAGTAAACAGCGTTTCAAAGCTGTTGTCTTTCGGTTCCACCAATGCCGTTTTTACAGGCCAGTTGTTTCCATCTTTAATATATCCGTCAAGTATCATTTCAGCTTTCCTTTTCTGTAACTGTAATATCAAAAGTGTCACGCAGATTGTCCGTTGCATAATACCACAGGCTATAACCATTTACATTTGCGATAGGTTTTATAATCTGGTCTTTGAATTTTGCCACTTTGTCAGATGGTGTAGCATTCCATTTTATTAATATATCTTTTTCTCTGTCTGGATTGAAATCAGCCCCCAAGAAAAGAATTATAGATTGTTCATTATGATATTCTTCCAGCACTTCATACGTACGGGTAGTAATGGTTCTGCCTGACAGCATATATTTGTCATTTACTTTTTCAATGGCGAACGCACCCACCTCTTTATCTGTGGCGTACATACATATCTGAATATTACTTCCATTTATGCATTCATCCTGCCAATAAACAGCATCTTTTCCAGGTTTAACCTGCTGTGAATCGAATATACGATTTCTCCGTTGTTCCGCAGTATCATACAAGCCATACATTATATTTTTCTGTCTTGTAGCCTGGTATCCTGCAACCATCATAATAAGCATACACACCATCACCACAATTTTTACAATGTTCTGCTTTTTCTGTATTTTTCTATTTGAATAGTCCACAGTGTCTTTAAGATTCTGTTCTGTTTTTTCAAGAATATGTTCTGTATCAATATACTCGCCCCGCAACAGTTCGTTTAGTGTAACGTTCAGTTCTTTTGCAAGAGGCTGAAGCAGGGACAGGTCAGGCATATAGTTACCATTTTCCCAACGTGAAACAGTTTTGCCTGTAACACCCAGCTTTTCAGCCAGCTGTACCTGGGTCATATTCTTATTTCTACGGTTTTCGGCAATAAACTGACCGATTTTATAAGTATCCATATGCCACCTCCTGTGAACAGATTATACCACACAATGGCTGAAACACACTACCCATAAAAAGCGAATCTGTATTTTTATAAAAAAGCACCTTTCCAAAAGGAAAGATGCTGATAAATTATATTTCCCTGTGATAAAACAGCGGTTTTGGGTTGGATAAATCCAGTATGCCATAGCAGCTGAAAGGGTTTGCTGATGGCATTACACTGCCAGGGTTAAATGTATATATACCATCATAATATTCATAATACTGACGGTGAGTATGGCCGAACAGGGCAATATCCACCTGCATATCCATACAGGCTTTGCGCAGTGGCAACAGCCCCATTTTTACATAATAGCCATCCCCGTGGCAGATAAGTATTTTATAGCCTTTTACAGTGATGATTTCTTTTGTAGGCACAGCCTTGTTTACATCGCAGTTGCCTGCAACGGCAATAATTTCGTATTCCGGGTGAGATGCTTTGAAAGACTGAATGTCTGTAAGACCATCCCCAAGGAATATTATTTTTTTGATATCTGACTCTTTTTCAACTATTCTGCTGAGATAGTTTTTAAAACCGTGGGTATCGCTGATAACAAGATAACGCATAATAATTCTCCTGTTAGTCTTTCATCTGCTGAACAGCTTTGTACACTTCGCTTTTGCTGAATTTTGTGCCGGAGCTTACTTTTTTTGCAGCTTCACTGACAGACATATTTTCATCTTCCATCAGCTGCAATGCTCTCTGTGCCAGGTCTTCAATGCTGTCTTCTTCCTGTGGTGGGGCTGTATAGCCTTCCAGCACCAGACAGAACTCACCTTTTGGCGGATTTTCCTGGTAATAAGTCAGTGCGTCACCTGTGGTTGTAAGTTTGATTTCTTCGTGGAGTTTTGTCAGTTCACGTGCGATTGTCAGTTTGCGTTCTGTACCGAAATATGTACAGAAATCCTGAAGGGTATTCAGCAATTTATGTGGTGCTTCGTAGAAAATCATAGTGCGTTTTTCCTGCACCAGACTTTCCAGATGTTCCCTTCTCTGTTTTTTCACGGTGGACACAAAGCCTTCAAAACAGAAACGGCCGGTGTCCTGGCCGGATACACACAGGGCAGTGATAACAGCGCTTGGGCCAGGAACAGGAATCAGTGTAATGCCTGCGGCGTGGGCCTGTTTTACCAGGATTTCGCCCGGGTCACTGATGCAAGGAGTGCCTGCGTCAGAACATACTGCACAGGTTTCACCTGCCAGCACGCGCTGGATTATATAGTCGCCTTTCTGGCGGAGATTATGTTCGTAATAACTTACCAACGGCTTTTTGATATCAAAATGATTCAGCAGTTTTACGCTTACACGGGTATCTTCTGCGGCGATGAAGTCTGCCTCTTCAAAAGCCTGTTTCATACGTGGTGTCAGGTCGTTAAGATTGCCGATAGGTGTGGCAACAACATAGATTTTACCTGCCATATTTCCTCCATTTATTATACAAATCGTAATATTTTATATATTAATTACAAAATATTGGTATTATTCTGATTTAATTATATCTTATTATATATTTTCAGCACTTCGTCACTGAAACCGCCCTGTTCATTTTCCATAATCAGGTCTGGCATAACTGTCAGCGACACACCGCCGTTTTTGCGGCCGTCTACCAGCACCAGCCAAGGGTGCGGGCTGTCTTTTCGCTGGCGGACAAAACGTATAACCTTTGGTTCGATGCGGTTTGATTTCATTGCATAGATAACCGCAGCCAACTGGCTGGGACGCTGGCACACACACAGTTTGCCATTGTCTTTCAGCAGTTTATAGGCAGCGGCAGCCACATCGTTGTCTGTCAGTGTAAGCTGATGACGGAATGATGCCTTTTTATCATCGTCTTTTGGTTTGCCTGCTGTAAAGTAAGGCGGATTGCAGGTGATTACATCAAACTGCATATCTGTCTGCCAGTGGCGGATATCCCGGTTTACAGCAACCATATTTTCAAAGTTATTCAGCTTTATGCTTTCGTTTGTCAGGGCTGTGCCCTCTGCATCTATTTCCAGTGCCACTGCCAGGCCTTTGTGCCCACGGTCCTTCCATCTTAAAGGAATAATGCCACAGCCACTGCCTATATCCAGTGCTGTCTGGGCATATTTTACACCGCAGAAATCACTGAGAAGAAAAGCGTCTGTACCGAAGCGGTGGGTGGAGTTGATGCATACTTTCGTACCCTTTGCCAGGGTTTCAACTGTATAATTCATATAGATAGTCAAAATCAATGGCACCAGTTGGGAGCCATTGATTTTCTGTTTTTGGTTTAATTGCTTATGCCACGAATCTGTAATCCATGGCAGATGTAAGGTCTGTGGAAACATTGTCTGTCAGCCACAGTGTAATGGATTCTATATCCTCTGAATCCTGGTGTGTTTCAAGCATGGAAACCACTGCAGACACATCAATATCTGCACCTTTGGCTGTCACGACAATATTGTCTGCACCCAACTGATATGGATGCACAATGTAGTGGGCATAATCACCTTCCGGCATAATTGCTGTGTATTCCACCTGTACTGCACACCGTCCGCCTTTGGCAGAAATTTTTGCTTCCAGTGTACCCAGCAGATTTTTCATATTTGCCAGCACCTGGTCAATGGATGCGCCAAAATCACGTTTGTCCAGACTATAACCTGTTGGTGTATGATAGCCGGCAAGAATAAATTCTTTTACACCCTGTGCCATAATTTCATCTGTCAGTGCCAGGATGTAATCCTGCATAACAGGACTGGCAGGGTTTGCCCAGGCTTTGCCGCCCAGGGCTGCACTGGAATCCAGCCAACGTGTGTCTGTACCCTGATACATAACCGCTGTGCTGCGTTCCACATTGGAAATCAGCTTGTCCATAAATGTATACATTCTGGCAACAGGGGTAATGCCTGCGGCAGAAAGTTTTGATGTAAGCAATGACAGGTCTATCACTTTTTCTGCCATAAGCTGGCTGCCGTACTGGTTGGCAGATGTATACAGTAAGTTGCCGTCTTTATTTTTCAGGTCAAACACCAGATGTGTGGCCTTTTTGGCCTGCATCCGGGAAACAACACTGTCTATGCCGC
>JAFZDX010000019.1 GCA_017560985.1 Oscillospiraceae bacterium
GACTGAAAAGCACAAATCCCGTAGGGGCTGATGCCCACATCAGCCCGTTTATAAACGTCAAATCCGTAGGGGCGGATATTATCCGCCCGTTTTACACTCACAGACCATAATCCTGTCATTCAGAGGGGCTTCGCCCGAAGAATCTTTGCTCTATAACAATGATAAATTTATTACTTTGAAAATACTACTGAATCAAAGATCCTTTGCTTTGCTCAGGATGACAATATTCTGCTTTATGCTTTATTCAAATCCGCGTAGGGGACGGGTTACCCATCCCGGTTTTACACCTGCAGACTATAGCTCTGTCATTCAGAGGGGCTTCGCCCAAAGAATCTTTGCTCTATAATAACGATAAAAATATTATCTTAACAATATAATTACAACAAAAATCCTTCACTTTGCTCAGTATGACGTATTGCCACTTGTGCATATCAATTAAACCAGTGGTTTTTATTTATGCTGAAGAATGTTCTTCCAAAGGTTGGTTATTGAAAAGAATATATCAAAAATGTTATAATTATCTGATTTTAAAATATAACTTATATAAAGAGGTAATATGAAAAAGAGTACAGCAATACTTATGCTTATTGTGGTTACCATCATCTGGGGTGGTGGCTTTATCGGTATAAAAATGGCACTGGACGGCGGTATGACTGCCGGCACACTGAATATGGCCCGTGGTTTTATCTTTACTGCCATTGTTTTCGGTGCATTTCATCAGCATATTCTTAATATGTCAAGGGAAGAACTGGTAAACGGTATCCTGGTAGGTACTTTCAACGCACTGGGTTTTATTACACAGGCGGTTGGTGCACTGTACACCACACCGTCAAATTCTTCCTTCCTTACAACAACAAACGTGGTTATGGTGCCTTTTATGGCATGGGCTATCTTTAAAGTAAGGCCAAAACTGCGCAATCTTGTGGCTGTTGTGGTGTGTATGGCAGGTATGGGTGTACTGACAGGTGCTTTTGAAACAGAATTTATCCTTAACATCGGTGACCTTTACACTGTTGTGGGCGCACTGTTCTTTGGCCTTTCCATTGTTTTTCTGGCAAAACAGCCGGAAGGCGGACATTTCTCCACAGGCGCATTTATGATGGGTATCACACTGTTTATGGCGGGTGCGGTGTACACTGTTTTCTTTGAAGACATCAGTCTGTCTGCAATACCTTGGGCAAAGGTTATCTGGCCGGTGCTTTATCTGGCAGTTGGGTCAAACTTTGTGGCACAGTCTATGCAGATTGTTGCACAGCGCTATCTGTCTGCTTCCACAGCCTGTCTTATCCTTATGCTGGAAGGTGTGTTTGGCAGTGTGTTCAGTGTTCTGTTTGGCTATGAACCTTTCACTGCAAACCTTTTGCTGGGTGGTGGGCTGATTGTATGCAGCCTGATTTTAAGCGAGGTTCAGGTGGTTAAAAAGAAAGAAACAGGCCAGGTTGTGAAACGTTAACAATAATTGCCATCAACTTTTGTAAATTACGCTATTGACATTTAATGCTTAATGGTATATTATATCATTAAAGAGAAAAACAAGACGAAAGCTATAAATTAAAAGGAGTACATTTATGAAAGAACTTAAATTTTTATACTGCGAAAGATGCAAAAAAGTAGAACTTACACTTATCGATTCCAAAGCACCAACAATCTGCTGTGGTCAGCCAATGAAAGTGCTGGCAGCCAACACAACAGATGCAGCAGGCGAAAAACACGTACCAGTTGCTGAAGTTATCGGTAACGAAGTGAAAGTGACAGTTGGCAGCGTTATTCACCCAATGCTGGAAGAACACCACATTTCATTCATCGCTGTAGTTTACGAAGACGGCAGCTTTATGGTGAAAGAACTGGAACACACAGGTGAACCAGTGGCTGTGTTCCCAATCGGTGCATCCAAACCTGTAGCAGCATATGAATTCTGCAACCTTCACGGTCTGTGGAAAGCAGAAATATAATCTTCCGAAAAAAATCCCTTGTCGCTGACAAGGGATTTTTCTGTTGGGATAAATTATTGTTTAGAGCACTGACGTGCGCCCTTTAAAGTATAAAACACATATCCTGAAAACTGTCACAATGTCATTCTGAGCGAGTCAAACGAGCCGAAGAATCTTTGCGCTTATAAAACATCAAATGATGTTTTATCGTACTTTCTTGAAGAAAGTACCAAAGACCCGGGGACTTGCGAATGTCCCCGGACCCCTTTAACGCAGCACAAGTGTGGAATGCTGCGACTGCTACAAATCACGGGAATTTCCCCCTCGCTCACAAACAGTTCGCTCGCCAAAAAATTCTTCCGTGATTTTCGCAAATATTCCGCCACCTGTCAGTTGTACTGACCCTGGCGGTCTATTTGCTTTCCGCAGTCTGCGCTATTTATATTCGGGGATAAATCCCCGAACCCCTTTGCCTCCCTCTGACGAGGGAAGTGGCACGGCAAAGCCGTGACGAAGGGAGAGAATTATATATAAACAATAATCTACACAACAAAAGCAGGGGATTCAGCCCTGCTTTTTATTGCTTTTACTATCCAATTTTTATCATCACATCACGGAAATCATCGTTGAAATAATTTTTGCCGCCTGTGTAGGTAATGGTTTCTTCCATATAAAATGCCACATCCTGGCCGTCCCATTCAGGTATGCTGTGGGTTATGTTCAACTCCAGTGCATAGCAGGTGTCATCATACAGTTTAATTTCACCTGCGACAGGCACAAAGCCCTGGTTGTCGTACAGACCTATTGTAGGGCCTGCGCCATGACCGTAAAAACCGATAGGGTGGGTGTACAGCATCCGGCGGATTCCTTCTGCTTTTGCCTGTTCCATTGCGGCGGCGAATATCTCATTGCCGGTTCTGCCTGTAATATAGTTTTCCCTTACAATATCCTGGAAACGGTTGCCGATTTTTACTCCTTCCAGAATGCCGGCAGGTATTTCTGTTTCGCCGTCCTTCAGCAGATAACCCAGACGCTGGCTGTCAGTGTGCAGACCCATATATTCTATGCCCCAGTCAGTGTGTATAATATCGCCTTTTTCTATCACCACATCGCTCATTCGTTTGCCGTTACAGCCCTGTCGCTGCACATCAACATCAGGTGCAAACCAGGCCTGCAGACCCATATCATTTATGCGCTGCATTATGTAATATTCCACATCTGTGGTGGTTGTAACACCTGGAGAAATTACATCAAGAGAGTATGCCTCGCGGAGTATATCCATTGCAATTTTGTAAATCTGTGGGTAGATTTCCATTTCTTTTTCTGTTCTGGTTTCCAGCCAGCGGATAGCCATATTGCCGTCTGCCACCAGTCTGTCGCCCAGTCTTTCGTACAGATTGTCCCAGATGCATTTGGACAGTCCGTCAGCCTGGCCAGAAACATCAGAAATATTCACAGCCACTTTATCCGGGTTCTTTTCTTTTATAACCCTGGCAATAACATCATACTGGTTTTCTTTTGTTGTATAGGCGTGACGGTAATAGGGTGACAGTCTGCCGTTTGGTCTGCCCAGATTTATTGCTTCATAATTGCCTTCTTTATCAATGGAGAAGGCAAGACAACTTAAACGTGAGGCAGTCTTTACCAGACTTGGTGTCAATGATTTGTACACAGGGTCTTCGTTGTATTCCCTGCAGATTACCAGCCACATTTCCACACCCTGCTCTTTCAGCAGTTTTGGCATCAGGTTTTCCAGACGGTCTTTCAGTATCCCGTCCTGTATTTCGTACTGCTTTCGCAGTGGTAAAATATCGTTTTCTTTTTTCAGCAGTTCCATTGCAGCCTCCAGGCAGTTTTTTATAATTGTAAATATATGGGGCCTGATATGTCAAGAACCAATGCAGGATTCAAATACAGAAAATGTAAAGATTGTTAAATTTTATTATATCAGTAAGTTATTTCAACGAAAAAAGGATAAAGTAAGCAGATACTAATCGGTATAAAAATATTGAATATGACGAATTTTTTCTTTTTATGGTAAAATCAACGTTAATTTCTTTACATATTTTAAGATTAGTGGTAAAATGTTAGTTGTAAAAAAGGCATAACTATGCCCTAATATAAGGAGGACAAAATCCAATGGCAAGAAACAGAATTTCCATGGATGGTAATACAGCTGCCGCTCACGTTAGCTATGCTTTCACAGAAGTAGCTGGTATTTTCCCTATCACACCATCCTCTCCAATGGCTGAACAGACAGACGTATGGTCAGCTGGCGGTAGAAAAAACATCTTCGGTACAGAAGCTAAAGTTGTAGAAATGCAGTCTGAAGCTGGTGCTGCAGGTACAGTACACGGTTCTCTCCAGGCCGGTGCATTCACAACAACTTACACAGCATCACAGGGTCTGCTCCTGATGATTCCTAACATGTACAAAATCGCTGGCGAACTGCTGCCAAACGTTATCCACGTTTCAGCTCGTACAGTTGCTGCACATGCTCTGAACATCTTCGGCGATCACTCTGACGTTTACTCATGCCGTCAGACAGGTTATGCAATGCTTGCTGAAACAAACCAGCAGGAAATCATGGACCTGGGTGCAGTTGCTCACCTTGCAACAATCGAAGGTCGTGTTCCAGTTCTGAACTTCTTTGACGGTTTCCGTACATCACACGAAATCCAGAAAATCGAAGTTTGGGAAAACGAAGACCTGGCTGAAATGGTTAACTGGGAAGCAGTTGAACGTTTCCGTCGCACATCTCTGAACCCTGAAAGACCAGTTCTGCGCGGTACAGCTCAGAACGGCGACATCTTCTTCCAGGCTAAAGAAGCTGCAAATCCATACTATGAAGCATTCCCAGCAGTAGTAGAAAAATACATGGACAAAGTTAATGCTAAACTTGGCACAGACTACAAACTGTTCAACTACTACGGTGCACCAGATGCAGAAAAAGTTATCATCGCAATGGGTTCAGTAGTTGACACAGCTGAAGAAGTTATCGACTACCTGCTGGCTCAGGGCGAAAAAGTTGGTCTTGTAAAAGTAAGACTCTACCGTCCATTCTCTGCTAAACACCTGATCGCTGCTATCCCTGCAACAGCTAAGAAAATTGCTGTTCTCGATAGAACAAAAGAACCAGGCGCTCTTGGCGAACCTCTCTACCTCGACGTTGTTACAGCTCTTGCTCTCAACGGCGAAATGGAAGGCAGAAAAGTTGTTGGCGGCCGTTATGGTCTGGGCTCTAAAGATACAACACCTGCTTGCATCTTTGCAGTATTCAACAACCTTGGCCTTGAAGAACCAATGAACAACTTCTCAGTTGGTATCGAAGATGACGTTACAAACAAATCTCTCCCACTGCCAACAGAAGTTCCAGCAACAGCTAACGAATCTATCGTATCCTGCAAATTCTGGGGTCTCGGTGGTGACGGTACAGTTGGTGCTAACAAAAACTCCATCAAAATTATCGGTGACCATACTGAAAAATATGTTCAGGCTTACTTTGAATATGACTCAAAGAAAACAAACGGTCTGACAATTTCTCACCTGCGCTTTGGCGATACACGTATCAAATCCACATACTACATCAACAAAGCTGACTTCGTTGCATGTCACAACCCATCTTACATCCTCAAAGGCTTTGCAATGGTTCGTGACTGTAAACCAAACGGTACATTCCTTATCAACTGCCAGTGGTCTGATGAAGAACTCAACCAGCACCTGCCAGCAGTAGCTAAGAGATATATCGCTGAAAACAACATCAACGTTTACACAATCAACGCTATCGACCTTGCAAAAGAAATCGGTATGGGTAAACGTACAAACACAATTCTGCAGTCTGCATTCTTCGCACTTGCAAACATCCTGCCAGTTGACGAAGCAGTTGACTACATGAAGAAAGCTGCATACAAATCATACAGCAAAAAAGGTATGGACATTGTAGAACTGAACTACAAAGCTATCGACCTTGGTAAAGATGCTCTGCACAAAGTTGAAATCCCAGCTGACTGGGCAACAGCAGTAGACGCACCAAAAGCTGAAGATGCAACAGTATACGCAAGCGAAGCACAGAAACACTTCAACGAAAAAGTTGTTACACCAGTTAACCTGCACAACGGCGACAGCCTGCCTGTTTCCACATTCGTAGGTTTCGAAGATGGTACATTCCCACTCGGTCTGTCCGCATTCGAAAAACGTGGTGTTGCTTCAACAGCTCCAGTTTGGAACGTTGACAACTGTATCCAGTGTAACCAGTGTGTAATCGTATGTCCACACGCAGCTATCAGACCATTCGTTCTGACAGCAGAAGAAGCAGCAGCAGCTCCAGCAGCACTCAAAGGCAAAAAAGCTATCGGTAAAGGTCTGGAAGACATGACATTTACAATGGCTATTTCCCCACTTGACTGTATGGGTTGTGGCGTATGTGCAGGCGTATGTCCAGCTAAAGAAAAAGCTCTGGTTATGGTTGACCATGAAAGCCAGCTGCCACAGCAGGAAGTATTCGACTGGGCAGTTGCAGAAGTTTCTGTAAAAGAACTTCCATTCAACGAAGCATCTGTAAAAGGCAGCCAGTTCAAACAGCCTCTGCTTGAATTCTCCGGCGCTTGCGCAGGTTGTGTTGAAACAGCTTATGCTAAACTGATCACACAGCTCTTCGGTGACAGAATGTACATCGCTAACGCAACAGGTTGTTCATCTATCTGGGGCGGTTCTGCACCATCTACACCTTACACAATGAACAAAGAAGGTCATGGTCCAGCTTGGGCTAACTCTCTGTTCGAAGATAACGCTGAATTCGGTCTTGGTATCTACACAGGTCAGAAAGCTATCCGCGAAAGACTTGCTGCTAAACTGAGAGAACTCCGCGAAATCACAAAATCTGAAGAAAAAGCAGAAGCTATCGATGAATACTTCGCAACATACGACAACGGCGCAGCAAACAAAGCTGCTACAGCTAAACTCGTTAAAGTTCTCGAAGCATCACCAGATTGCCCATACTGCGTAGAAGTACTGAAAGATAAAGAATACCTCGCTAAGAAATCCATCTGGATCTTCGGTGGTGACGGTTGGGCATACGACATCGGTTTCGGTGGTCTTGACCACGTTATCGCTTCCGGTGAAGATGTAAACATCATGGTATTCGATACTGAAGTTTACTCCAACACAGGTGGTCAGGCTTCTAAAGCTTCCAAACTGGGTCAGGTTGCACAGTTTGCTGCAGCTGGTAAAGCTATCGGCAAAAAAGACCTTGCTTCCATCGCTATGTCCTACGGTTATGTATACGTAGCACAGATCGGTATGGGCGCTGA
>JAFZDX010000126.1 GCA_017560985.1 Oscillospiraceae bacterium
AGGCCACAAAATCAAACGTGGCGACATCCTGGCAATGGAAAACAGCAAACTGGCTTTCGTTGAAAAAGATGTAGAAAAAGCAGCAGTTAAACTGGCAAAACAGATGATGAAACGTGATTCTTCCTTTATCACAATCATCTACGGCGAAGGTGTAACAGCACAGGAAGCTGAAAAAGTATGTGAAGAAGTTCAGAAACGCGCACCTAAAAATGCAGAAGTTTCCGTACTGGAAGGCAACCAGCCTGTATACTACTACTTTATTTCTGTTGAATAATCACAAATAATCAAGGCACCCTTTCGGGTGCCTTTTTTGCTGTCATATTTTATTACAATGCGGTTTTACTGCCACGGTGAAAACTGGGCATCGCCGTAGTTGCCACAGGTATATTTCCAGTTTATCATACCTATCAGGTCCACATCACCCACTGCCTGCGGGTTGTATTTACAGTCAATAAATCTGGCCGGCTCTTTGGTTATTGGGTCACCTTCTGTGTTGGCAATAAATGCGCCGTAGTATTTTGCCTTGTCTTTTATATACAAAGGTGTATTTACACTGCATTTTTCGTAAATGCCGGAATAGGTTTTGTCTGCAAAGCCGCCGAATTCACCCACATCGTAATAGTAAAGCATTCCCGGATATCTCTGTGCTGTTATGCTGCCACCGGAGTGACAGTTATATAACCTGAAAAATTCAGATTTCTGGTTAAGCTGCTGTGAGCCGTTTACCATAAAACCGCCCATACCCCAGCTGCCTGTGATATTTACATCTGCTGCACAGTTCTGAATCAGTGTGCCCACATAGCCTTCCACTGTGTTTACAAAACCGCCGCCACCGCCGGCAGGATTGTTGATAGCCCCCTGAACAAAACAGTTATCCACCTGACCGGAAATATACACTGCAAAACCGGCACATTTGAATTCTTCATAACCTTCTTTTTTTGCATCTGCCGGCACATTTATATCTATGTTCCATACATTGAGATTTTTGACTGTCCCATCCGGGCCGACAGTATCAAACAGCGCAATATAGTGGCTGTTGTACAGGTCCATAGGCACTGTTTCATCCAGGGAAAGATTTCTGATTGAATAGCCCTGGCCGTCAAACACAGAGCAGAAGCCGTAGGCACTGCCCCTGTTTCTGCCTATCGGAAGAAAATCCGTAACACCTGCCATATCAATATTGTCAGTCAGCAGATACAGTTTGTTTCTGTAATTTTCACCGTGGGCGGCATAGTCCCTGGACATATCCAGCAAATCCTGTGGTGAAGATATTTCCACCAGTTCCCTGTCGAAATAGTCCCTTGTTTTTGAGCCTTTTACATTTTTTATTTTGTATATGGTGTCCCCCGGGGCAAACAGCTGTTCCAAAGCCGCTGGCACTTCCTCTGCCACCGCTTCCACCACAGTGTAATCCACCTTTTCGGAATATTCTTCACCGAACTTTCTTTCAAATGAATAAACTATATCTCCGTTTTCATAATAGGTTTTCCCCTGAGGTACCAGCTCAACGTGGGAAACACCCAGCCCCGCCTGTGATGTATAAAGATTGAATACCGCTTCTATTTTATCGTCATTCTCCGACATTTCAACAGGCGCATCGGTAACAAAAAACATTTCCACAATTTTTGCAAAATCTTTTTCTGTAACATTGTACTGAATCAGATTGTCACCGGAATTGGTATTCATCAGCCCATATATGTAAGGCTTTATTTTATAATATGTTGTGGCCAGCCGGTCGGTATGGTCAGCAGAATAGTCTGTGTACCGATAATCCCTGCCGGCACTGTAATTTTCATAAATTGTTATCAGTTCAACTGCCTTGCTGTCAGTTTCTGTCAGCGGCTGCAATACACCGTATTCTATTTTGTCACCGCAGCCTGTCAGTGCAAAACACAGAATGGCAACTGACGCAATCAGCAGTCGGTGCAATTTCCAGATATTTTCCATACATTCACTCCCCTTGAACATCAGCAAACTGAATTTTTTATTATAACAATTATACGCTTATATCAATTCAAAGTAAAATAACAAAACTGTCACAAAAGCCATCGGATAACCGATGGCTTTTGACATATTCTGTTAAATTACACCGAACATAATGGCATACATTGCCCAGTCGATGGAAGTGTCCACAACAGGGATATATTTATTTACACCGGAATGTGCTTCATAGATAGCTTCCACTTTGCCGTAGATACACTGGCTTTTGATATAAACCTTTACACCTTTTTCTTTCAGTGCATCAAAGGCTGCTTCCTGGTGTTTTGGCATACCGCCAGCACCCAGTACCAGTACCAGCACTGCATCACAGTCTGCATAATGGCTGATTGTGGCAGCATCCAGGTTTGGAGTGATGTAAATAAGACCAACTTTTCTGACAGGTTTTTCCATCAGTTTTTCCTGGCCCTGTGGAACTGCCCTTGTGCCTTCGATATAGTCTTTGATTACACTTTCAAAAGCAGTGAAACCTTCTGTTTCCATTTTTGTGGCTGATTTTGCAGGGATAAGGCGATGATAGATTGCAAGACAAGTACCCACATAGCCTTCCATTGCAGATTTTACAGCCAGGTTCAGATTATCAACTGCGTCTGTGCCTTCCTGTGGCAGTGGCAGCTGTGCACCTGTGATTATAATGGATTTTTTGAAACCAGGCAGGGCGCAGTCCAGATATGCAGCTGTGTATGCCATACTGTCTGTGCCGTGGGTAATGATAAATGCATCATAGTCATCACGGTTGCCCCAGATAATTTCAGCCAGTTCGGCCCTGTCGTCATCTGTCATAATGGATGAGTCTATCAGTTTGAAATCGCAGATGTCTATATCTGCATCCTGATATGCACAGTATTCCATAATGTCCACACCTTTCAGTGTTGGCATCAGACCGTTTTCTGTTGGTGTGCAGGCCAGTGTGCCACCTGTGGTAATCATCAGTATTCTGTTCATAAGAACCTCCGTTTATATTTCTGTAAATTTAAAACATTGTAATTCTGCCTGTTTTATTCCAGTGCAAGGTCGAGAACCTGTATCAGTTTTTCCTTTGTCAGTTTGCCTTCGTGGCGGTTCACGCCGTCCACAAAAAAGCAGGGCACATAGTAGTAATCCATCATATAACAGTATTCCATATTGGCACTTTCTTCAATATAATGTATTTCCAGGTTTTTGTACTGTGGATTTTCTTCCAGCAGCTGTGCCAGCATATCGCTGGCATTTTTACAGTCAGGGCAGCCTTTCAAGTAAAAATAAGTAATACTTTTCATAACATCTCCGTATCGTGGTTATAGAATAAGTATATCATATCCCCTATAAATTTTTAAAGTAGGATTTTCCACATAGTATATATTTCTTTTTAATTTTGTGCTAAAATAGATTAAAACACATTTAAAGGTAGTTATTATGAACAACATTTTACAGCAGGACATCAGATATTTAAAAGGTGTGGGTGAAAAGAGAGCTGTTCAGCTGAACAGGCTGGGGGTTTTCACCCTGGGCGACCTGCTGTATCTGTTGCCAAGAAGATATATAGACTATTCCGACCCTTACCAGCTGGCCTATGCCCCATATGACGAAGCCTGCGCTGTAAAAGCCACAGTGTTGCAGTCAAAAGGTGGTGTGAGAATAAAAGGCGGCCGCACTATGTTCAAAGTGCTGTGTGCAGACGAAACCGCCCGTCTGGAACTGACATATTTCAACAGTGAATACACTGTAAAGCAGCTGGAAGTTGGCCGGGAATATATTTTTTACGGAAAAATCGGCGGCAGTATGGTAAACCGCCAGATGGTAAGCCCTATTTTCATACCTGCCGATTCACCGCTGACACGCCGTGCAGTTTATCCGCTGACTGCCGGGCTGTCTGCAAAAATGATTTCCAATATGATGGCATCTGCTTTCAATGTAGTACAGGATATACCTGACTTTATGCCCCGGGAAATTCTGGTAGAAAACAATCTGCCGGACCTGTACACCGCACTGAAAGACATACATTTCCCCAAAAACAACAGGGATTTGCAAAATGCCACCAACAGACTGGCTTTTGATGAACTGTTCAGCCTGCAGTTAGGGTTGAATCTTCTGAACGGACAGCAGCGCAGAAAGACAAATGTAAAGGTGAAAAGTGTAAATATCGATGACTTTCTCCACAGCCTGCCATACACACCAACCAATGCGCAGTTCCGCGCTATAAAGGACATACTGCTGGATTTCAAAGGCGAAACCTGTGCCAACCGACTGGTGCAAGGTGATGTGGGCAGTGGCAAGACACTGGTGGCAATCAGTGCAATGTACTGTATGCATAAAAACTGCTATCAGAGTTGTATGATGGCGCCAACAGAAATTCTGGCAAACCAGCACTATGCCAATGTAAAGAAAATGCTGGAGCCTTTCGGCGTAAAGGTTGGCTTGCTGACTGCCGGGCTGAAAGCAAAGGAAAGGAAAGAAGTTCTGGCACAGCTGGAAAACGGTGAAATATCCATACTGATAGGCACCCACTCTGTTTTAAGTGACAAGGTGCAGTTTAAAAATATGGCACTGTTTATCACTGATGAACAGCACCGTTTCGGTGTAAACCAGCGAAATATAGCCAATGCCAAAGGTGAAAACCCACATATTCTGGTAATGAGTGCCACACCTATTCCGCGCACCCTGGCAATGATTATCTATGCCGGAATGCAGATAAGTGTAATTGATGAAATGCCAAAGGGCCGCAAACCTGTGCAGACACTGCTGGTGGGTACAGACAAGCGCGCAAGAATGTTTGGCTTTATAAATCAGCATATACAGGATGGTTATCAGTGCTATATCGTACTGCCCGCCATTGAAGAAAACGAAACAATGACCGACCTGCAAAGTGTGGAAAAATACTGCAATGAAGTGGTAAAACCCCTGCTGCCCCACGCCAGGGTCGGTATGCTGCACGGCAAGATGAAAAACCGGGAAAAAGACCGGATAATGACTGCATTTTCTGCCGGTGAAATTGATATACTGTGTTCTACTACTGTTGTGGAAGTAGGCGTGGACGTGCCAAATGCAGCACTGATGATAATAGAAAATGCTGAAAGATACGGTCTGTCAGCCCTGCATCAGCTGCGCGGACGTGTGGGCCGTGGCAGTGTGCAAAGCTGGTGTATACTTGTCAGCGACAAGAAAAACCCACAGGTACAGGAAAGGCTGAAATTTATGGTAGCCAATGCCAGTGGCTTTGCTGTAAGCCAGTATGACCTGGAGCACCGCGGTCCGGGGGACTTTTTCGGCAGCCGACAGCACGGTCTGCCGCTGATGAAAACCGCAAACCTGTGCAGTGACCTGTCACTGACAAACGCCGCCAGGGATGCCGCCATAAAAGTGCTGACCGCCAGCCCGGATTTAAAGCTATACCCACAGATAAAACAGCGCACAGCAAAAATGTTTGAAAGCCTGACATTATAACAAATATAAAAGACAGTGGATTTTCCACTGTCTTTTTATTTTACACTGTCACTTAGCAAAGAAGACGGCTTCACTACCATTTCTACGTCGTTCCATAAATCGGGGGCTAATATTCTCCCCCTACATAGTTTGTGTGAAGCAAAAACTTTAAACCTGTCATTCCTGCATACTATCACTCTGTCATTCTGAGCCTTTGGCGAAGAATCCTTGCCATATAATCACTGTGCATCTATATTTTCTGCGTAATATCAAATCAAAGATCCTTCACTGCGTTCAGGATGACAATACTCTGATTTGAATTAAAAAAAATAAATTTCACAATTTCAATATTGACTTTTCGAGATTACAAGTGTAAACTGAAATCAAACAAGACTACAGTTGTAATCTCAAAAAGGTGCATTATGAAAAAGAATATAACTATTGCAGACAGCGAACTGCCTATTATGAAAATACTGTGGGAAAAAGGTACACTGACCAGCCCACAAATTTTTGAAAATATGCACGGCAATAAGAGCACACTGAAAACACTGCTGCAAAGGCTGGTGACAAAAGGTGCTGTAACCGCAAAAGAAAACACCAGCCGCACATATCTGTACACTGCCGCTGTGACACAGCAGGAATATATAAACAGCGAAAGGAAAAGTTTTTTGCAAAAAGCCTTTGACGGCAGTGCAAAAAAGATGCTGCTGAACTTTGTACAGGAAGAAAAAATAACAAAAGAGGAACTGCAACAGTTGATAGATATGATAGAGGAGGGTTAACATGCCTGGTATTTTACCACAGATAAACAAACTGGCATTTGTCATCGCCCCGGTGTTCTGGAATATGGTTTACCGCTCAATTGTAGCTGTGATTGTAGGCTGCATCTGGATAACCTTTATCAATATATTTGATAAATATTTCAGTCCCAATGCAAAAGCTGGTGGAATAGTGTGTATAATAGCGTGGACATTGCTTCTGCCGGATTATGGCACAAACATATCCGTGATGAAACACCTGGCACCTATAGCAGATATATCCTACAGGCAGGACTATGATGTAATAAGCCAGCAGGTTCATATAGCCAGCCAGACTTATGGAGATGATATGATAGATGGGCTGACTGATATACAGCTGATGGCCAAGGAAGAAGAAATATTTTATAAATCACTGACCTTTGATGTAATAATTCCATTGCTGTGGCTGGCATTTGCTATTGCCGGAATTATATGGATAATATTATCCACTCACCAGCTGAACAAAAAGATAAAAACCACCGCAGCACCTGTGGACCGGCGAATTATGGAAATATATGAACAAAACCGAACTATTATCGGTGTAAAAAAATCAGTTTCTGTGTTGTTCACCAATATTGTAACAGTGCCTGCTACCACCGGATATTTCAGGCCTAAAATACTCTTGCCACAATATGTGACCCAGTTGGATGATGCTTCAATAAAATATATACTGTTACATGAATTGGCGCACATAAAAAGGCAGGATATAATCGGTATATATCTGAATCTTATTCTGCAGGCGGTTTACTGGTTTAATCCGCTACTTAAAATTCTTTTTAACTATCAGCGGCAATGCACAGAGCTGATGACCGATAAAAAAGTAGTAGAAAATATAGCAGACAAAAAAGAATATGCCGCCACAATGGTAAGACTGCTGGCATTCAACACTGAAAAAGCCAATGATTACCGTGTTGTTTCCACTGCAGACAGTGTAAAAAACATGAAGCAGCGAATCGTAAACATAAACCGCACTGACTTTTTCAAAGAAAACGACATCTGGATTGTTACTCTGTACACATTATTGCTTGCCTCTTTATGGATGTTTTTCCGGCCATATAACAGAAAACCTGCTGAAAACATTCAACCGCCAGACTTCGACAAAGGTATATACAGCACAGCTGTCGGACAGCCTGAAAACTGGTCTGTGCATAAACTGGCATCAGCAGATGAAAAGGTTGGGATTATATGCGATATTCCGGACAGTTGGACCTTTGACGCTGATGGCAGCAACATCACCACATCTGGCATACCTACACCATATATGGCTTTTCATTCCTATGACAGCAGCATGAATATTTATGAAAATGACCAACTGATAGGGTATGTATTTTTCAGGCAGTTCACACCGTATACCGAAGAAATACCCGCCGAAAAATATCACGAAACTGTATGGCCGGATTTAAGGCTGTCATCAATGTGCATATGGGACCCGTTTACATCTGTAAAGCAGTGGGAAAGCGGCGAAAGCGGTATATGCGATATTTATTACACCGACCTGGCCGTGCTGGACAGGGACAATCTTACCAATGCCGAGGCACCGCACTATATGACAAAAGGTGTGCTGGCTTATGACAAAGCCAAAGAATACTATATAGGTTTTGGCTTTGCACCAAATACAGTTTCGGACCAGACTATTGTTCAGATAGCTGACAGCATTGAATTTTAACAAGCAAAAAGACAGTGGATTTTCCACTGTCTTTTATTCTTATTCTTTGATACCTTTGTCTTTCAGGTCGATTACTGTGCCGTCTGGCTGTTCGATGGAAACGTTGTTCAGCTGTGAAATCAGGCTGGCGCGGAAGCCTTTTACATATTCTTCGCGCAGTTTTTTCTGCTCAGCTTTTTCAGCCTCTGTCAGACCTTCGGCTTTGCTTTTTCTGTAAAGCTCGTTAATTCTTGCAATTCTTGAATCTATCATAAATATTATCTCCTGTGGTCATAATATTATTATTGTATCAAAATAAGAGAAATTTATCAATAGCCACAAAATTTTCACATTATCTTCTTATTTTTGAAATATAATAAAATTATTTAAAGAAAAGGATAATTTATGGATAATCAGAATATCAAAAGATATACAACAGGTGAAGAAATATTCAACAGTGTGTCCCACGGAGTTTCTGCCCTGGGGGCAGTGGTGGGATGCAGTGTTATGGTGACACTGGCGGCCTGTTTCGGCAACGGCACAGCTATAATATCCGCACTGGTTTTCGGGCTGTCGCTGATAACAATGTACACCATGTCCACACTGTACCACGCATTCCCTTTTGAAAAAGTGAAAAAGCTGTTCCGTATTTTTGACCATTCGGCCATTCCTCTGCTGATTGCAGGCAGTTATACTCCTTTTTGCCTGATAGCACTGGATGGCAACCCCAAAGGGATGATAGTGGTGGCGGTGGTATGGATATGTGCCATAGTGGCAATAGTGCTGAATGTGGTGAATCTGGACAGGTTTGAAAGGGTGAACCTGCTATTGTATGTGGCAATGGGCTGGGCAGTGCTGTTTGCACTGAAGGATATAATCCGCGCACTGCCAAAAAACGGATTTATACTGCTGACAGCCGGTGGCATAGCCTACACCGCAGGTATTATATTTTATAAAATGACAAGAATCCGCTATATGCACGGTGTGTGGCATCTGTTTGTAACAGCCGGTAGCCTGCTGCACTTTTTGTGTGTGGTAATGTATGTATTACCTATGACATACTGAAAATGAAATATTGCACAATTAAAAACCCGGTGGTATAATTATACTGTTACCACCGGGTAATCATATGGAGGTGTACCCAAGTGGCTGAAGGGTTCGGATTCGAAATCCGATAGGGTGGCTTTGCCATCGCAAGAGTTCAAATCTCTTCACCTCCGCCAGCCGTGCAACAGCACGGCTTTTATCTTTTACACAGCATCTGCAATGATTGACAAACAACTGTAATAAATGTAAACTTAAACTATTATCAACACAGGAGATTTATATGTACAACTATACAAGGCAAGATTATTCCGACAGAAAACAGGATTTTTCTGATAAAATCTCTGTTGCCATTATGGTGGGCCTGGTGGTGCTGTCACTGATAGCAAACACTATTTTCAAGGATAAGGACGAAACACCATCAGATATTATTACAGACATACGTTTCCCTGCCTATGAAACAGAAGTGGAAGCAATAAACAAGGCAATGCCATTCCATCTGAATATAAAAATGCCTGAAGAATGGGAAATAAAAGCGGAAGGTGACAGCGAAAAATTCCCACAGGTAAATCTGTACAACCCATATTTCATTTACAATGGTGAAGACTGCATCGGTTACATCGGCTTCAATGTATTTACACCGCCGGTGGAAGAACCTGTTATCACCAGCTATCACCAGCATGTGTGGCCTGTAATTGACAGCGGCAACCTGACAATAGACCAGTATATGATCGTGCGCCTGACAGAAAAATTCGAAGCCGGCTACTGCAATCTGGAAGCATATGATAAAACTGCCGATGCCGTACTGTGCTATAACAGGGATGTACACAATATGGTTGGTATAGTGCTGGAAGATAATCTGCTGACAGCAGAAGATTTACAGCAGATTTGCCTTTCACTCAGCTTTTCAGTGGCTTAAACTGCATATAGACACCGTAGTTTACTACGGTGTTTTTTTATTGAAAACATAATTTTATCAATGTACTCCGTTACAGCACATTATATGGCCTGTATTGATTTTCTTTATAAATTTCACCTGTTGTTAATAAAATGTTCATATTTTAGGTTTATACTGTAATTAATAAATAGATTTTCTCTCCCTCTTAATAAAATATACTTCCCCTTAGTAAAAAGGCCCTGCGGGGGCCTTTTTACTTTTGTATAAAAAATTTTTCATTGCCCACAATGAAACAACGAGGTGAAGCAATGAAAACAAGAAAAGACGAATACACCCGCATGGTGCAGAAAGCCAGCCCCAATTCACGGCTGGTAAAAAACTGCCGGTGGGCCTTTGTGGTCGGCGGCAGTATCTGTGTAGTGGGTGAAATATTGTATGAATTTTATGTAAATATGAACTTTATAAACAGTGACGCCCGCCTGATGGCCAGCATCACACTGGTGGGGCTGTCTGCCCTGTTCACAGCTTTGGGCTGGTATGGCAGACTGGCGAAAAAGGCAGGGGCTGGCACTCTGGTGCCTATAACAGGCTTTGCAAATGCGGTGGTCAGCCCTGCAATGGAGTTCCGCGCTGAAGGGTTCATCACTGGTGTAGGGGCAAAAATGTTTATTATCGCAGGGCCTGTTATAGTTTACGGCGTACTGGCGGCTATGGTTTACGGCATAATACTTCATTTTATAATGCCGTATGTGGGGTGAGGAAATGAAAAGATATATAGAACTGAGAAAGCCTGTTGCCATAACAGCCCACAGCTGTGTAGGTGGCAAGAAAGAAAAGGATGGGCCGCTGGCACAGGGTTTTGACCTGTTGAGCGGTGACGATTACTTTGGGCGGAAAACCTGGGAAAAAGCTGAAACTGCCATGCAGAAACTGGCAATAAGGACACTGCTGGACAAAAGAAACCTGAAAATCAGTGATGTGGATATAGCACTGGGCGGTGACCTGTGCAACCAGATAACCAGCACAGGTTTTGCATACAGGGATATACCTATCCCCTTTTTGGGTATGTATGGTGCCTGCAGTACAATGGCCCTGACTATGGCAACAGCCGCCTGCCTTATCAGCGGTGGCATAGTGGACAATGCTATTGCCGGTGCCAGCAGCCATTTCTGTACAGCAGAAAGGCAGTTTCGCACACCGCTGGACTATGGCGGCAAACGAACCCCCACAGCCCAGTGGACAGTGACAGGGGCGGCAAATGTGTTTTTGGAAAGAGAAGGCAAAGGACCTTTCATCAGCAGGGTGTGTTTCGGCAAAATAGTTGACCTGGGTATAACTGATGCCAACA
>JAFZDX010000127.1 GCA_017560985.1 Oscillospiraceae bacterium
GCTGCCCAGGAAAGAACCTTTGTCTGCGCCGTGGTCTTTTTCTTCTTTACGGTCAGAGCAGTAACGGATTTCTTTGCCGTACAGTTCGCTGTAAGCCATAGCTGTTACAACTGCCAGAGGAATGCCTTTGTAAGCTGGTCCAAACAGTACGTCGAAATCATCGCCGTATGTGTTGTGGATAGCTTTTGCATAGTATTCGCCCAGTTTTTTCAGCTGTGCGCCTGTTACATAACCGCCTGCATTCATAAAGAATGGAGATTTGCGGCCACTTTTAAGTGTGAATTCACCAAATTTAAGAACTTTGCTGTCTACCATGAACTGGATAAACTCTTTTTTATACTGTTCCATAATAATTTTCTCCGTTTATATATAAATTATATTCTAAAGATTATAACCGCAACGTAAAATCATACAGCTAATACACAAAATTATTATGCGGTTTCAACGTTCACGCCGCTGTGGTGTAAACCACAGGAAAGCGAACGCTTTAAATGTGCAAAGCACATTCGGCGGGGTTGTTATTCAGCAAAATCTGCCATGCAGCGACGGTATGCTGCTACTGGGTCTTCTGCTTTTGTGATTGGACGGCCTACAACAATGTAGTCTGTGCCGATTTCTTTTGCTTTTGCAGGTGTTGTTACGCGAACCTGGTCGCCAACATCGCCATCTGCAAAACGAACACCTGGTGTAACTGTCAGGAATTCTTTACCAACTGCTTCTTTAACCATACCAGCTTCCAGTGGGGAACAAACGATACCGTCAAGACCTGCTTCTTTAGCATTTTTAGCATAGTGAATGATTGTTTCGTTGATGCCTGCATTGATAAGCAGTTCTTTCTGCATTCTTTCTTCGCTTGTGGATGTCAGCTGTGTAACAGCGATAACCAGTGGGCGTGTGCCGTCTTCTCTTACAACGCCTTCCAGAGCAGCTTTCATCATATCGATTGTGCCTGCTGCGTGAACGTTAACGATGTCTGCACCCAGACCGGACAGGCTTCTCATACCGCCTTTAACTGTGTTTGGAATATCGTGAAGTTTCAGGTCAAGGAACACATTGTGGCCTCTTGCTTTGATTTCTTTAACGATAGATGGGCCTGCTGCATAGAACAGTTCCATACCGATTTTAACAAATGGTTTTTCTTCTGTGAACTTGTCCAGGAAAGACAGGGCTGTTTCAGCGTCTTTAAAGTCCAGAGCAATAATTACATTTCTTTTCATTGGTGTAGTCTCCTTTTAGATATGTATTTAAGCGATACCGATGATATCGTTAAGGTCTTTGATACCGTATTTTTCCATTACGCGTGGCAGATCTTCGATGATTTCTTTACATGCGTAAGGGTTAACAAGGTTTGCAGCACCAACCTGTACAGCTGTTGCGCCAGCCATCATCATTTCGATTACATCTTCAGCTGATGAAACGCCGCCCATACCGATAACAGGAATGTTAACTGCGTGTGCAACCTGGTAAACCATTCTCAGTGCAACCGGGAAGATAGCAGGACCGGAAAAACCACCCATTTTGTTTGCGATAACAGGTTTCTTTGTTTTCAGGTCGATTCTCATACCCAGCAGAGTGTTGATAAGGCTAATGCCGTCTGCGCCGCCTGCTTCTGCAGCTTTTGCGATTTCAACAATATCTGTAACGTTTGGTGAAAGTTTTACATAAACAGGTTTTGTTGTAACAGCTTTTACAGCTTTTGTAACTTCGTATACATTTTTAGGGTCTGTGCCGAAAGCCATACCGCCGCCGTGTACGTTAGGGCAGGAAACGTTTACTTCGATAATGCCAACCTGTTCTTCTTTGTCAATCAGCTGGCAGCAGTAAACATATTCTTCAACAGAATAGCCGGAAATGTTTGCAATAACCTTTTTGTTGAAGATTTTTTTCAGTTCTGGCAGTTCATGTTCGATAACTGCGTGGATACCTGGGTTCTGCAGACCAACAGAGTTAATCATACCCATTGGTGTTTCTGCAATACGAGGCGTAGGGTTACCAAAGCGTGGTTCTCTTGTTGTACCTTTGAAAGAGAATGTGCCCAGCATATTGATATCATAGAAATCAGCAAATTCTTTGCCGAAGTTGAATGTACCGGAAGCAGGAATAACAGGATTGTCCAGTTCCCAACCGGAGAGTGTTACTTTAGTGTTTACCATATGATTTCCTCCTTCAGCAGTACAGGGCCTTCTGTACAGATACGTTTGTTGCCTGTGAGAGTTTTGCAGCTGCAACCCATACAGCCACCGAAACCGCAGCCCATTCTTTCTTCAAAGGACAGCTGACCGGAACATTCTGTGCCCATAGCAACTGCTTTCAGCATTGGCAGTGGACCGCATGTGTAGAAGTAGTCATAGCCTTCCAGATTTTTGATAACATCTGTTACAAAGCCTTTTGTGCCGTAGCTGCCGTCGTTTGTTGTAACATAAACTTCGCAACCCAGTGCTTTGAATTCTTCTTCATAGAAAACGTCATCTTTGCTTGTAAAGCCAAGGATAACTGTAGGTTTCAGACCTTTTTCAACCAGGTGTTTTGCCACACCGTACATTGGAGGTGCACCTACACCGCCACCGATAACCAGTGGTTTTTCACTGCCTGGCTGTGCTGTAAAGCCATTGCCAAGGCCTGTGAGGATATCCAGTTTTTTGCCTGGCAGCATCTCTGCCATAGCTTCTGTACCTTTACCTACAACTTTGTAGATGATAGTGATTGTTTTATCGTCCCAGTCACAGATGGAAATAGGACGGCGGAGGTAGAAGCCTTCTACCAGGATGTTGATAAACTGTCCAGGTGCTGTGATGTATTTTGTATCACCTTCCAGAACCATCAGGAAAACATCTTTTGCGATTTTTTTGTTTTCCAGAACAGTATACATGTCGCGTTTATACATTTGGCTCTCCTTTATATTTTCCGGCTGCCGCAAAGGACAGCCGGTATTCTGTTTTATAGTTTAGATTCTCTGTTCAGCGTCGATTGTAGAAACAGGCATTGTGATTTCTTCAAGAACGTTCAGCAGTGCATTTACTGTTGAAAGGCTTGTCAGCAGGGCAACGTTATTTTCTACTGAGTAACGGCGGATAAGGAAGCCGTCTTTTTCAGCATCGCCAGTCATATCCTGAGTGTTGATTACGTAGTTTACGTGACCTTTTGTCAGTGAGTCGATGATGTTCTGGCCGCCTTCGCTGATTTTTGCCATTGTTCTTGTCTTAATGCCGTTGCGTTTCAGGAATGCTGCTGTACCTGCTGTAGCTTCGATGTTGAAGCCCAGGTTGTAGAAACGTCTTACCAGTGGCAGTGCGCGCTGTTTGTCTTTGTCTGCCAGTGTTACGAATACAGTACCGAAGTTCTGTACTTTGATGCCAGAAGCCTGCAGTGCTTTGTAAAGAGCTCTGTTCAGGGATTTGTCGTAACCGATTGCTTCACCAGTGGATTTCATTTCTGGTGACAGGTAAGCATCCAGACCACGGATTTTTGAGAATGAGAATGTAGGAGCTTTTACGTAGTAACGTTTAGCTGGTTCCTGCATATATGTGCCGTAGCCCAGTTCTTTCAGGCTGTGGCCCAGCATAACTTTTGTAGCGATGTTGGCCATTGGAACGCCTGTTGCTTTGGACAGGAATGGTACTGTTCTTGAAGAACGTGGGTTAACTTCGATTACATAAACATTGTTGAATTCGTCAACGATGAACTGAATGTTGAACAGACCTTTGATACCGATACCCAGACCCAGACGAATTGTGTAGTCGATGATTGTCTGTTTTACAGATTCTGGTACTGTGTAAGCTGGGTATACGGAGATAGAGTCACCGGAGTGAACACCTGTTTCTTCAACGTGTTCCATAATACCTGGGATAAATACATCTTTACCGTCGCAGATAGCATCTGTTTCCAGTTCTTTACCGATGATGTATTTGTCAACCAGAACTGGCTGGTCTTCGTCTACCAGTACAGCTGTCTGCAGGTATTTTTTCAGGTCTTCGTCAGAGTGAACGATCTGCATTGCACGGCCGCCCAGAACGTAGGATGGACGAACAAGTACAGGATAGCCGATTCTGTTTGCAACTTTGATGCCGTCTGGGATGTTTGTAACAGCCTGTCCTTCTGGTTCAGGAATGCCCAGAGTATGCATAATTTTTTCAAAGCTGTCACGGTTTTCTGCTCTTTCGATAGCATCAACGTCTGTACCAACGATTGGCACACCCAGTTCTTTCAGGTCATTTGCCAGGTTGATAGCTGTCTGACCGCCCAGGGATACGATAACACCGTCTGGTTTTTCCATATCGATAACGTTCATAACATCTTCAACTGTCAGTGGTTCAAAGTACAGTTTGTCAGCTGTTGTGTAGTCTGTGGAAACTGTTTCTGGGTTGTTGTTGATGATGATAGCTTCATAGCCAGCTTCTTTGATAGCCCATACAGCGTGAACTGTGGAGTAGTCAAATTCAACACCCTGACCGATTCTGATTGGACCGGAACCAAGAACAAGGATTTTCTTTTTATCTGTGATAATGCTTTCGTTTTCACCGTGGTAGCAGGAGTAGAAGTATGGCACATAGTCCTGCTGATGTTCTACGTTGTCAACGATGCGGTAGATTGGCATTACGCCGTTTTCTTTTCTGAAACGGTACAGGTCAAGTTTGTTCATGCCCCATACTCTTGCGATGTAGCTGTCGGAGAAGCCCATATCTTTTGCTTTTTTCAGAACTTCTACATCTTTTACATTTTCAGCCAGAACTGTTTCGTATTCAACAACTTCACGCAGCATCTGTACAAATTCGATAACAATTTTTGTAGAGTCTGCGATTTCTTCGTTTGTAGCGCCTTTTCTGATAGCTTCGCACAGAGCAAACAGTCTTTCGTCTGTTGGTGTAACGATTTCTTTCATAAGGTCTTCCAGTGACCAGTCTTTGAATTTTTTCATTTCAAAATGGTCTACACCGATTTCCAGACCGCGAACGGCTTTCAGCATAATTTCCTGTACAGACTGACCCAGGGACATAACTTCACCTGTGGCTTTCATCTGTGTGGACAGCTGTTTGGAAGCAGATGTGAATTTATCAAATGGGAAACGTGCAACTTTTGCAACTTTGTAGTCGATAGCTGGTTCGTGGATAGCTGGGATGCCGCTGATGTCGATTTCATCAAGTGTAAGACCAACAGCGATTTTTGCTGTTACGCGTGCGATTGGGTAAGCTGTAGCTTTGGAAGCCAGAGCAGATGAACGGGATACACGTGGGTTGATTTCAATCAGGTAGTATTCCATTGTGCCTGGTTTCAGGGCAAACTGTACGTTACAGCCACCTGCGATTTCCAGATGACGGAGAATTTTCAGAGCAGATGCTTTCAGCATTGCTTTCTGTTCAGCGCTGATTGTCTGGCAAGGTGCGAAAACGATGGAGTCGCCTGTATGTACGCCAACTGGGTCAAAGTTTTCCATATCACAGATAGCGATAGCATTGTCAGCTGCGTCACGCATTACTTCAAATTCGATTTCCTGGTAACCTTTTACTGATTTTTCAACCAGAACCTGGTGTACAGGAGAGAGAGCCAGAGCGTGTTCGATTTTTACAAGGAATTCTTCTTCGTTGTCAGCAAAACCGCCGCCTGTGCCGCCCAGTGTAAATGCAGGACGGAGAACTACAGGGTAGCCGATAGCTTTTGCAGCTTCCACACCTGCTTCGATGGAAGTAACGATTTCTGATGGAATAACTGGTTCGCCCAGTTCTTCACACATATTTTTGAACAGTTCTCTGTCTTCAGCTTTTTTGATGGATTCAATTTTTGTACCCAGAACTTCAACCTGACATTCGTCCAGAACACCTTTTTCACCCAGCTGTACGCACAGGTTCAGACCTGTCTGGCCGCCAAGACCTGGAACGATAGCATCTGGTCTTTCGTAACGGATGATTCTGGCAACATATTCCAGTGTCAGTGGTTCCATATAAACCTTGTCCGCCATCTTTGTGTCAGTCATAATTGTAGCAGGGTTAGAGTTGATAAGAACAACTTCGTAACCTTCTTCTTTCAGTGCAAGACAAGCCTGTGTACCGGCATAGTCAAACTCTGCAGCCTGGCCGATAACGATAGGGCCAGAGCCGATTACAAGAATTTTTTTGATATCTTTTCTCTTTGGCATAGTTTTAATCAGCGTGTAGCACGCCTTCCTCCCGTTTATATCAATTTAATTTAAAACAAACTGTTATATACCGCTTTGCCGCCGTGTGCTGTGAACACTACGTCACCGGTAAGTGTAACACCTTCAAAAGGTGTGTATTTGCCTGCGGAAACAAATTTCTGTGGGTCAACTGTCCACACTTTGTTTCTGTTTACCACAGTGAAGTCAGCTTTCTGACCGACTTCGATGCCTGCTGGCAGGCCGAAAATTTTTCTTGGGTTGATTGCCATAATTTCAACCAGCTTTTCAAAGCTGATGTGACCGGCATTTACCATATATGTGTTGATGGCTGCAAAGCTGGTTTCCAGACCTACAACACCCATATTGGATTTTTCCAGACCTTTTGTCTTTTCTTCCATTGAATGTGGTGCGTGGTCGGTGGCGATAACTTCGATAGTGCCATCTTTTATACCTTCTATCAGTGCATCGCGGTCAGCGGCGCTTCTGATAGGTGGATTCATTTTCCATCTGCCTTCTTCCTGCAGGTCCATATCGCAGAAAGCAAGGTAGTGTGGGCCTGTTTCACAGGTTACAGGCAGGCCTTTTGCCTTTGCCTGTCTTACAATGTCCACTGTTTCCTTTGTGGAGATGTGGCATACGTGGTACTGTACGCCTGTTTCTTCCACCAGTTTTACATCACGGGCTACCTGGCCCCATTCACTTTCAGAGCAGATACCGCGGTGGCCGTGAAGGCGTGCATATTCACCGTCGTGAATGTAGCCGCCATACAGAAGTTCTTCGTCTTCGCAATGGGCAACTATTGGTTTGTTTACAGCTTTGGCCTTAACCATAGCTTCCTTCATCATTTCTTCTTTCTGCACACCTTTGCCATCATCAGAGAAAGCAAAGCATTTGTCTGCCAGTGCGTCAAAGTCCACCAGCTGGGCGCCTTTCTGCCCCATTGTAATGGAAGCATATGGCAGCACTGTGATTACAGCATCTGAATCGATGATATCCTGTTCCTGTTTCAGTGTTTCCACATCATCAGGTACAGGGTTCAGGTTTGGCATGCTGCACACCAGTGTGAAGCCGCCGCGGGCCGCTGCCGCAGTGCCGGACGCAATGGTTTCTTTATAAGAAAAGCCAGGCTCACGCAGGTGTACATGTACATCTGCGAACCCTGGCAATATATCCAATTTTTCAGCGTCAACAACAGGAACATCGCAAACAGCGATATTTTCACTAATCTGGGCAACTATACCGTCTTTTATAAGAACGTCAGCCTTTTTCAAGCCGCCGTCTGCATAAACTGTACCGTTTTTCAACAAAAGATTAAGCATAGTTTTTTCCTTTCTGTTATCTTAACTTAAACACACCAAAACCACTGCCGTTTACTTTTTTTGTAAAAACAACAGTTTTGCTGTATTTTTTTATAAAATTACACCGATAATATTGATATTATATTATCCATATTATTTTAACACAAATAGTCCTTATTGACTACTGTATTATAGTAAAAAATATAGTAAAATTTTACATAATTTTTTTGTAGACTGTACCTATATTTTTTCATAACAAAGGGCAAAATTTCTTTTGCCCTTTTTATGTATACCTATTAACCTTTGAGAGCTCTTTCAACAACAGCCATTCTTACGAATACACCGTTTGACATCTGTTTGAAGATTCTGCTCTTTGCACATTCTACGCAGTCGTCATTGATTTCAACGCCGCGGTTGAATGGTGCTGGGTGCATAATGATAGCGTGGTCTTTCATAGCTGCAACTCTTTCAGCATTGAGGCCGAACTGTTTGTTGTAGTCTTCTTTTGTCATAACCATTTCGCCGGAAAGTCTTTCGTGCTGGATTCTCAGCAGCATGATAACATCCATTTCTTTAACAGCTGTGTCAAAGTCGATGTAGTTCAGGCCGTCTTCTTTGAATTCGTCTGGACCGGATGTGTAAACCTGCATACCCAGTCTTTCCATAACTTCGATGTTTGTATGTGCAACACGGCTGTGGATAACGTCGCCAACGATGCAAATTTTCAGACCTTCGAATTTACCGAATTCCTGTTTGATTGTCAGCAGGTCCAGCAGGGACTGTGTTGGGTGGTTGCCTGTGCCGTCACCGCCGGACATAATTGGCATATTGATGCCTTCCAGCTGTTTGTAGTATTCGTTTTCGCTGTGGCGGATGATAGCGCCGTCCATACCCAGTGCTTCAAAGCATTTTACTGTGTCGTAGAAAGATTCGCCCTTTTTCATAGAGGAAACTGCTGTGTTGAATGTGATAACCTGGCCGCCCAGACGCATTACAGCTGTTGTAAAGGAGTTCTGTGTTCTTGTGGATGGTTCAAAGAACAGGCTGGCGATGATTTTGCCTTTAGCAATGTCGCTGGTTTCACCTTCTGCAAACTGCTGTGCGCGGTCCAGAATAGCATTGATTTCTTCTACTGAAAGGCTGGAAAGATTAAACAGATTTTTCACTTTTAGTTCCTCCTGAAAATATATGTAATTTTATTTATGCCTATATTATAATACAAAAATAGCACACTGCCAAGAGCAGTGTGCATTTGCCGTCTTGGCATTTCGATTAATTATATCAAAGGATATGGCAAAACGCAAGGAAAATTTTCGGCATATTTTTACATCATTTTTAGACAAGTTATACAAACAGGTGTTTTTCTTTCACACACATTTCATCCTGGCTATATTTACAGCAGTTTTTTGTTATTGTATAATAAAATCAAGAAAAGAGGTTCTGATATGGATAAGGAAAAATTGCTGAAAAAATTTATAGCAAAGTTTGTTATAGGCCAGACACTGGCAAGTTCACTGATATTTTTATGGATGTTTGCCCGTGAGTACGGTTTTATAGACAAAGGGCAGTTTATTAAATCCGGGCTGGTCATCCTGGCCTTTGCCATAGCATTTGGAATAATCGACTATATTCTTTTCAAGAAGAAAAGGAAAAAGGAAAGGCTGGCAATTATGCCGCTGATAATCAGCATACACGATACCAAAGAAAAGCTGAAAAAGCAGAAAACAGTTCTTAATGTGTTGTATTTTATATTCTTTGTCATAGGGCTGACATTCCGCGATTTATCTGTCATTTTTATTATTATGTTTGCTGTTTCCCCTTGCTTTTCCTTTATGGCAAATCTTGTTAATGACAAGATAAAATACCTTGAAAACAAACCCGAAGGTTTAAATTTTTAAAATATTTGTGAATATTTCCCGGTATGTATTGTGCCGGGAATATTTTTATGTTACTATTATGTTAGACGATATATCGCGACACATAATAGTTGTGTTTTATAACACTATGGGAAAGGAGGCCGGATATGCCTACACAGGGACCAATGACCGAAGCCGCATACTACATACTGCTGGCACTGACAAAACCGGGCCACGGCTATGGTATGATGCAAAGAATAAAAGAGCTGTCCGGCGGACGAATAGTCATGGGGCCGGGCACGCTGTACGGCGTACTGACCAGAATGAACAAAGACGGCTGGATAGAGCTGACCGAAACCGACGGCCGCAGAAAAAACTATACTATTACTGACAAAGGCCGACAGGCTTTGCAAAATGAATATGACCGTCTGAAAATGCTGGTAAATGACGGAAAAATATTAGAGGAGGGAGAAATATGAAAAGAAAATTCACCTTTCATCCAAAGGACTACGCCATTGGGCAGATAGAAAAATACTATTCCGATATGGCCGCAAAAGGCTGGCATTTAGAGTATAGAAATATGGTTACAAGCAGCTTTTTACAGGGCGAGCCAAAGGATATGAAATACCGTGTGGAAGTGGCTTCTCCAAAGGCTTTTGACAGCACACGGCTGCCGGAAGAACAGGTGGCAGTTTACGAAGACTGTGGCTGGGAATATGTGTGGGGTCACGGATTTATACATATTTTCCGCGCACCAGCTGACAGCGACACAGAAGAATTTTATCTGGACCCTGCACAGCAGGCTGACACGCTGAAAGCTTTGCGAAAACAGGCTTTGGGCAATATACTGTACTGGCCTGTATGGATAATTATTTTTACAGTTATGAATTTTTTCAGTGGTCATAACATGCATGCTGAAACATATCTGATGTGGTTACAGACACCACAGGCTGTTTTGGGCATTCTGGCCATTATGATAGCTTTTACACTGGGCAGCACGATCGATGCATATAACATCAATAAACTGTATAAACAGATGAAAGCCGGTATTCCACTGGATCACTTACCTAAAAAAACAGGCATACTGCCGACTGTATTAAAATATGGTGTTATTATTCTTGGATTTGCAGCACTGTGGTCACCTTACTTTTCCCCGGATATTCCTATGCCGGAAATAAATGAAGGCGGATATGTAACACTGTCTGAACTGGGCGTGGAAATCCCCACAGGCAACAGAAGCTATCTGCACTCGGTGGGATATTCTCATAGAGAAAATTTTCTGTGTAAATACTGGTATGTAAGTGAAGATGTGGACAAAGAAGAATTTGATCCGCTGATATGGCTGACACAGGATGTATACAAACTGAAAAATGAAGAAAAAGCCCTGAAAACAGCCAATGCACTGATGAACACATCCACCTTTGCACGCAGCAAAAGTGTTTTCAAGAAAATGGACTTTGACGGACTTGACACAGTATATTACAACAAAGATCTGGAACTGGTGGTAATAAATGACAACTGCGTTGGTTATTTCCGTAGTATTTTCACACCGGAAAGCAGAGATGCACTGCTGACAGTTTTAAAAGAAAAATGGGCGTAAAATTACAGGCGGAAGTTTCCGCCTGTTTTTGTTTATTTTATTGCAGTTTATTGTTATTTTTGTTACACTGGTAATAAGAAAACAAACAGTATCGGTGATGTTATGAACGATTTTATTTACTGCCAGCGTGATATACCAAAAGACC
>JAFZDX010000128.1 GCA_017560985.1 Oscillospiraceae bacterium
CGCTATGCTTCCCCGCGTTTTTGGTTACTTTTGACTCCAAAAGTAACATAACATCCATATATGGATGTTATCAAAAAAATGCTAAAACTAATACTTTTCACAAAACGATAGTACAAAGATTCCTCGGCAAGCTCGGAATGACACGGGCGGATAATATCCGCCCCTACGCAGTTTTACATATCAACAACTGTTCGACAAATTCAAATTTTTCCATCTGATTATATACTACCACTCTATGCTATCACATACAACATCAGGCACAGCAGTATGAGCTGCCGTGCCTGTTAACTGTTTTATGAGTGTCGCCCTTCGTTCCGCTTTTTTTATGCAGCATTTGCAGGTTTTTCATTTTCGTATATGATACTATCCAGTGTATCCAGCATATTAGTGGCAAAAATACCATAGCCTTTATCCACCTGGTTTACAAAAACATGGGTCACTGCACCAACCAGCTGGCCGTCCTGAATAATAGGACTGCCTGAAAACCCTGCGACTATACCGCCTGTAAGTGTCAGCAAACGGCTGTCTGTGATTCTTATTACCATATTTTTGTTTGCATCGCTGGTGGTGAGATTAACTTTTTCAATCTCTATTTCATATTCCCGGGGCTGGGTTCCGTTTATAGTTGTCAGTATTGTGGCTTTTCCGGTGTGAATTTCTGCCGGGGTTGCCACTGCCATCAGGTTGTCTTTTTCTGTTATATACGCTTTACCATAAACGCCTGTGGCTCCGTTGTGCAGTATTTTACCGCTGGCAATGGTAGTCATAAAACTGCCTTTCAGCTGGCCTGCAGTACCATTTTTGCTTTTTGTCAGCCCGGTTATTTTTACAGGTACTATTTCACCGGATAAAAGGCGCAGTTCCTGGTGGGTGTCCACGTCTTTTATTCCGTGGCCTAACCCTGCAAAATATCCTTTGTCCAGCTCATAAAATGTCATTGTGCCTATGCCGGCACCTGAATCCCTGACCCACATACCGCTGCGCCAACTGTCCTTTGCTGTATCTTTTACAGCTGTCAGCGTGGTGGAGTGCTGCTCATCACCTCTGATGTAACTGACTTTGATTTTATTGTTTTCTGCTGATGTTATTATCTTTTCCACGTCCTTGTTGGTGCGGGTGGTTTTACTGTTCATACTTACAATTATATCACCGGCTTTCAGCCCTGCCAGTTTGGCCGGATTTTTATAGCCTGTGGCTGTAAGTATGTCGGAAAAACCCACCACCATCACACCGTCACAGAACATTTTTATACCGAATGGTCTGCCGCTGACTGCAACATAACGCTGATTGTCAGAAATAACAGCCACATCTTTTATGGGGATTATTCCCAGCAGACGTGCAGAGTATGTCACCCTGCTGCCGGATGTGGACATCTGCCTTGCGGGGGCGGCCTTTTCCACAGGGTACAGGCTGACCAGTGGGACAGATTGTATATCTACCTTCTGTCCATAGGTTATGTTGATTATGTCCGGCACTTTTGTGGCGGTAAAACTGCAAATACAGGACAAAAGCCCTGCCGACACCAATATTGATTTTATTATTCTTCTGTACACGTTTTATTCCTCCAGACTAATGGTATTATGTCCAGAGAATGGGCAAATAACCCCGGTGTTATTTACCTGTAAATAACAAAAAGCCCTGTATGACAGGGCTTTTATCAGTTACCTATTTTATAGCCTTTACCTCTGACAGTTTTAATTGTCTGTGGTGAGGCCGGATCTTCTTCTATTTTTTCGCGTATCCTTTTTATATACACTGTCAGTGTGTTGTCGTTTACATAGTCACCGCCGATGTTCCAGATTTCATCCAGCAGTCGCTGTCTTGTCAGCACTTTGTCTTTATTGGCCAGAAAAATCAGCAGTATGCGGTATTCCAATGCAGACAGAAATATTTCTTCATTATTTTTATATACCACTCCTCTGACGGGGTCAACAGACAGGTTTCCGTGGTGCAGTGTTTCTGTGGTTTTACTTCGGCGCAGAACATTTTTTATTCTTGCCAGCAGTTCCCATTGACGCACAGGCCTGGCTATGTAGTCATCAGCACCGCTGTTCAATGCAGCAATAGTACAGCTTTCATCATCACTGCCATCTATCATTATTACAGGCATAGTTTTGCACAGCCTTTTGCACAGTGCTATTCCAATGTCGGCTGTGGTAGCGCAGTCTACTATTGCCAGGTCAAAACTGGATTTTGGCGGCATATCTACCAAAACCTGCTGACAGCAGTTTATTGTCACAACAAAACCATTGTCGGTGAGAGATTGTATCAGATAATAATGGCTGTGCCGGTTTTCGCTGATTAACAGCAGCGATATTGGGGATGTGCTGGTCTGGTGCATGGCTGGCTCCTTTTCTGCGATTTATATTTAAACCTGAATTGTCTTTTTCAGGGGACAAAAAATTGATTTTATTTCATTTTGTGGTAAGATATTACCAAAGAGGTGAATTTTATGATTATTATTTTATTATTACTGGTTGTTCTGGTGGCAGTTCTTGTTTTCAGGGCAAACAGTTTCAAAGCAGTGGATAATGGTCCACGACAGGCACGGCCTGTACAGGTAAACGGTGAAAGGGCAAGAAAAAATCTTTCCACCCTGGTAAAATATGAAACTGTTTCCAGTGCAGATTTTGACAAGACTGATAAAGAAGTTTTTGCCGCATACAGACGGAAACTGAAAGAGCTGTATCCACAGGTTACAGCCCACAGCGAATACAGGGAACTGGGCAACACAGCCATGCTGTTTAAAATCAAAGGCAAAAGTGATGCACAGCCATCTGTGCTGATGAGCCATTATGATGTTGTTCCCGTAGAGGAAGACCGCTGGGAAAATCCACCATTCTGCGGTGAAATAATTGATGGTGTGCTCTGGGGTCGTGGTGCTCTGGATACAAAAATCACAATGGTTGGCATTATGGAGGCTATGGAAGACCTGCTGGCAACAGGGTTTGTACCGGAAAACGATATTTACCTGTCTTTCAGCGGTGATGAAGAAGTGGCCGGTATCAGCGCACCTGCAGTGGTTGATTGGCTGGAAAGCCAGGGTGTAAAACCAGCCCTGGTTATAGACGAAGGCGGTGCAGTGGTAGACGGAGTGTTCCCAGGTGTGGATAAACCTATCGCTGTAATCGGTATCGGTGAAAAAGGTATGTGTGAAGTGGAATTTACAGCTACCAGTCAGGGTGGACATTCATCCACACCGCCAAAACATACTTCCCTGGGCAAACTGGCACAGACAATAGTAAACCTGGAAAACAAACCTTTCAAAGCACAGGTTACACCACCTGTGGCAGGCCTGTTCAATAAAGTAGGCCCATATACCCCATTTGTTCTGCGTCTGGTTTTTGCAAATATGTGGCTGTTCAAAGGCCTTATATGCAAACTGGCTTCAAAACTGGGTGGGGAAATCAATGCAATGATGCGAACAACCACAGCAGCCACAATGGCACAGGGTTCAAAACAGGGCAATGTACTGCCAAATGTTTCCACAGCCAGAGTAAATGTGCGACTGCTGAACAATGTAAGCGCAGACCAGGCGCTGGAATATTTCCGTGGTCTGTGCGAAAAAGATGTGACCTGTCAGTTTACTGTTAAACAGGACGCTTCGCCATATGCTTCCACAGACAGTCTTGCATGGCAGAAGGTGGAAAAAGCAGTGGGCGACACCTGGCGTGATGCCATTGTCAGCCCATATCTGATGATTGCAGGCAGTGACAGCCGTCATTTTTCAAGAATCTGTCGCGATGTTTATAAATTCAGCG
Organism: Oscillospiraceae bacterium; assembly: GCA_017560985.1. Taxonomy (GTDB): domain Bacteria; phylum Bacillota; class Clostridia; order Oscillospirales; family Ruminococcaceae; genus RGIG3102. Next base: position 3,762 of record JAFZDX010000128.1, read on the forward strand.
CAATGGCACTTTCAAAGGAAGAACGTGGTCTTATACATAACGACAACGAAAGAATTCCAGTGGAAAAAATAGACCAGTGTGTGGAATTTTTCCACAGACTTATTAATCAGCTGTAATAATTTTATAATAAAAAAATTAACAAGTTGTTATATAAACCTTAAAAACTGCTTAATTTTTACAAACTGCAAGGACGACCTGTGGTCGTCCTTGTCTGCATATTATCACCATGCAGGCAAAAAGTCACGCAATTATCCTTTGCATATAGGCAACACAGGGTTGATTTTATAAAGTTTAACTATATAAGCATATTTTAGTCTATACAGTTTATTATATTATATAATTTTTGCCTATATAATTCAAGTTGAAGTTAACTGATTGGGCGTGAAATAATGAATTACTACGAAATAGGCCAAAGAATACGCAGATACCGCAGGGAAAAAGGGCTGTCACAGGAACAGCTGTCAGAAAAGGTGAATATATCCGTAACCCATATGAGCCATATAGAAACAGGCAACACAAAACTGTCTTTGCCTGTACTGGTGGATATTGCTGCAGTGCTGCAGGTAGGCACTGATGATTTGCTGACAGATAAAATGCATAATGCTGATGGTGAATATATTCTGAAACTTACAACGGACTGTACACCACGGCAGCTGGAGTTTATTTGTGAAATTATAAAAACCGTAAAAAATAAGTTCCCTGTGTAATAACGATTTACAAAACAGGAAAATTGCACTCGTTCCGGGTGCAATTTTTTTGACAAATTTATTTCAAAGATATATTATAATTATATATGCTTTTTAAAAGGAGAATGTATGAAATCCCTGACTAAAAAATTACAGTGGCCTGATGGCTTTAAATTATACGATAAACTGTTTTTCGGCATTGCCTTTGTGTTTGCCTTTTTCTTTATGTCGCACCCAGACCTGTGGGAAACTGCAAACCACAGCTATGTTTTTCTGGAAAGTGTTTTCAGCGGCAATTTTATGAATTTCTATGAATTCTGTGCCGCACACAACAACAGCTATTATTACATAAATGTTGCAAACTACAACATTATGATATATATGTTGTTTGGTCTGTGGGAATTGCCTGTTTTCATATTCAACCATATTTTCGGCTTGCCTTTAAATGAAATGTTTATTATTTACTGGGCAAAAATTGTCTGTGTAGGTTTCTTTACAGGCTGTGGCTATATGGTAAAAAGACTGTGTATGGAACTGGGACTGAAAGAAAGCAAGGCCAGCCTGGCGGCGATGTTCTTTATTTTTAACCCTGTGGCATTTTTCTCACCAATGGCTATGGGTCAGTATGACACACTGTGCCTGTTCTTTACACTGTGGGCGCTGTGTCTTTATGTAAAGGGAGATATGACAAAATTCAGCCTGATTATGGGTGTAGGTGTTGTTTTCAAATTCTTCCCACTGCTGATTCTGGTGCCACTGGTGCTGGTAAGGGAAAAGAAAATTCTCAATATAATCAAGTATGGCATTATGAGCCTGTGGCTGTATATTCCAACCACACTGCTTTTCTGGGGCAGAACGGGCAATGCCGCTGTGTTTACACAGGCAATGATAAACCGAATGTTCCAGGTGACAGACAATATGGGTATGCGTGAAATTCCTGTGTTTATACTGTTGTATGCACTGGTTGTTTTTGTTTCTTTCCTTTATGTACCAAAAAACAAAAAGACAGGGGACTACCTGGCTGTGTATATACCAATGGCTGTGTTCTGCTTGCTGTTCAATTATATTTACTGGCATCCGCAGTGGCTGGTGCTGATGATTCCTTTTGTGGTTATTACAACACAGCTGCAGGAAAACAAAGCGCCATGGTACTATATGGATATTGTTATGGCGGCAGGCTTCTTCCTGTTTGCGCTGTACAACTATTCCAGCCAGACAGGTGCTGTGCTGTTTGACGGCGGCCTGTTGTGTCATCTGTTTGGGGTGCAGGTTATCACCAGCCCTGACTGGAGACCACTGGCAGACTTTATGGTAAACATCCCTTACGTATGGATTACCACACCGGTGCTGTTCACAGGGTCAATTATTGGCAATATTGTGCTTAAACTGCCTGTTGGAAATGGCAGTCTGGCAGACAGACTGTCTGATAAATCACAATATGATAAAATACCTGACAAAGTGTTCCTTTACGGTATTTTTGTAATCGGTTTCTTTGGCTTCTGGCTGGCGCCAAGTCTGCTGGAACTTATAAATGCAATAGGTGTTATTTGACATGAAAAACCACCGCAGATTATTCTGCGGTGATTTTATTTTTACTGCGCAGATTTCAGTGCGAAACTGTTGTCAACTATGTCTTCATAGTTAACTGCTGTGTTCAGCTCGCCTGCATTTGTCAGTATTGCGCACAGTCTGTCAAAGTCTTCTTTGTGCATAATTCCACTTTCTGAAAATGCACCGATGTCTTTGTATCTCTGGACAACCTGTGTGATTACAGTCATATCGGTGTCAGCAAAGGATGGGGATATTGCCTGTGCAACTGTATAGGCGTCATTGTTTAAAACAAACTGCTGACCTTTGTAAATTGCATCAGTAAACCGCTGTGCCACGCCGCTGTTGTCAGCCAGGAACCGGCTGTTTGCAAAATATGTGGTGTATGGCACCCTGCCGCCTTCTTCACCTACAGACGCCAGTATGTAACCTTTGCCCTGAAGTTCCAGGTCTGTGGCACCAGGTTCAAACACTGTCACATAGTCACCGGTGCCTGCCACGAATGCACCTGTCATTGCGTTGAAAGAAATGGAATCGTCAAAGAATACATCTTTGCCAACTTCCATACCGTTCTGGTTAAGGCAGTATTCCAATGTCATATAAGGTATGCCGCCTTTTCTGCCTGGCAGTATGGTGCTGCCCCTGAGGCTCTGCCAGTCAAAATCTTCCACAGGCTGTCTGCCAATCAGGAAAGAACCGTCACAGGCAGTCAGCTGGGCAAAAACTTTCGGATAGTCTTCCTTACCCTGTGCCGCCACATAGATTACTGCTTCCGGTCCGGCAAAACCTATATCAGCGCCGCCAGTCAGCAGGGCTGTCATAACTTTGTCTGCACCGCCTGCATTGATAAGTTCAATTTCAATACCTGCATCTTCAAAATATCCGTTGTTTATGGCTGCGTACATTGGTGCGTAGAAAATGGAGTGTGTAACTTCGCTTACAGTCAGTTTTACCAGTTCCTTGTCCTGTGGCTGTTTTTCGCCGCAGGCTGTCAGCAAAGACATGGATACTGCCATTGCCATAACAACGGCTGTAATTTTTTTAAAGTTCATAAAAGTGTCCTCCTAAATATGGTTTATCATTTTAACAGCCAGTTTTTCCAGTCTGCTGATGGCGCTGTACAGCACAAAGGCTATAAAACCCAGCAGTACCACGCTCATCATTACCAGGTCCATTTTGAACACC
>JAFZDX010000129.1 GCA_017560985.1 Oscillospiraceae bacterium
AAGAATTCGGCTATCGTTCTACCCGCTCATACCACATCTGTGACAAAGACGAAGCATGGGTTATCCAGCTGACAGTTGGTAACAACTTTGTAGCAAAAAGAGTTGGTGATGATGAAATCTATTACATCCCTAACTGGCTGACAATCCACGAAGTTGATTTCAATGACACAGAACATAAAAACTACTACTGGTCTGAAGATGTTGTAGGCTATGCTATCCGCAACGGCTGGTACACACCTGCTGTTGAAGGCGACTACTCCGACTTTGACTATGCTAAAGCATATCAGGGTGCTGGTCACTGGATTAAATCCAACCTGGACCGTTCTGACCTGGCATGGAGCCAGATTACAGGCGAAAACCCAGAACAGTACCGCACAGTGTTCTCAATCAAAGCACCTAAAAAATACGGTGTAGAAGACCTGAAACCAATTATGCGCTCCCACTATGCACAGCACGGTGAAGACCTGAAAGATGACCCAACAATGTCCCCTCACCGCTACGGTATCTGCCGTGACACAACTATCGAAACTACTATCACAGAATTTAACGACGATGTTAATCTGACATGTGTATGGCGTTCCAGCCCAAGACCATGTGCCGCACCATTTGTGCCATGGTATCTGGGTATCACAAAACTGCCAAAAGGTTATGAATGGATAGATGCAAAAGCTTCACAGGCCAGCCACTTTGCAGTTGACCCATCTGAACTGAAATACGACGGCAGATATGCTTACTGGGCATTCCATGTACTGCAGAATATGATGGAATTTGACTATCAGTTCGGACAGGATAAACTGCAGTCCTCCATCAAAGCGTTGGAAGACGAATGGGCAGTTACAAAACCTGCAATGGATGCTGCATACAAAGCAGTAAAAGAAATCAATCCTGAATACGCAAAACAGATGCTGACAGACTATACTGCACAGCAGGCACAGCGCGCATGGGATTGGGCATCCGAAACACTGACAGAAATCACAAATGCAAGACACGCCGCAAGAATGCATTTCTGGAGAAGCAAACTGTAATAATCACCAAAAACAGCTGTATATTTTGTACAGCTGTTTCTTTTGGGATTTATTGAATTAGTTTGATATAAATGTTAAAATATTTATAGGTATGTACACCCACTGTGTACAGATATTGTTTGTTATTAAATTCGAAAGGATAATTATTATGGCAAAAAAATTTCACGAAAACTGGGACAACTGCAGTACTATTATTGTAGGTAAAAACGCTTCCAAAACAGGCCGCGTTTTGCTGGGCCACAACGAAGACGATATGAACTGTGTTATCCAGACACATGTTGTTCCAAGAATGGAACACAAAGAAGGCGAAGTTCTCACATTTGATGATGGCGATGCAGTAGTACCACAGGTTCCTGTAACTTGGGGCTATATGTGGAGCGAACTGCGCTGCCCAGGCGGCGAACCATTTGCTGATGGTTTCGTAAACGAATGGGGCGTTGCAGTTGTATCTGACAGCTGTGTTTCCACAAAAGAATCCAACCAGCCATACACAGGCGGTCTGGGCTATGGTATGAGAAGACTGATTGCTGAAAGATGTAAAACAGCAAGAGAAGGTGTAGAAGTAGTAGCACAGCTGATGAAAGACTTCGGTTACCGTTCAACACGTTCCTACCACATCGTTGATAAAGACGAAGGTTGGGTAGTACAGCTGACAGTTGGTAATAACTTTGTAGCAAGAAGAGTTGGTGACGACGAAATTTACTACATTCCAAACTGGCTGAACATCCACGAAGTTGACTTCTCTGACACAGAACACAAAAACTTCTACTGGTCTGAAGACGTAGTTGGTTATGCTATCCGCAATGGCTGGTACACACCTGCTGTTGAAGGCGACTACTCCGACTTTGACTACACAGCAGCATACCAGGGTGAAAACAGTGACGTTAAATCCAACTGGGACCGTTCTGACATCGCTTGGAGCAAAATCACAGGCGGCGATCCAATGCCACACCGCACATTCTCTATCAAAGCACCAAAACTGTTTGATAAAGAAGACCTGAAAGATATTCTGCGTTCACACTGCCCAGAACATCCAGAACTGCTGGCAAAAGACCCAACAGCTACACCTCATCAGTACTATGGTGTATGCCGTGACACAACAATCGAAAGCCTTGTTATCGAATTCCAGGATGATGCTGACCTGACAACTGTATGGAGAACAACTCTCCGTCCATGTAACAGCCCATATCAGCCATGGTTCCCAGCTATCACAGCTGCACCAAAAGGCTGGTTCTGGCAGGATATTCCATCCACACAGTTCACACATCTGAACCCTGTTGCAGACGACTTTAAATACCACAGTGACAGAGCTTACTGGGCATTCCATATGCTGAACATGACAAGAGAACTTAACTGGCAGTTCGGCGAAGAAATGGTTAAAGAAGAAGTTGAAGCAATGGAAAAAGAATGGGATATTATCGTTCCAGCAGTAAGAGAAACATATGCTAAACTGAAAGAAACAAACCCAGAAGCTGCAAAAGCATTCCTGACAGACTTTGTTCATTCACAGGCTGCAAAAACTTGGGACTGGGCTGACCAGATGACTCTGAAACTTGTTGATAAAAAAGACAAAGAAAGCAAAGTTGCCTGGAGAAAAACTCTGTAATTGAACCAATATTTAAATCGGCAGGTATTCCCTGCCGATTTTTTGTTTTATTTTATAAAAAAATCAATTTTATTCTTGTTTAATTTTTCTTCGCATTGTATAATATAATTTATTATGGATTTGGATGCATTTACTTCCAAAAATATTACCATATATGAATAAGGAGAGAATTTCTATGACATTAATGGAAAGTCTTTTTGGTACTACACTTATCACAGCAGACAATACTTGGGGACTGCTGGGTATTATGTGTATGACTGTTGCCCTGTCTATCTGGCTGGAACAGACATACAACTGGGCATCAAAAGTTTCAGGCGCTATCATTGCTCTTATTATCGCAATGTTTGCCGCAAATATTGGTATTATCCCTACAAACTGTGTTTTGTATGATGATATAGTATGGGGCGTTGTTGTTCCGATAGGTATTCCTCTGTTGCTTCTGCAGTGTAACCTGAACAAAATCGGCAAACTGACTGGCAAGATGCTGGTGGTTTTCCTGATGGGTGCTGTGGGTACTACATTAGGCGCACTGATTTCATTCTTTGCACTGAAAGGTGCTTATGTTGCAAACGGCGGCAATATCAGCGACCTGGCAGGTGTGGCATCAATGATGACAGGTTCTTACATCGGCGGTGGTGTAAACTTTGCCGCTATGGCCAGTGCACAGGGACTGAAAGGTACAGACGTAGCTGCTGCTGCAACTGTTGCTGACAACCTGCTGATGGCTGCATACTTCTTTGTTCTGATTTTCATCGCTGGTATGAAATGGTTCAGAAACAGATTCAGCCACCCATACATTGATGAAGTGGAATCTGGTGTAACAACTGGCAAAACACAGGCTGCTGCTTTCTGGGACAGAAAAGATATTTCCCTGAAAGACATTGCTATGAACATAGCATATGCTGTTGCAGTAGTTTGGGCATCAAATATCATTGCAGGTATTTTTGCAGGTATGGTGCCTGCTGAAAACCCAACTGCATTCCAGGATTTTGTTGGTAAATTCTTTGGTTCACAGTATGTGTGGATTACTACAATTTCTGTTATTGTAGCTACATTCTTCAACAAACAGGTTGTTGAAAAAATGAATGGTTCACAGGAAATCGGTACATATCTGATTTATCTGTTCCTGTTTGTAATCGGCGTACCAGCAAACATTATGACAGTTATTGAAAAATCACCACTGTTCCTGGTTCTGTGCTTTATCATGGTTTGTGTTAATATGCTGTTCTGCTTTGTTGGCGCTAAACTGGCTGGTGCAACACTGGAAGATGCTATTATTGCTTCCAATGCAAACATCGGTGGTCCTACAACTGCTGCCGGTATGGCAATTTCACAGGGTTGGTCAGCATTGGTTGGCCCTGCAATGCTGGTAGGTGTTCTGGGTTATGTTATCGGTAACTATATGGGTACACTGGTTGGCATTATTCTGGGTGTATAAATCCAATTAAACAAAAGAAATCTGTTGGAAAATTCCAACGGATTTTTATTTTATTTAAACCATATTTCTGCTTCGTCATTATTGAATCTTTCAAAATCACAATGTGGACATTTAAAGCTTTCCATCCTCAGAAGGGTTTTCAGGTCTATCTGATTTTTGCATTTGATGCATCTTGTGTGGGAAGTTATATAATGCGAGGAATATATTGTGCCAATTATACAGATACTGAAAATCACAATTCCGGCCACGCTGCCGGCAATGTTTGCCAAAGTGTGTGTTACAACGTTGTATTTCCTAACTCGGAACAACAATGAGCCAGCAAATGAAATAACAAGATAAATATAAATCAGCCGGCGGTGCAGTTTCAGCTTTCTTTTCAGATTATCAAATGTCATAGCATCTCCCCCCTTCTGCTTCTATTATATCAAAAAACAAATTGAGATTCAATAAAAGAACAGTCATATAAACAGGGGCGGTCTTGTGCCGCCCCTGTTATTTTTTAAATTTTTACTGCAGTAATACCTTCATATGGTCGGAGAGTTACTGTATCTTCAATTTCTGTAACATCGCCGTAGTTGGACAGCACAACATTGAATCTGCCCTGTGGAAGTTTAACCTGTACATCGTAATCTTTAAAGTTGTTGATAGAAATAACCTGCTCATCTTCAAAATCACGGCTATAGCAGAAAGTAGCATCGCTGTCATTATCAAATGGAGTTACTGTACCATAGATAACGGATTTCAGTGTTTTTCTCACTTTCAGCAGCTGACGATAGAAGTTCAGTGGAGATTTTTCATCCTTTTCCTGGAGTTCCACATTGATTTTTGTATAGTTGCCGTTGGTTTTCTGCCAAGGTGTCACTTTTGAGAAGCCGCCGTTTTCGCTGCTGTCCCACTGCATTGGGCTGCGGCCACCGTCACGGGAACGTGTGTTGAACAGATGAATCCATTTTTCAGGGGATTCGCCGCCTTCCACAACTTTTTCCTGCCACATAAATGGCACTTCAACATCGTGGAAATCATTTACATCTGTATAGTCAAGGCTGGTCATACCCAGTTCTTCACCCTGGTAGATATATGGTGTGCCTTTCAGCATATACATTGCATTGCCGTGCATTTTTGCAGACAGGTCGCGATATTCATCGCTGTCGTTGCCAAAACGGGAAACACTTCTTGCCTGGTCGTGGTTTGAGAAGAAAAGAGCAAGATGACCGAAATATTTCATTTCTTCCTGCCAGCCAAATACTGCTTCTTTAAATGCTTTTACATCAAATGGCAGTGGTGCAAATTTATCATATCCATCCTGGTCAAAGTTCAGCAGTTCGAAAAGGTAAAGCATATCAACTTCAGGTTTTTCCAGACCACAGTAACGTCTGGCCTGGTCGCCATTGATATACGCAACCTCTGCAACTGTCATCATATTATATGGACCGAACACTTCCCTGTTCAGTCTGTTAAAGTGTTCGTTAACCTTTGGTTTGTTTGCATAATGTTCTGTGCCAAAGCCAAATTCAGAGCCTGGCATTGGTTCAACAGATGGGAAATCCGGTTCTTTATAAAGATAGTTGATAGCATCAAGGCGGAAACCGTCTACACCGTATTCTGCCCAATGCTTCATAATATTGATAACTTCGTCTACAACTTCCTTGTTTTCCCAGTTAAGGTCTGGCTGTTTTTTGTGGAATATATGCAGATAGTATTTATCAAGGTGTGGTACATATTCCCAGGCGCCGCCACCGAAAACACTGGCCCAGTTTGATGGTGCTTTGCCGTTTACAGGGTCGCGGAAATAGTAATAGTTCATATACTTTTCGTCCCCTGCAAGAGCTTTCTGGAACCATTCGTGTTCATCTGATGTATGGTTTGCCACAAGGTCAAGAACAAATTTCATACCCAGTTTATGAGTGTCGTCAATAAGGTTTCTTAAATCTTCCATATTGCCGCCGAAAATAGGGTCAATTTCAAAATAGTCGGCAACATCGTAGCCATTGTCTGCCTGTGGGCTTTTAAAAAATGGGCAAACCCATACTACATCTACACCCAAGCTTTTGATGTATGGCAGTTTCTGACGGATGCCTTCGATATCACCAAAGCCGTCATTGTTAGAGTCATAAAAGCTTTTTGGATAAATCTGATAAACTGCAGCATCTTTCCACCAGTTCTTTTCTTTTTCTAAAATCATCTTTATATCCTTTCTATTCGTTAGTTAACAATTCGTTTAATAAACATCGATTCAATGGGACAATGAGGGCATCGTCCCCTACATATTCTCATTATAGCATAATTAAATCAAAAAGGGCAGACTTTTCCTGTGCAACATTTTAGCTGTGCAAGGTTGTCTGCCCTATAATTTATTTAATTTACATATTAGTTCTGAGCCACATCAACAAGAATGAGGTCAGGATTCTTTTCTGTTGCCCAGTTGATGTTCCACTGGCTGGTAAACAGAAGCAGTTTTCTGTCTTTAAAGTCTTCAAGAGCCTTTGTATCACTTGTGATATTGAGAGAACGGAGATTTACATCTTCGTTTTCAATCCAACGGATAAACTGGTATGGCAGAGACTGCATTCTGATGTCAACATTGTATTCTGTTTTCAGTCTGTGTTCCAGAACTTCCAGCTGAAGAACACCAACAACGCCAACGATAACTTCTTCAAAACCGCCGCCTGGTTCTTTGAAAATCTGGATAGCACCTTCCTGTGCAATCTGTTCCATACCTTTTACGAACTGTTTACGCTTCATTGTATCAACCTGGGATACACGGGCGAAATGTTCTGGTGCAAAAGTTGGAATCGGGTCAAATGTAAACGGAGTTTTTGATGTTGTGATAGTATCACCGATTGAGAAGATACCTGGGTCAAAGATACCAATGATGTCACCTGCAAAGGCTTCATCAACTGTTTCTCTTTCGCTGGCCATAAGCTGTGTGGACTGTGAAAGACGAACTTTCTTGCCACCCTGTACATGGAATACGTCCATACCTCTTTCAAACTTACCGCTTACAATACGCATAAATGCGATTCTGTCGCGGTGAGCTTTGTTCATATTAGCCTGGATTTTGAATACAAAAGCAGAGAAATCTTCTTTTTCTTTTGGTTCAATCATACCAGCAGAAGAATGACGTGCCAGAGGTGATGTGGTAAGTGCAAGGAATTCTTTGATAAATGGTTCTACACCGAAGTTTGTAAGGGCTGAACCAAAGAAAACAGGTGTAAGTTTACCTGTATTTATCATTTCTGTATCAAAGTCGTATGCTGCACCGTCCAGCAGTTCTACATCGTCTGAAAGTACGGAATGAAGTTCTGGTGTGATAAGGTCATCCAGCTGTTCGTCACCAAGTTTGGCTTTGATTACCTGGGCCTGGTTAACACCGATTTTACCATCGTGCTGGAAAGCAAGAATTTCTTTGCGGTGTCTGTCATAAACACCTTTGAATTCTTTACCGCTGCCGATAGGCCAGTTCATAGGATATGTCTGGATACCAAGAACATTTTCAATTTCTTCCAGCAGGTCAAATGGGTCCTGGGAATCACGGTCCATTTTGTTGATGAAAGTGAAAATTGGAATATTTCTCATTGTACATACTTTAAACAGCTTTTTAGTCTGTGCTTCAACACCTTTTGCAGCGTCAATAACCATAACTGCACTGTCTGCAGCCATAAGTGTACGATATGTGTCTTCAGAGAAGTCCTGGTGGCCAGGTGTATCAAGAATGTTTACGCAATAACCATTGTAGTTGAACTGCATAACTGAAGAAGTAACAGAGATACCACGCTGTTTTTCAATTTCCATCCAGGCGGATGTAGCAGCTCTTGCACCTTTTTTACCTTTAACAATACCTGCCTGCTGGATAGCACCACCGTAAAGCAGAAGTTTTTCTGTAAGTGTGGTTTTACCGGCGTCAGGGTGAGAGATGATAGCAAAGGTACGTCTTTTTTCTATCTGATTCAAATAATCTTTCACGAATGCCTCCGTATAAATTATATATGTCTAAATAAATTAATAATCATAACCATATTATTTTAACATATTAGTTAAATAATATCAACATTTTTAAACAGTTTGTACAAAAATTATTAAAAAAAAACATAGTTTTTAGCTTACACAGATTTATCATAGTTGTGATATAATATTAGGGTAATAAGTGATGAGGTGATGGTATGTCTTTTAAACAAGCAAGAAAACTATTGGATATTATCTTCATAGCAGAAATGGTTTTTGCATTATTGGGTTTGGCGCTACAGGATACATTTTTAAAGACACCTATATTTATAGTAGTTGTGGGGTTGCTTTTCTCACTTTTTTATGTGTCAGCCACATATTTAAAATGTCCGCACTGTGATTCCGGAATTGACCCAAGACTATCCCGCCAAGCCACCCACTGCCCTTTCTGTGGGGAAAAATTAGAATAAAATAATACAAATATAAAACTCTCCCGATGTATGGCGGGAGAGTTTTGTTTTTTACATTGTAGATGGG
>JAFZDX010000130.1 GCA_017560985.1 Oscillospiraceae bacterium
GGGTACAGTATGAGAACAGATACACTGTGCCACAGACACAGCAGACAGCTGCAGACCAGACACTGTCCACAACAGACTTTGTGTGGATGATGCTGATTTCCGGTATTCCTGTAATCGGTCTTATTTATCTGATTTACCTTGGTTTTGTACAGCAGGAAAATGCAAATAAACGTGCTTATGCCAGGGCTACAATGATTATTGCAGTATTTGGCATATTGATAGGCGTTGTATTCGCTCTTGGTATTATGATGACCACTTTTATGTTCTGGTAAAAAATTGATAATTAAAAGAGAGTATCGGCGGATAATCTCTTTTTTGTAATTATTCACCCATTACATAGTCCAGGGCAGCCAGTGCGTGCAGTTCTGTAGAGTCAAATACAGGCACAGGGCTGTCTTTCTGTTTGATAAGCATCTGAATTTCTGTGCAACCCAGAATAACGCCTTCAGCACCCTGCTGTTTCAGTTCTTCGATAACATTTACAAAGTATTCTTTTGAAGAATCCTTGATGATGTTGAATGTCAGTTCTTCTTCAATAACACGCATAATTTCTTCCATCTGTTCAGGTTTTGGCACAACAGTGTCAATGCCATAAACATCTTTCAGTTTTGCTTTGTAGAAAGGCTGTGTCATTGTAAATGTAGTGCCTAAAAGGGCAACTTTGCTTTTGCCAGCTTTTTTGATAGCCTGTGCAGTTGCATCAACAATATGAATCATAGGAATGTTGATTTCTGCCTGAATCTGGTCAAAAACCGTGTGCATTGTGTTTGTGCACATAATTACCACGTCAGCACCAGCCTTTTCCAGACTCTGTGCAATTTCGATAAATTCCTGTGCCAGTGTATCCAGCTGACCGCTGGTAACCAGATTGTATTTTCTTTCCAGGTCTGTGGAGTAGATGATTGATTCCACAGTGGATTTGTTACCCAGACGGTTGTTGGATTCTTCGTTTACGATTCTGTAATAGTCCACAGTTGACTGCCAGCTGAGCCCGCCAACCATACCGATTTTTTTCATAGTTTTCTCCTGTTTATACGTATTTTATTAATAATATATTATCATTATAAATGTGATTTTTCAATGGGTATCCTACTGTGAAATACCACATAAAGCCTAATAAAAAACTCCCCTGTGAAAACAGGGGAGTAATTATTATGTTCTGAAACTGAAAGTTTTATATTACAGTCTGCGTTCTTTGATTTCTGCTTTGATGTAATCAAGGAATTCTGCAACTGGCATTGGACCTTCCAGGTTTTCTTTTCTTGCACGAACAGCAACTGCACCGTCAGCGATTTCTTTATCACCAACAACCAGCATGTAAGGAACTTTCTGCAGCTGGTTTTCGCGGATTCTGTAACCCATTTTTTCGTTTCTGTCGTCAACTTTAACACGTATACCAGCAGCATCCAGCTGTTTCTGTACTTCGTAAGCATATTCTTTATGTGCTTCGGAAACTGGAATGATAACTGCCTGTACAGGAGCCAGCCATGTTGGGAATGCGCCTGCAAAGTGTTCAATCAGGATACCGATAAATCTTTCGATAGAGCCGTATGCAACACGGTGAATCATAACTGGACGGTGTTTTTCGCCGTCAGCGCCAACGTATTCAAGTTCGAATCTTTCTGGCAGCTGCATATCCAGCTGAATTGTACCACACTGCCATGTTCTGCCGATAGCATCGTTCAGATGGAAGTCGATTTTTGGACCATAGAATGCGCCGTCGCCTTCGTTTACGATGTAGTCAAGACCGATGTCTTCCAGAGCACCGCGCAGACCTTCTGTTGCGATTTCCCAGTCTTCGTCTGAACCCATTGAGTTTTCTGGTCTTGTGGACAGTTCAACATGGTAGGAAAGACCAAACAGGCTGTAAACTTCGTCAAACAGTCTTGCAACGCCTTTGATTTCGTCACGGATCTGTTCCTGTGTCATAAAGATATGAGCGTCGTCCTGATGGAATGCTCTTACACGCATCAGACCATTGAGAGCGCCGGAAAGTTCGTGTCTGTGTACCAGACCGATTTCACCGACACGCATTGGCAGGTCGCGGTATGAATGTGGTTCCATTCTGTAAACCAGCATACCACCTGGGCAGTTCATTGGTTTAACAGCATAGTCGCCTTCATCAATTTTTGTGAAGTACATATTTTCTTTATAATGATCCCAGTGACCGGACTGTTCCCACAGCTGACGGTTCAGGATAATAGGTGTAGAAATTTCTACATAACCTTCACGTTTGTGGATTTCTCTCCAGTAATCCATCAGTGTGTTGTAAACGATCATACCGTTTGGCAGGAAGAATGGGAAGCCAGGGCCTTCGTCAGCCATTTCAAACAGTCTCAGTTCTTTACCCAGTTTTCTGTGGTCACGTTTTTTAGCTTCTTCCAGTCTGTTCAGGTATTCATCCAGTTCTTTCTTTTTAGGGAATGCAATACCGTAAACACGTGTCAGCATTTTGTTTTCGCTGTTGCCTCTCCAGTAAGCACCTGCAACGGACATAATTTTAACTGCGCCGATTGGTTTCAGGTTCATAAGATGTGGGCCTGCACACAGGTCAACAAAACCATCCTGTTCGTAGAAGGAGATTTCTTCGCCTTCTGGCAGTTCGTTGATAAGTTCCTGTTTGTATTCATTGCCTGGGAATTTTGCCAGAGCTTCTTCTTTAGGCAGGTTGTAGCGTTTCAGTTCGCTGCCTGCTTTAGCGATAGCCAGCATTTCTTCTTCAATTTTTGCAATCAGTTCTTCGCCGATAACAACGTCTGTATCGATGTCATAGTAGAAACCATTGTCGATAGCAGGACCGATTGTCAGTTTAGCATCTGGGATGAATTTCAGGATAGCCTGTGCCATAACGTGGCTGGCTGTATGCCAGAATGCTTTTTTGCCGTCTTTGTCTTCAAAGGAAAGAATTTCAACTTCACAGTCGCCATCAACGATGTCTCTCAGGTCTTTGATGTCGCCATTTACTTTTGCTACTGTTGCTTTTTCCAGAAGTTTTGGGCTGATGGATTTTGCGATTTCAGCAAGGCTGAGTGCGTTTTCGAACTCTTTGATAGAGCCGTCTTTCAGTGTAACTTTAATCATAATTTTTCCCTTTCTGTTTCTTTAAGTTACTTTTATTTACAGATTTTGGAATTTTGGTGCCATAAAATAAAAAAGCACCTCCATCCCAAACGGGATGAGGTGTAATAATTCCCCCACGGTTCCACCCGAATTGCAGTATATACTGCCACTCTTGCAAGATATAACGGTCTTACCCGGGCACGGTTCGCCATGCCGGCTCAACGGTGGTATTTTATAAGTAAATCTACCTTTTCGCAGCAACCAAAGGCTCTCTGAAAAATTTATCTTACAAAACTTGTCCGTATCAACGCTGTAAGTTCATATTACCACTTTAAACTACATATGTCAATACACAAAATACAATTTGTTATTTAATTATCAAATTAAAGATTAAGTATATGTCCTTGACATTTTGCTAAATGGGATTTAAAATATAAAGTGGCATAATAATTTTTAAATTTGTATTATATATAATAAGTACCATTATCATATAACATATATAAAATTTAATTATATTAAAAACGCAAATTCATTTATTGAAGGAGTAACCCATTATGACATTACCATTATGGATTGTTGTCTTGGTGGTGCTCATTGTATCAGCCATTGTTGGATTTGTTACATTCAACATGGGTGTATCTCATAGACGCAAAGAAGCCGAAGCAAAAATCGGCAGTGCGGAAGAAGAAGCAGTAAGAATTATCAATGACGCTATCAAGTCAGCTGAACAGAAAAGAAAAGAAACACTGCTGGAAGCCAAAGATGAAATATACAAAATGAAGGCCGAAGGTGAAAAAGAGCTGAAAGAACGTCGTGGCGAAGTATCCCGCCAGGAAAGAAGACTTAACCAGAAAGAAGAAAACCTGGATAAGAAAACAGATGCTCTTGAAAAGAAAGAAGCAGATATCAAGCAGAAAGAACTGCTGGTTTCTGCCCGTCTGGATGAAATTGAACAGATGAAACAGCGCCAGCTGGAAAAACTGGAAGTTATTTCCGGTCTTTCACAGGACGCTGCAAAAGCCCTGATTCTCCAGAGACTTGACGAACAGTTGACACATGAAAAAGCTGTTAAAATCACAGCTTATGAAGACCAGTTGAAAGAAGACAGTGAAGAACTGGCAAGAAACCTGCTGACACAGACTATTGCACGCTGTGCAGTTGACCATTCTGCTGACGCCGTGGTTAGTGTGGTACCACTGCCAAGTGACGAAATGAAAGGCAGAATTATCGGTCGTGAAGGCAGAAATATCCGTGCACTTGAAACAGCAACAGGTGTAGATTTAATCATCGACGACACACCTGAAGCAATCACAATCTCCAGCTTTGACCCTGTACGCAGGGAAGTGGCACGCCAGACACTGGAAAAACTTATTTCCGATGGCCGTATCCACCCTGCAAGAATTGAAGAAACAGTGGAAAAAGCTAAAAAAGACGTGGAAATCACAATCAAAAAAGAAGGCGAAAGAGCAGTTATGGAAGCTGGCATCCACGGCCTGCACCCAGAACTTGTTAAACTTATCGGCCGTCTGAAATACCGTACCAGCTATGGCCAGAACGTGCTGAAGCACTCTCTGGAAGTAAGCTACCTGTCCGGTCTTATCGCAGGCGAACTGGGTATGGACGTGGCACAGGCAAAACGTGCCGGTCTTCTCCACGACATCGGTAAAGGTCTTGACCACGAATACGAAGGTACACACGTATCTATCGGTGTTGAAGTGGCCAAAAAGTACAAAGAATCTCCAGCGGTTATTCACGCAATCCAGGCACATCACAACGATGTTGAACCACAGACTCCGCTTGCATTTATCGTAATGGCAGCAGATGCTATCAGCGCTGCACGTCCAGGTGCAAGAAGAGAAAACCTGGAAAACTACATCAAACGTCTTGAAAAACTGGAAGAAATTTCCAACAGCTTTGCAGGCGTAGAAAACAGCTATGCTGTACAGGCTGGCCGTGAAGTAAGAATCATGGTTAAACCAGAGGCAGTAAATGACGACCAGATAGTTATTCTGGCACGTGACATTGTTGCCAAAATTGAAAATGAACTGGATTACCCAGGTCAGATCAAAGTAAATGTAATCAGAGAAAGCCGTGCGGTTGATTACGCAAAATAATTTCAAAAATTAAAAGGTGAGCGAAAGCTCACCTTTTGTTTGTTGTAATGGTAATTTGTTGATTAGGGTGCAGCAGTCCTGATTATAAAAAACAAAACCGCTGTAAAGGGCTACACTCATAAAACAGTTAACAGGCACAGCAGCTCATACTGCTGTGCCTGATGCTGTATGTGATAGCATAGAGTGGTAGTATATGATCAGATGGAAAAATTTGAATAGGACGAACAGATTGTGGTGTGGAAAAGCGCGTAGGGGACGGCGCCCTCGACGTCCCGTTATAAATACACAGAGTGGTATTTTGTCATTCCGAGTGAGCGAAGCCCGTTTTCTCGCAAAAGCTTGTATTTTATATTTTTCGCGTAGGGGCTGATGCCCACATCAGCCCGTTACTACCCACCCCGTAGGGGCGGATATTATCCGCCCGCATTGATAAAACCACAGTTTTATTCTCTTTTATAAATCACATTTAATGTGATTTATCGTTCTTTTCTTGAGAAAAGAACCAAAAGCATGGGGCGTTGCGATACGCCCCATACCCCTAACGCTGCACAAGTGTGGAATGCTGCGTCTGCTACAAATCGCGGAAATTTGA
>JAFZDX010000131.1 GCA_017560985.1 Oscillospiraceae bacterium
AGTGCCGAAAATACTTGGATGGAGACGTCCTGGGAAGATAGGGAGGCGCTGGCTTTTTATATATTCCCCAATAGCTCAGTCGGTAGAGCGCGTGACTGTTAATCACGATGTCGTTGGTTCGAGTCCAACTTGGGGAGCCAAGAAAATAGAGACAGGACAAAGTCCTGTCTCTATTTTTTTCGTTTTTACTAAATGGACTCGAAAGGCCGTATAGAAAACAGTCCGGTGGACTGTTTTTAGGCCGTGGCCCGTAAGGGCGAGTCCAACACATGAAATATCATCTGTCTATTTTGTCTTAACAGTTGGACGAGAACAGGACGGCGACTGTACAACTTTTATTTTCACAATGGCAGATGTCGCAACCAACAACCTGAATGGTTGTTGGTTAGGCTGTGGCGGCAAGGCCGTCGGCCCGAATGGGGAGACACGTTGCGTAGCAATGTGCGCCGCCTGCTGCGGCGAGTCCAACTTTGATTCTTTTAAAACAATCCGAATCCTACACCTATTGGTGATAGATTCGGTTTTTTGTATATTACAATAATTTATGCAGTCAGCAGTTATGCTGGCTACTTTTTTGTATATGATACTACATCATTATAAATATCAAAATACTACGTACACTGAGGGGGAAATGTTTTATTGAAAATAAATTTGCAGTAAGATATAATAATTATAATAGATATAACTTGGCGTAGAGGGTATCGTGTGGGCGCTGCACGACAAAATGCCTGGTGAAGTATGGGAAAAGGATGAAAATGCAAAAGTAAAAGCACAGTAATAAAGATGCAGCACAGAACGCAAAACTGCTGTGGAATGACGATGGCACACCAACTGTAAGAACAGGCAAAATCCTGGCAGGCACACCAATGGGCCGTTTTGGCGAAACAGAAGAACTTATTGGTGCAACACTGTTCCTTATGAGCGAAGAAGCATCCGGCTTTGTTGACGGTGTAGTTATCCCAATCGACGGCGGCTATGCAGCATACAGCGGTGTTTAATTGAGAGGTGTTTTATGAAACCTTTTATGGATAAAGATTTTCTGCTGGACAACGAAGTGGCAAAACATCTGTATCACGATTACGCATCAAAAATGCCTATCGTGGACTATCACTGCCACCTTTCTCCAAAGGAGATTTACGAAGATATAAAATTTGACAACATTACACAGGTATGGTTGGGCGATGACCATTACAAATGGCGCCAGATGCGTTTCAATGGTGTGGAAGAACAGTACATCACAGGTGACGCACCAGACAGGGAAAAGTTCCAGAAATGGGCAGAAACCCTGGAAATGGCTATCGGCAACCCACAGTACCACTGGAGTCATCTGGAACTGCAGAGATATTTCGGTTACAACGGCTGGCTTAATGGCGAAAGTGCAGAAGAAGTGTGGAATATCGCCAATGAAAAGCTGGCACAGGCAGATATGTCTGCCCGTGGCCTTATCAAAAATTCCGGCGTTACAGTTCTCTGCACCACAGACGACCCTATTGATTCCCTGGAATGGCACGAAAAAATTGCAGCTGATGAAACTTTTGATGTGAAAGTTTTGCCAGCCTGGCGCCCTGATAAAGCGGTGGCTATTGAAAAGCCGGATTATCTTGAATATATTGCAAAACTGGGCAAGGCGGCTGACATTGAAATTGAATGTATCAACTGTCTGAAAAATGCCCTTGCAAAAAGAATTGACTACTTCCACGAAAGAGGATGTATTGTTTCTGACCACGGTCTTGACTTTGTGATGTATGCACCGGCAGACAAAAAAGAAGTGAATGCCATTTTCAAAAAACGTCTGGCAGGTGAAGAACTTACACAGGAAGAAATTCTTAAATTCAAAACATATATTCTTTTGTTTATGGGCGAAAAATACAGCGAAAAAGGCTGGGTAATGCAGATGCACTTTGGTGTGCGCCGCGACCTTAACAAAAAGATTTTTGCTGCCCTTGGCCCTGATGCCGGTATCGACAGTATCAACGACAATGTTCCTGTTGGCCAGATGGCACAGTTCCTCAACGCCCTGGCAGAAAAAGACAAACTGCCAAAGACTATCCTTTATTCACTGAACCCTAATGACAATGCGGCAATCGGTTCTATTATTGGCTGTTTCCAGGATTCTTTCTGCCGGGGCAAAATCCAGCACGGCAGTGCCTGGTGGTTCAATGACAACAAGGTGGGTATGACTGACCAGATGGTTTCCCTTGCAAACCTGGGTCTGCTGGGCAACTTTATCGGTATGCTGACTGACAGCCGCAGCTTCCTTTCATACACACGTCACGAATATTTCCGCCGCATTATGTGTAATCTTATCGGTACCTGGGTTGAAAATGGCGAATATCCAAATGATGACAAAGTGCTGAAAAAGATTGTGGAAGGCATTTCTTACAACAATGCTATGAGATATTTTGGCTTTTAAGGAGATTATATTATGAAAAAAATAATCAACACACCTTGCGGACAGATTAAAGGTACAGCTGGCAGACAGGCCGGTGTTACAGCCTACAAAGGCATACACTATGCCACAGCAGGCCGCTGGGAATATCCACAGATTGTAAAAAGCTGGGAGGGCATCTATGATGCCACACAGTACGGCAACTGTTCATTCCAGCCACGTTCTTTTTACAACGAAGCCGAAATGCCGGAAAAAGCCTTTTACTACAACGAATTCCGCAAAGGCGAAAGCTATACATACAGCGAAGACTGTCTGTTTCTGAATGTATGGACACCTGAAACAGCAGACGAAAACAGCAAACTGCCTGTTATTTTCTATATTCACGGCGGTGGTTTCAACGGTGGCTGTGGTCACGAAAAACACTTTGACGGTCCTGTATGGCCAACAAAGGATGTGGTGGCCGTTACAATAAACTACCGTATGGGTCCTCTGGGCTTTGCCTGTCTTGAAAGCCTTGCAGAAGAAGCAGGCCACACAGGCAACTATGGCATTTTTGACCAGATTGCCGCACTGCAGTGGGTAAGGGAAAATATCTGTGCCTTCGGTGGCAACCCAGACAATATTACAATTATGGGTCAGTCTGCCGGTGCAATGAGCGTGCAGGTCCTGTGCCTTTCACCGCTGACAGATGGTATGTTTGCCAAGGCTGTAATGTCCAGCGCAGGCGGCACAGCAGAATATTTCCCAATCAATACAACTGCA
This sequence comes from Oscillospiraceae bacterium, assembly GCA_017560985.1. GTDB lineage: Bacteria > Bacillota > Clostridia > Oscillospirales > Ruminococcaceae > RGIG3102. The sequence continues at coordinate 3,152 of JAFZDX010000131.1, forward strand.
CAGGACAGCTACAGACTGTGGAATACAGTTATGGAAGAATGCGGTTGTGCCTCTCTGGAAGAATTCCGAAAAGTTGAACCACAGAAACTATGGGACAGCTGGAAATCAGCGCAGAAAAAGTTGGAAATGAAAGGCTTTACATCCCCGATCTGTATAGACGGCAAGCTGTTGACAAAATCCAGCACAGAAATTCTGGCAGAAGGCAGTTTTAAAAACATACCATATCTTGTTGGTTCAACCAGCCACGATATGATGAGCCCACTGCTGTTTAAAATGATGAAAGACTGGGCTGTTTTACAGACACGGCAGGGCAAGCAGGACTCCTGGAGCTGGATGATGGACAGAATGCTGCCAGGTGATGATAACGGTTCCTGGCATTCATCTGACCTGTGGTACTGGTTTGGCACACTGGCAAACTGCTGGCGTCCGTTTGAAAAACTGGACTGGCAGCTGTCAGACACAATGACAGACTACCTGTGCAATTTTGCAAAAACAGGCAATCCAAACGGCGAAAACCTGCCAGTATGGACAGCTACAAAACAGCAGTCAGACCCTGTTCTACACTGGGGCGATGACGGCGTAAGAATGGCACAGCCAGACATTGAAAAACTGGAATATATTTTCCGCACAGTAAAACCTGTTGGCGAATAATAAAATAAAAGGCACTCCCTAAGGAGTGCCTTTTGCTGTTACAGCTGTCTATTTATTAATTTTTCTGCATTTTTCCAGCAGATTTTTTCATAATCTTCAGTGGATATTTTGCCCCGTGCGTGCTGTCTGTCCAGATATTCACCCAGCGGGAACTTCATAGTCACGTTTACCATATCTGTGGCAAAAAACAGTCTGTCTGCAAACTTATGTAAAAATTCCAGACCGAAGTCTTCATCTCTCATAATTGCCTGGCCACCGCTGTTGGCGGACAAATCGCCATAGAGATTTGGGTAGTTTTCAAACAGATATGGGATTCTTCCGCCTGGTTTTACAGGACCCTGACCCCACTGGTTTCTGCTTTCTGTGTCTGTGGCGGCATCGCCTGTCATTTCGTGCCAGAAAGTCTGGCTGTGACCAATGAATTTCAGCTTTGGATATTTTTTCAGTGCATCTTCCAGCATTGTCAGCCCAGGTTTGTCGCAGATACCATAGCTGAACCCTTCTTCACCGCTCATATGGAACAGCACAGGCATATTCCACTTTTCAGCAGCGGCAAACAACCGCTGGATTTTTTCGTTTTCAATCCACAGGTTATGGGTGATTTCTCCTATGCCGATTGCGCCTTTGGATTTGTATTCTTCTATCTGCTTTTCTATATTGCCGTCAATGTCTATGTGGCACATCCAGCTGAATCTGTCTGGGTACTGCTGTACAGACAAAATGTTGTGCTGGTTCCAATCATCTGAAATAGACATCAGTACGCCGTGGGTTATACCCAGTTCATCAAGATGTGGAATCATTTCTTCTACAGGTGAAGACATTTCCATTAATCCTTTCTGGTTTTGCAGATGCAGATGTATATCGGTTTTTTTCATATTGTCACCTCAAATTTTTCTTTTCTTTATTTTAACATAACAGAAAAGCAACTGTAAATATTTGACTTTATGTGATAGAATATAAATAAAAACGGAAAAGGACATATAATGAAACCTCAGCACAACGTTATAGAAATAGCACCGCGTTCCTGGTGCATCAGTGAATATAAACTGGTAAATGCCTTTCTTATAGAGGGAGAAACCACTGCGGCACTTATTGACACAGGCTGTGGAATAGGCAATATTGCACAGGTGGTAAAAAGCCTTACAGACAAACCGATTGTTATCCTGCTGACCCACAACCATTTTGACCACAATGGTGGGCTGTACCACTTTCCGCAGTCAGAAGTGTATATGCACCCTGCTGACGACGGGTTGTGGCAGTCTATGATGAAAATGTCACCAGACGGCAGTTACAACGGTCTGCGCAGTTTCTATATAAAATCCCGCGGCGCTGTACGCTGCCCGGAATATAAAGTGGAAGACCTGCTGGCACTTATTCCGCGGGATAATCCATCTCCTGAATTTCAGTATACAGCTGTAAACCACGGGGATAAAATTGACCTGGGCGGCAGAATTCTGACGGTGATTCACACCCCGGGCCATACAGAAGGCGGTGTGTGCTATCTGGATGAAAACAGTGGCATACTGTTCAGTGGTGACACAGTGAACAACAGCATTATTCTTATGCGCCAGCCAGACAATGACACTGTGCTGATAAAGCGCTATCACGACACTGTTAAAAAACTGTGGGAAGAAGAAAAATCCTACACAGCCCTTGCCATCGGTCACGACGGCACTGTGATTCCAAAACAGATTGTAAAAGACTACCTTGACCTGACCACAGGTCTGCTGAACGGCACAATCACTGGCGAATACAAGGAAACAGGTTTCCGAAAAGGTGACGTGGCAAACCTGGGTATGGCAGAACTGTGGTATCAGTGTGATGCATAGCTTATAAGATAAATGGTGTCCGGTTATGCCGGATGCCATTTTTATATTACATTTATGTCATAATTGTGGCTATGGCAACAAAATTGTGCTATATTTATAGTAATATGTGGCCGGAGGTTATTATGGGTAAAAAGATAACAAAAATTTTATCAGTTATAGCTGTTGCTGTTTTGGTTGTGGGGGGACTTTTTGTATACGAAGTAAACAGGGAACATCACTACACTCCCCAGACTGCTGAAATTCTGATAAAGTCCCAGGACAGGCTGGACAGCGCATTTATGCTCAGGGATGGGGAAGATACTGTTGTTGAACTTTCAGAGCATATTTCCTTTGTTTCCGATGTGGAAAAGGGCACAGCAAACCTTGAAACAACAAAAAAGGTGTTCGGCTTTTATGAATGTGCTATCAACCGAGTTTATGATGAGTATATTCCGGCAGTGACCTATTCAGTGTCTGACGAAAATATTGCAGCTGTTGATGAAAACGGCATTGTTACGGCAAAATCCAAAGGCAGGGTAACAATCACTGTTACTGCCGACCAGTTGACGGTGGAAATACCTGTTACAGTGTACAAAATAGTAAACGTAACACAGCTGGAGCAGGACATTGTGCTGATGAAAGGGGACAGCGTTTCCCTTATCATATTGGGCGAGTACGAAATTCCACGGGAAAACTTTTATTCTACCGATGCAAATGTGGTAAAGGTGGACAATGACGGCACTGCTGTGGGTATCTCCAAAGGCAAAGCCCAGGTTTACACCTATAAAGATGAAACAAAAACAGAAAAAATATCCACCCAGCTAACTGTAAAACAGCCAGTTGAGTCTGTAAATCTGAAAAACATTAAAATTTATGTAGGTGAAACCGCCACACTGAAAGGGGAATGTTACCCTTTGAATGCAGACTATGGCACAAAACTTACATACAAATCAGAACAGCCGGCAGTGGCAACAGTAAGCGGCAATGTTGTGACAGGGGTAAAAGCAGGGGAAGCTGTTGTAACAGTAACCTCCGGCAATGGTGTTACAGCCCAGGCAAAAGTGACTGTGGTGGCAAATCCGCCGGCAAAAATAACAATAACTGATATTTCAAAAGATGAATTTTCTGCATATGGCGGCGAAAAGTATACAGATAATTCACCATACGCTTCTTATTTCAAAATATCTTTCAGCCAGCCTGTTATGTCTTTCAGAATAAATACCATTTCCCACGATGGTGTGAACATGACCACAGGCCAGGCCATTTATAATTATGCCCAGGTGCCGGCAAACACCCCGGTTTATTTTGCAATATGTATAAACCACAGCGACGTGCTTATAACCAGGGGATTTTCCTATGTGGACAGGGACGGCACACCCAAGCAGTACACACTGCACCAGAGCCTGAAAGACGGCAGTACGCTGTCAAAGGCATACTAAAATAAATAATAAAAAGCAGGGAGTTTACATACCCTGCTTTTTCATCTATGCAAAATAGGCTGATTTTATAAAAATAAATGGTACTTGGTTTTAAACCAAGTACCATTTATCGTAATGTTTTATCAGTATGAAAGACCAAAGTCCATTTCGTAATAGTTGCCCATACTGTCACGGTAGGCATAGGCTTTGCCGTTTTCGTCTTTCATTTCGTCAGGCATATACTGGTCTTTATCATAGCCTGGCACATCATTAGGGCTGATGCACACGCCATCTTTGTTTACCGCAATCACGCTGTCGTCTTTTGGCAGGGTGATTGGCAGTCTGCCTGTTGGATTAAACTCGCCCAGTATTACATCCAGTGTGGCGTCTGTAAATGTATTGTAACCTGCCAGCAGACAGTCAGCCAGTTTTTCCACACCGCTTACCTGCCAGGCCAGGGTGATGTTGATATTTGCTATTACCTTGCCGCCTTTTGCGTGTACCGCAGCGGCAATTTTTTCTATTTCACCCATACCTGCCAATGTTGTTTCGCTGTGGGTTGTATCGGTTGGTCTGCCCACATCATCTATATCACACACAGTTTTGTTTTCGCAGATTTCCAGTTCCAGATAACCTTTTGTGGCGCTGAAATAGTCACCGCTGGATGGGTTCAGCATCAGCAGGGCATAGTCTGCTTCATTATAGTCATCTGTCAGCTGTACTTTATCTGCCAGCAGAGTGTGCAGTTTTTCGTTTTCGCCTGGGGCCTGGTCGCCATTTTTAAAGAATGTGGCGGCATACACTTTTTTGCCTGCCAGTTTTTCTGCTGTCAGTGGCAGAGTGCCGTCATTTTTCAGCAGTGTAACTGATTTGCGGTGTACCAGCGCAGCTTCCGCTTTATCTTTTTCGTCTGAAATTATTTCTGCCGCTTTTTCAGCATCGCGGTACGGGTTTTCAAATGCGCCAATGGCAAACAGTTCTTCCAGTGTTCTGGCCACAGCCCTGTCCAGCACCTCATCTGTCAGCACCAGGTCTTCTTTTCTGAAACCTGCTGGAACAGGATGTGTGTCGTAATAATCATTTTTGCTTCTTTCATATGCTTCCATCGCTTCATCAATGTTGAAAGCACCGCTGATTATATCCACACCTGCGTGGTTTATGGCAAAGCCCACACGTTCAGCCACATCCAACATTTCAACACCCCAGCACATATTGCCTGTGATGCCGGAGTCAGAGTTTACATAGCCTTCAAAACCCATCTGGTTTCTTAAAAGGCCATCTATAAACGGTTTGTTGAAAGCAAAGCCGTATGGCTGCATTTCCAGCATATCACCGTTGCAGTCTGTCTGTGCCGCACTTTTTTCCAGGGCGGGTTTTGCATAGTATGGCATAATGGATGCTGTCTTTTTGTCCACAGCCTTCTGGAAAGCAGGCAGATGATATTTCTGCAGGCTGCCTGGGGTTGGGTACACATTCCACTGGCCCATTGCATAATGTGGGTCAAAACCGTTTTCTCGTGTACCGCCACCAGGGAAATGCTTTACAGTCATGGCAATACCCTGCGGTGTTACACCATTTTCACTGCCTTGTACGATTGGCACCATTCTGCCGAATATTTCTGTAATCAGCTGTGGGTCTTCCCCAAATGTGCCATAGGTTCTCTGCCAGCGTGGGTCTGACATTACATCGGCCATATACATATAGCCTTTTTTCATGCCTACAGCGTCCCACTGTTTGCGCACAGTCTGGGCAAACCTGTCTATAATTTCGATGCTGTCGCCTTTGATAGCCGCCGCAATACCCAGTGTGCCTGGCCATTCGGTAAACACGCCACTGCTGTCATTCATACCAAACACCATTTCGCCGTGTTCGTTGCGGGAGTTGGATGCAATTATCACAGGCACTAAATGGTCGCATTTTTCAGCAGATGCCTGCAACTGGTTAATCCAGTCGGTGTGCTGCTGTGGTGTAGGGTTCTGTCTGAATATAAAGTGGCGTACAAACCAGTTGTTTATGGCATCGGTGGTGCCAGGCAGGTCCTGACGTGCGAAAATGTTTTCGCCTTTTACCACAGGAGCTTCGTCCAGCAGACCGCTTTCGTCACGTTTGCTTTCATCTTTCTGATAAATGCCCATACGCCAGTCAGCGATAAACAGCTGGCCTATTTTTTCTCTTACAGACAGCTGTTTTACATAGCTTTCTGCGCGCTGTTTTGGGCTAAGGCGCCAGTCGTTGTAATCTTTCATCACGCCACTGCCGTCTATGTCCTTAAAATATAGCCCGTCCTGGTATAGTACATTTCTGTGCACAGTACCTATCACAGGCCCGTTTCCGTTATTGTAATATTTTACAAGTTCACTGGCTTTTTTACCCATTGTCCTGCTCCTTTATATGACTTTACTGTTTTGCTGTGTTCAGATATTCCAGTATTTCAGCGGCGTTTGTGTCTGGTTTTACCTTTGGCATCACTTTTTCGATAATGCCATTTTCGTCGATGATATATGTGGTGCGCACCACACCCATACTTACTTTACCATACAGTTTCTTTTCTTTCCACACGTCATAGCCCTGGATGGCCACCAGTTCTGTGTCGGACAGAAGTATAAAAGGCAGGCCGTGCTTTTCGGCAAATTTTGCGTGGCTCGCCACAGAATCTTTGCTGACGCCTATTACCACAGCGTCAATTTCTTTGAATTTTTCATAGCTTGATGCAAAGGCGCAGGCCTGGCGTGTACAGCCAGGTGTGTTGTCTTTTGGATAAAAATATAAAATAACCTTTTTGCCCAGAAAATCTGAAAGTGATACCAGGTTGCCATCTTTGTCAGGCAAAGTAAAATCAGGGGCTTTTATTCCGTTTTCCAGCATAGTAAAATCTCCTTTTATATATGTCTGATTACATTATAATTTAACAGAAAATTTTTGTCCATATTTGTAAACAGGTAAAGTTTGGTATATAATATAACTATTAAACAAAAGGAAGAAAATATGAAATACAGACTGATAGCCACAGATATGGACGGTACCCTGCTGCAGCCGGACGATACAATTTCCACCGCCACCCTGAAAGCCATAGAAAAAGCCAGAGAAAAGGGAGTGGTTTTCACGCTGTCAACAGGCAGACCTGTCCAGGGTGTGAAAAAATACATTGACCTGCTGGGGCTGGACTGTCCTGTTATAACCTATAACGGCGCTGTGGTTGTACACAGCGGGACAGGCGACATACTTTTCAGCCAGGATATGGACAAAGAAGATGCCCGCCGGGTGTATAATCTTGCACGGGAAAAAGGTGTAATGTTTATTCTCTGGTCAAAAAACAGGCTTTATGCCAGTGAATTAGGGGAAAAATCAGCCTTTTATGAACAGATTACCAGCACAAAGGCAAATCTGCTGACAGATTTTGACAGCCTGCTGGAACGGGGCATCACCAAATTCCTGTGGTACGATGAACCGGAAATACTGGACGAATACATAGAACAGCTGAAACACAGCCATCTCAAAGACACCACATTTATAAAATCCCGTGCATATTTTATGGAATTTTTCTCCGCACAGACATCAAAGGCTGTGGCACTGGCAAAACTGGGTGAATATTATGGTATTTCCCAGCAGGAAATAATAGCCATAGGCGACCAGACAAACGACCTTTCTATGATAGAGTATGCGGGTCTGGGTGTGGCAATGGGCAACGGGGTAGACAAGGTGAAAAATGCCGCAGACTATGTCACCGCCTCAAACACTGAAGACGGTGTGGCAAAAGTTATAGAAAAATTTGTGCTATGATATTGTGTATATATCTATAATATTGTATATTGTAAGTAAGAAATTTTTTGACGAGGTGTATTATGGCAAGATTGGTAAAAGGGGATAAATTCCCTGATTTCAAAGTTAACACTATTCTGGGCAATCAGCTGAACGAAGGCCTGACCATCAGCGAAATCACAGCTGGCAAACCAACAATGTTCTGGTTTTTGCGCTACATGGGCTGCCCACCATGCAGACTGGATGTGCATCTGCTGACAATGAAAAAACCTGAATTTGACGCAAAGGGTGTAAACATTGTGGTGGTTATGCAGTCTAAACCGGAAATTGTACTCCGCGATATGATTGACAAGACACTGCCTTTCCATCTTATCTGCGATACACAGCAGGAACTGTATAAAACACTGGAACTGGGCGAAAGAAAACCAGGCTGGAAAGACACAATGACTGAAGAAGACAAAGCAAAACAGCGGTACAAAGCAGGTATCCTAAACGAACTGGGCATTGTTCACGGCGAATACGAAGGCAACGAAGAACAGGCACCTGCATGGTTCTATATTGATGGCGATATGACTGTTATTGAATCTCATTATGGCAAATATACATCCGATATGCCATTGGCAGATGAAGCACTGGCAAAAATAGAATAAACAAAGACTAATGCACCGTGTAAGCGGTGCATTTTTTGTGTTTTTTAAAATAAATTGACCAGAAACGCTGTTTAATCGTATTGTATATAAAGAGGTGATTTAGTGGAAAAAGATAGCTATGTAAATCTGATAGCACAATATGGGGATATGCTGTACAGGATTGCCATTGTTATCCTGAAAAATCAGATGGATGCCCAGGATGCTGTGCAGTCTACCTTTATAAAATACATAGAAAAATCCCCCCGACTGGCAAGCAGACAACATCTGAAAAGATGGCTGGCAAAGGTGTGCACCAATATATGCATAGATATGTTGCGCCAAAGAAAAAGGCAGGCAGACTTGCATATAGAAGATATTGGGGCGATATACTGCCTTGAGGAAAGCAGTGGAATATTTGATGCACTTATAAAGGTGGAAGAAAAGTTCAGGATAGTACTGACATTACATTATATAGAAGGGTATTCTGTGGATGAGATTGCAAAAATAATAAACCGTACACCTTCCGCAGTGAAAATGCGACTGAAAAAGGGAAGACGATTACTGAAAGAAATTTATGAAAGAGAGATGTGCTGATGGATTATAACTTGTTGAGAGAATGTACCGATAAAATAAAACTGTCCGATGAAATGAAAAAAGAAATAGCAGTCGCCTGTGCTGAAAAAACAATATCCACAGCGACTGAAAACAGAAAACTGTACAGACTGAAAAAAGCGGCGCTGACTTTGACTGTGGCCTGTGTTTTTATACTGGTTACATTACCGGTAATGGCAGTCAGCAGTGGCGGATTTATGGATTTGTTGTATAGATATTTTCCTGAAATTGCACAGAACTTTACCCCTGTGCAACTTTCCTGTGAAGATAATGGGATAAAAATGGAAGTAGTGTCAATTTGTATTCAGGACAATAAAGCACAGTTTTTTATTGCCGTTACAGATTTACAGGGTGGAAGAATAGACAGCACAGTGGATTTGTTTGACAGCTACGATATAAACACACGCTACGACACCACTGCCCATTGCCAGAAAGTCAGCTATGACGAAAAAACCTGCACTGCCACATTTATGATTGAAATAGTGGCAGACAACGCAAAAAAACTGCATAAAGAATACATTTCTTTTTCGGTAAAACAGCTTCTCACAGGGAAAAATACTTTTGAAGATAAGATAGATATAAATACCGCAAATATAACGCATAATCCGCCAACAGTTTTAAAAGAAAAAAGAGGGTGGTCTTCCACAGATGAAAGATTGTTAAAAGAACTGAAAGAACAGGATAAAGCAGAAATGCTGATGACACAGGCAGAAACTGTATGGCCGGTTGACGGAGTTACAATAACAGCAGCCGATTATAAGGAAGGTGTGGGCTGTACAGATGAAAACCTGCATATACAGGTTTTGTATGACAATATCAGGCAGACAGACAACCATGGATATGTTTATTTAAAACATCCACAGACCGGAAATATAATTATGCCCCAGGCCAGCATATCGGCATTTGCAGAAGACGGAGTGTCCTCCTATGAAGAATATATTTTTTTGGATATTCAGCCACAGCATGTCCCTGAATATGAGGTTTATGGTTGGTTTATCACCTGTGACACATTGATAACAGGGAACTGGACTGTAAATTTTAGGGCAGAGAAATAAAGAGGGAATATTGTTTGTATAAATTCAGGCTACACTATTCTGTCTTACGGGAAAGGTAGCTCGCCTTAAAATTTAAAAGTTATGCTGTTGCCACAAAGTAAAAACACCGCTGTGCATTATGCACAGCGGTGTGGTTTTATCCCAGTTGTCCTGGTAGTTTCAGTTTTTCTTTGTGGGGAAAGGTACTTTCATATTTTTCAAATTCTTCAGGTTGTTCCATAGGGGCAAAATATCCCTTTGGTGTGGAATATTCACCTGTTATGCCGTCAAGACAGCCTTTTTTCAGCTCTTTTGCCAGGAAAAAGGAATCATCGGCGCCCCGTGGCAGGCCGTGGTATCTTATGCCAAACTGTCTGGCATAGGTCAGCCCGCAGTGTCTGTAAAAATTGATATTTCCTTCGATAAACACTGCGTTAAATCCCATTTCTGCCGCTTTTTCCAGAGCATAATCCAGCAGAATTTTGCCGTATCCCTTTTTCTGATAGGATTTTTCTATGCATATAGGCCCAAAAGTAAGCACAGGCAATACATCACCGCCATCTTTGGTGATAGCCGCTTTTACAAAAACTATCTGTCCGATAATCTGCCCGTCTTTTTCCATTACAAAGTCCAGCTGTGGCACAAAGTCTGCATCATCTCGCAGACATTTCAGCACATAATG
>JAFZDX010000132.1 GCA_017560985.1 Oscillospiraceae bacterium
AGTAAAACGAGTCGAAGGATCTTTGTTCCAGAACTATCTGCAAAGTAATAATTCCACATAACACCAGTGCAAAGATTCTTCGCAACAAGTTGCTCAGAATGACATCTCGCTACGCTCAATGCTTAAAGCTAAGCATTTCTCCACCAGCATAGCTGGTGGTTGTCTCTACACAATAACAAAAATGTCATTCAGAACAGGACATGTTTCTGAATGACATTTTGATTTGTGTATTACCAGTGCTTTGCAGTTCTATGAATGACACAATACCGCGCTGTGGCCGTGCGATTCTTCGCGCCTGTATTGCTCAGAATGACAGGGTGACAGTTGGTGCACAGACAGGACGATATTATTATTTATCCTTTTCCAGTTCGGCGAATTTGGCGGCCATAGTAGGATTGTTGCGGGTAAGGCGTTTGATTGTCAGGTCTTCGGCTTTATTGTTTGCCAGGCGCAGATTATTTTCGCTGGACAGCAGTGCAGCCTTTGTTTTCTGCAGATGATCGATGGTTTTGTCGATTTCATCTATGGCTGTTCTGAACTTATCACTGGCCAGACGGAAATTACGGGAGAACTTTTCTTTGAAATCATTCATATCTTCTTCAAAATGAGTTATGTCGATATTCTGGTTTTTCACCAGTTCCAGTTCTCGGCGGTATTTCAGACTGCCCTGGGCAGCATTTCGCAGCAGTGTAATAATAGGAATAAAGAACTGTGGACGAACCACATACATTTTAGGATAACGGTATGAAACGTCCACTATGCCTGTGTTGTAGTATTCATTGTCTGATTCCAGCATAGACACCAGCACTGCATATTCACAGCCTTTTTCTGTTCTGTCTTTATCCAGCTTTTTGAAAAAGTCTTCGTTCTTGTGTTTTGAGGCTGTGGTGTCCATTTCGTTTTTCATTTCGAACATAATGGAAATGAATTCCACGCCGTCTTCAGATTTTTCCCTGTAAATATAGTCACCTTTGGTGCCTGTTTTTACATCATTGTCTTTTTCAAAATAGGCATTTGGAAAGGCAGTGGCGCGCAGTTTGTTAAACTCTGTTTCACAGTGCTGTTCCAGGCTTTCACCAATCATTTTTGTGGACTGTCTGGCTTTGAAATCTTTGTAATATGTAATTTCTTCCTCTTTGCGGCGGATTTCGTCAGCGTGCTGCTGATTTATGGATTTTTCTTTCAGTTCCCACTGGCTGTTATCCAGCTGGATTTTATTTTTCAGTTCCATAATAGCTGTGTCTTTTTCCTGCACAGCATCTTTTATCAGCAGTTCAGTGTTTGATTTTGCCAGCTGTATTTCATTTTTAAGGCGGATTATTTCCATCTGTTTTTCTGCCGCTTCCTTTTCCAGCTGGGCACGGAGCTGGGCGATGATTCTGTCTTTTTCTGCCTCTGTTCTGGTAACAGCCATTTCCACAGCAGTTTGTTTTTCATTCAGCAGGGCCTTTTCCCTGGATAAAATTTCTTTTTCAAACTCTTTGTCCCTTACCTGTTTTACGATGGCGGCATAACCTGTTTCATCCACCTGGAAAACTTCGCCACATCTTGGGCATCTGATTTCTTGCATAGTTGCTTCTCCTTTATTAAATATCTTGAAATTACCGCGGTACCATTTAGTTTGATTTTATTATATCAGCTTTTATTAAAAGGTCAATAAAAATATTAATTTTATTTATTAAGGTTAATAACCGGTATTTTCTTAACTTTAATAAGTTTATAGCTATTAAGCCTTGTATCAACCGGGTTGCTGAGGCTGGCAACAGACAGGTTTAAAATACAGTTGCGCAAAGCTAACTGATATGGTATCATATATAAGTAAAGGCAGAAAACTGCCGGAAAAGAGGGAATATTATGAGTGTTCTTGGAACTTTGGTAATGACCACTGCAATAGCAGGTGTGGTGGGCACAGGTCTGGGCGGTCTGATAGGCGCATTGCTGCAGAAAGACTCCAACAGAATTGTAAGCCTGCTGCTGAGCTTTGCCGGTGGCGTAATGATAAGCGTAGTTTGCTTTGACCTGGTGGTGGAAGCAATAGAAACAGAGGTTAGCATAGGCATGGTTATTTTTGCCATCGCCCTGGGTGTGGCAGTAATTTATCTGCTGAACTGGATTATAGACAAAAGAACCAACCCACAGGTGCCACACATAGATGAAAACCACCCAAAAACAGCTGACGACCTGGATGAACTGATTCACAGTGACCATCTGGAACAGCACTATCTGAACAACGACAGCAAACTGTCACTGTTTATTGCAGGTGTGGTAATGGCCAGTGCCATTGCACTGCACAATGTACCGGAAGGTATGACAATCGGTGCATCCTATGCCAGCAACGATGCTGTAATGGGTGCGGCTGCAATAACTCTGGCTGTACTGATTGGTCTGCACAACATTCCTGAAGGTATGGCTGTATCTGTGCCGCTGATTGCAGGCGGCATGCCAAAATGGAAAGCTGTGCTGATTACTGCATCCAGCGGTATACCAACAATTATCGGCGCTTTGCTGGGCTTTGCCCTGGGCGAAATAGGTCCGTTGGGTCTGGCCCTGAGCCTGGGTTTTGCCAGTGGTGCTATGCTGTATGTAGTATTTGGCGAAATACTGCCACAGGCAATACTGATGTACCACAGCAAGCGGCCTGCATTTTCTGCCATTGGCGGTATGCTGGTAGGTCTGCTGATTATATTTGCATAACCGAGGTGTTTTCTTTTGACTGAACAGAGATTTTCTTTAAAAGGCGGCCGGGATTTTGACCTGCACTGCGTTTTATGGTTGCCTGAAGGCAAGCCAAAAGCCGTGATACAGGTGATACACGGTATGACAGAACATATTGGCAGATATGCTGATTTTGCCGCATTTATGACCGAAAACAGTATTGCTGTGGCCGGTTTTGATCTGCGTGGTCACGGTGTAAACCCCGGTGACAGCCACTGTGCCTCTTTTGGCGAAAAAGGCTGGCAGTACAGCCTGGAAGATATGCACTGTTTCGCAAAACATCTGGACAGCACACTGGCAGATGTGCCGCGCTTTATGCTGGGCTTTTCCCTGGGTTCTTTCCTGTTAAGGGAATATATAAATGTTTACAACGATAAAATCGCCGGGGCTGTGATTATGGGTACAGGCCACCAGCCGGGTGCTGTGCTGTCTGCAATGGTTGCCATTGTAAACGGACAGGTGAAAAAAGCCGGTATTGACGGCACTACACCACTGGTGCAGAAGCTGTCTTTTGATACATACAACAGCAAGTTCAAGCCAAACAGGACAACTGCTGACTGGCTGTGTGCCGACAACAGTGAACTGGACAAATACATCGCCGACCCACTGTGTCGCGAAAGTATTTCCGCAGGGCTGTTCAGGGATTTGCTGATGGCAATGAAGGGCACCGGCAGCGCCACAGCCTATGAAAATGTGGACAAAACTGTGCCGGTAATGCTGATAAGCGGCAGTGATGACCCAGTGGGCGATATGGGCAAAGGTGTGTCTGCAGTGGCAAAAGCAATGGAAAAAGCCGGAATACAAGATAAAACAACATTGCTGATTACAGGGGCAAGGCACGACCTGCTGCACGAATATGCAGGCGGGCAAGCCCAGAGTGCAATGACAGACATTCTGCAATGGATAGAAAAAAGAATATAACCAAAAGACCACATATGTGGTCTTTTTTATTTGTGAAATTTTCAAATTATCGCAAAAAGCACTTTATTTTTCACAAAAAGTATGCTAAAATACAACTATCAGTTGTATAAGGAGATATTATGGCAAGAGGAAAAAGTTGCTGTTTTACAGGCCACAGGGTTATACCACAGGAAAGTTATTACCGTGTGCTGTTTCTGTTAAGGCAAACTGTGGAAAATAAAATCAAAGAAGGATATACAGATTTTTACGCAGGTGGGGCACTGGGGTTTGACACTCTGGCGGCGCTGACTGTGCTGCGACTGAAGATGATGTATAAAAACATTCGCCTGCATCTGATTCTGCCCTGCATAAGTCAGGCAGATAAATGGAGCAGAGAGGACAAGCGGATGTATGAAAGAATAAAGGATGAAAGTGACAGCGTAGAGTATGCTTCATTTGACTACACACCGCAGTGTATGAACCGGAGAAACAGGGCCCTGGTGGACAAGGCTGACTGCTGTATTGCATACTGCACCCAATCCAGCGGTGGCACTGTGTACACCATAAGCTATGCTATGGACAACGATGTGGCAGTGGAAAACATAGCCCATCTTGTAAACAGTATATGATATAAAAAAAGCAGCAGGCTGAAAAGCCTGCTGTTATGTTTTATTTTTTGTCTTTGTCGCCGTCGAACAGGTCTTTCAAGGTTTTGAAAAAGCCTTTGCGCTGTTCGTAGTTATCGTCCTTGAGAGTTGCATCAAATGCTTCCAGGGCTTTGCGCTGTTCGCGTGTGATTTTCTTTGGAATTTCCACGTTTACAGTTACATACTGGTCGCCACGACCTCTGCCGTTAAGGTATTTGATACCTTTGCCGCGCAGACGGAAACGTGTGCCGGACTGTGTGCCTTCCGGAATGTTGTACTGCACTTTGCCGTCAACGGTTGGCACTACAATTTCTGCACCCAGAACAGCCTGTGAATAGGTGATAGGCACTGTTACATATACGTCATAGCCATTTCTGGTGAGAATTGGGTCTGGTTTTACAGACACGATAACGATTGTATCGCCCCATGCACCGCCGTTTGCACCTGCGTTGCCCTGACCGCGGAGAGCCAGGCTCTGTTCATCATCAATACCTGCTGGGATGTTGACTTCTTTCTTGACTGTAACCTGTACCTGGCCGGAACCTTTACATTTATGACAAGGGTCAGAAATAGTTTTGCCTTTACCCTGACAGTGTGGGCACACACGTCTGTTCTGCATTACACCGAAAGGTGTGCGCTGCTGTTCCATAATATAGCCAGAGCCATGACAATGGGAACAGGTCTGGGCGCTGGTGCCTTTTTTCGCACCGCTGCCGCCACATTCAGGGCAGTTTTCACTGCGTGTATAAGTAACTGTTTTTGTGCAGCCGTGTACAGCTTCCATAAAGGAAATTGTCAGGCCGATATGAATATCGCCACCACGACGTGGAGCGTTAGGGTCGGCGCGGCGTGTGCTGCTGCCACCACCGAAACCGCCACCGAAGAAACTTTCAAAAATATCGTTAAGGTCCACACCTGCGCCACCGAAGCCGCCGGAATAGCCACCCCAGCCTGCACCGCCACCAGCACCGTAGTTAGGGTCTACACCTGCGTGACCATAGGCATCGTAACGCTGTTTTTTGTCAGCATCAGAAAGAATTTCATATGCTTCGCTTACCTCTTTGAAATTCTTTTCTGCTTCGGCATCACCTGGATTCAAGTCCGGGTGATATTTTTTTGCCATTTTGCGATATGCAGATTTGATTTCAGCATCCGAGGCACCTTTGTTTATGCCCAGGACTTCGTAATAATCTCTTTTTTCTGCCACTGTTTAAGTCCTCATTTAAAATAGTGTGAATTATGGGCAGTCTTTTTGACATATAATACGTGACGGTGCGAACATCGTCATCTGTTATTGCCCGTGTTTACAACTGTAAGGCGGATTATAAAATCCGCCTTCAGAATACTGATTATATAATGTCTGTTTTAATTAGTCAACGTCTTTGAAGTCAGCGTCGTAAACATTGTCGCCGCCCTGTGCGCCACCTGCATTGTACTGCTGGCCGCCGTTGTCAGCTGTCTGCTGTGCCTGCTGCTGTGCCTGTGCATACATTTCCTGTGTTGCATCGTGAAGTGCAGATTCAAGAGCTGTCATTTTAGCTTCGATTTCTGTTTTTACGCCACCCTGCAGAGCTGTTCTCAGTTCTTCCTGTTTAGCTTTGATAGCACTGATTTTTTCTTCGGCTACTTTGCCTTCCAGGTCTTTCAGAACTTTGTCTGTCTGGTAAACAAGGCTGTCTGCCTGGTTTCTTGTTTCTACTTCTTCTTTACGTTTTTTATCTTCTTCAGCATACTGTTCAGCTTCTCTTACAGCTTTTTCGATGTCTTCTTTGGACATATTGGAAGAAGCTGTGATTGTGATCTGCTGTTCTTTGCCTGTGCCCAGGTCTTTTGCAGATACAGAAACGATACCGTTTGCGTCGATGTCAAATGTTACTTCGATCTGTGGGATGCCTCTTGGTGCTGGAGCAATGCCGTCCAGGTTGAAGATACCCAGAGATTTGTTGTTTGCAGCCATTTCTCTTTCACCCTGCAGAACGTTTACCTGTACTGATGGCTGGTTGTCTGTAGCTGTGGAGAAAATCTGGCTCTTTTTAGTTGGGATAGTTGTGTTTCTTTCGATGATTTTTGTAAATACACCGCCGTATGTTTCGATACCCAGTGACAGTGGAGTTACGTCCAGCAGCAGGATGCCTTTTACGTCGCCGCCGAGAACGCCACCCTGGATAGCAGCACCCAGAGCAACACATTCGTCAGGGTTGATGCCTTTGAATGGTTCTTTGCCCATGTATTTTTTAACTGCTTCCTGAACAGCTGGAATTCTTGTAGAACCGCCAACCAGCAGGATTTTGTTCAGGTCGCTTGGTGCCAGACCAGAGTCTGCCAGTGCCTGACGTACAGGACCCATTGTTGCTTCAACCAGGTCGTGTGTCAGTTCGTCAAATTTAGCTCTTGTGAGAGTCATATCCAGGTGTTTTGGACCTGTTGCATCAACTGTGATAAATGGCAGGTTGATGGATGTCTGCATTACGCCGGACAGTTCGATTTTAGCTTTTTCAGCAGCTTCTTTCAGACGCTGTGCAGCCATTTTGTCGTTGCGCAGGTCGATGCCTGTGTCTTTTCTGAATTCGTCAGCCAGCCAGTTGATGATGCGGTTGTCAAAGTCGTCACCGCCCAGTCTGTTGTTACCAGCTGTAGCCAGAACTTCCTGAACACCGTCGCCCATTTCGATGATGGAAACGTCGAATGTACCGCCACCAAGGTCGTAAACCATGATTTTCTGGTCCTGTTCTTTGTCTACGCCGTATGCCAGAGCAGCAGCTGTAGGTTCGTTGATGATACGTTTAACATTCAGACCAGCGATAGCGCCTGCATCTTTTGTAGCCTGACGCTGTGCGTCGTTGAAGTAAGCTGGAACTGTGATAACAGCTTCTGTTACTTTTTCGCCCAGGTATGCTTCTGCGTCTGCTTTCAGTTTAGCAAGGATCATAGCAGAAATTTCCTGTGGTGTGTATGCTTTGCCATCGATAGATACTTTGTAGTCAGAGCCCATTTCTCTTTTGATGGATGCTACTGTACCTTCTGGGTTTGTGATAGCCTGGCGTTTTGCAACCTGACCGATAAGTCTTTCGCCTGATTTGGAGAAACCTACAACAGATGGTGTAGTTCTCATACCTTCTGGGTTAGCAATAACAACAGGTTCGCCGCCTTCCATAACAGCAACGCAAGAGTTTGTTGTACCAAGGTCAATACCGATAATTTTGCTCATAATTCATAATCTCCTTTGTGATTAAAGAAATGTATATTTTAGATAATTTTTATAAACGAATTTAATCAGCAGCTTACTACTACTGTTGCAGGGCGGATGATTTTGTCGCCCATTTTATAGCCTTTCTGGAACACATTCACAACTGTGCCTGCATCCACACCTTCTGTTTCCTGCTGCATCACTGCATTGTGGAAGTTAGGGTCGAATGGCTGATTCATTGCATCAATCTGTTCAACACCCATGTTTGTCAGACTGTTGATAGCTGTTGTGTATGTCAGCTCGATGCCTTTTTTGTAGTTTTCATCACTGCAAGGTGCGGCAAGGGCCATTTCCAGAGTGTCTATCATCTGCAGAATACCTTTTACTGCATCCACTTTGCCGGCATTGTAATTGTCTGCCTTTTCTTTTGTGGTACGTTTGCGGTAGTTGTCGTATTCAGCAAGTGTGCGCTGGAAAGTGTTTTTTGTATCTTCCAGTTCTTTTGTAACTGTTTCCAGTTTCTTTTTGCTTTCAATCAGTGCAGTTTCCAGCATTTCAATGCCTTTTACCACATCGATTTTTTCGCCTGTTTCTTCCACTGTTTCTTCCTGTGGCATATTTTCCAGTTTTTCTTTGTTCTCCATTGGATTATTTCCTTTCAGTACCTGTTATTGACTGTGTGAGAAGCTGTGCGAAATATTCCACTGCTAAGAACAGTCGTTTATAATCCACCGTCTGTGGGCAGATAACAGCAAGTGTGCCGCTAACTGCACTGCCTGCATAGTATCTGGTGGAAATAAAGCAGGCGTTGTCTATATTCTTTATAGGTAACTCATCACCAAACACCACGGAAACCCCGTTGTATTTAGGTGTGATAACCTGTTTCAGTGCATCTGTATCAGCCAGAAGTCGCAACACATCACCGATATTGTGTTCAAAATGGTGTGTGTTCAGCAGTTTTTCCTGACCGTAAACGTGAACCGCTTTGTTGTTTGCGTCTTTCATCAGTGCCAGTGCACCAGCTGTAAACTGACCGAACGCTGGGTTTTCTTTTTCCAGTTCCCCTATCAGTCTTGCCAGATATTTTCTGTCAAGGTCAGCGTAGCAGGTGAAGCACAGTCGCATATTCAGCAGCTGATTCAGCTGTGCTATCTGTGCATTTGTAATCTCGCCATCAAGGCGGATAACCCTGGTGAACACCTCGCCTCTTGTGGTGGTGCCTACCAGCACAACGCTGTAGCGGCCTGTTTTCAAAGCTGTGAAGTTTACAAACTGCAGTTCAGTATCCCGGGGTGGTGCAATAACCACTGTGTAGCCCAGAATGTCGCTGAAAAGTTTTGCCGCACCAGACAGAAATCTTTGGCTGTCACCATCCAGAGTATCAAAATACTGTTTGATGTTGGCTTTGTCAGCAGGTGAAATTTCTGCAGAGCGGTCTATGTTTTCCACATAGTATCTGTATGCTTTGTTGGTTGGCACTCTGCCCGCTGAAACGTGTGGCTGGTTTAAGTAGCCCAGTTTTGTCAGTCTCGCCATTTCGTTGCGGAGTGTGGCAGAAGACACCGTGATGTCCAAAGCATCCTGCAGGGCCTGTGAAGCGATAGGCTCGCCATCTTTTATATACATAGATACAATAGCATCCAAAATCAATTTGTGTCTGTTGTTTATATCCATCTTGTCAGCCCTTTCATGTTTTTAGCAGTCTATATGTTTGATTGCTAATTTATATTATAATGATTTTTTCAATTTTGTCAATAGTCCCTGTATTTATTCACAAACTTTTAACAAAAAGGCTAAAATCCACCTTTTTTATGCATTTATTATAGGTTTTTACTATAATTTTATTCTTTTTATAAGGTGATTGAGATAAATATATCTCCCTTTTTCTCCGCTTGCAGATTAGCAGTCTGTCAATATACATTGGCAGACTGCTAATTTTATGTTGTATTCTGTTGTTTTAAAAATGGTATTGCCAGCTTTTGCAACAAAAAAGACACGGCAGTTATGCCGTGTCTACCAATATTTAATCTTCCTGTATGGTTTTATGGTCATACTCTGCACGGAAATAACCCAGCAGATTTTCCAGTGTTTCTATCAGCAATTCATTTTCGTGTATAGCTGTATCACCGATAGTTTTGTTTATCATATTTTCGTGGAACTCATCGTGAAGTTTCAGCACTTCATATGCTTTTTCAGTGATGGTTACTCGATTTATTCTTTTATCTTTTTCATCTTTAAAACGCACCACATAACCTTTTTTCTCCAGATTGGAAATATTGCTGGTCAGTGTGCTTTTGCTTACCATACATACGCGGGCAATGTGTGTCATGCTGTTGTCTTCTGCTTTGTTGATAGCCTGCAGAGTATGCACTTCATGCATTGTCAGCGGAACGCCCCGTTCTTTCAGATTTTTTTCTTCAATATACAGAATATAGTTAAACAAACTTACAAGCAGCTCATTTAATGTGTGCTTGGTTCTCTCCATAATATACCTCCTATTTTCTGTCATATGTATTATTATATCCAAACATATATATAATTGCAAATGTTCTGTGTGTGAACTATTTATTTTTCTATGCAAATATTTAAATTTCTGGTATACTGAACTAAATTATAGTTTTCGGAGATTATTATGAGAATACTGGTTATAAATGGCAGCCCAAAAGGTAAATATTCTATCACCTGGCAGACTGTAAATTATCTGGAAAAACTGAATCCGCAGGATGAATTTATCACCATTCACGCAGGCCAGCAAATCAGAATGTTGGAAAAAGATTTTTCTTCTGTGGTGCAAGAGGTTGAAAAAGCAGATGTACTGTTATTTTCTTACCCTGTTTATACATTCATCGCACCATACCAACTGCACAGATTTATTGAGCTGCTGAAAGAAAGCGGTGTAAATCTGGCTGGCAAATATGCCACACAGATAACCACATCAAAACATTTCTATGATATGACCGCCCACAGATATATTCAGGACAACTGTCAGGATATGGGGATGAAATACATACGTGGTCTTTCTGCTGATATGGATGACCTGACCAAAAAGAAAGGCCAGCAGGAAGCTGTAGCTTTCTGGAACCACTTTTTGTGGAGTGTTCAAAACGGCCACAGTGAACCACTGCCTATGGAACAGCAGGCGCATAATTCCGTTTTTGCAACAAAATCTGAAAATAATGTGGACAAAAAAGGCGAAATCGTAATAGTAACTGATATGAAAGACTGTGATACCAGTCTTAAAGCTATGGTGGAACGCTTTACTGCAGTGGTTCCATACAACACAAAAATTGTAAACCTTAACGAATATCCTTTCAGCGGTGGCTGTCTGGGCTGCTTCAACTGTGCTGCAGATGGCAAATGTATCTACAAAGACGGCTTTGACCAGTTTTTAAGAAATGAAGTTCAGGGTGGGCAGGCAATTATTTATGCTTTCAGAATCAAAGACCATTCAATGGGCAGTCGCTTCAAGCTGTATGACGACAGGCAGTTCTGTAATGGCCACCGCACAGTGACAATGGGTATGCCAATGGGTTATCTTATCAGCGGCCCATACAAACAGGAATTTAATCTGCAGATGATTATAGAAGGTCGTGCACAGGTGGGTGGCAACATTCTGGCAGGTATAGCAACAGACGAAACAAACCCTGATAAAGAAATTGATATGTTGGTGGCAAACCTTGTTTACTCTCTGGAAAATAAAAACACCCAGCCACAGAATTTTTATGGCGTAGGCGGTATGAAGATTTTCCGTGACCTTATATGGCAGATGCAGGGTATGATGAAAGCAGACCATAAATTCTATAAACAGCACGGTCAATATGACTTTCCACAGAAAAAGCCCGGTACTATGCTGGCAATGTATATGGTGGGTGCTATGATATCCAACCCTAAAATCAAGGCAAAAATGGGCAATAAAATGAACGAAGGTATGCTTATGCCATATAAAAAGGTATTGGATGACCTGGATAAAAAGCTTAATAAATAAAAAATGCCACCGCAGTGAAAACTGCGGTGGTTTTGTTTTTTAGAATTTATTGTATACTGCTACGTCTTCAAATGCTTTTCTTGGGCGTGGGTTTGGTGCTTCATCAGGGTAGCCAACTGTTACAACTGTGATAACTCTTGTGCCTTCAGGGCAACCTACGATTTCTGTTGCCATATCAGGGTCAAAAGAACCAACCCAACAGCTGCCCAGACCCATACCGAATGTAGCAAGGTGCAGATATGTGGAAGCGATGGATGCATCGATTGTACCACGGTTATAGCCAGAGTCGTTCATCTGCTGGTATTCTGTTGCACAGATACAGAAAATCAGTGGTGCTGTCATAGCAGGGCCTCTGCTTTCGCAGGCAACACGCATTTTCTTCAGCTGTTCTTCATCTGTAATTGCCACAAACTTCCATTCCTGTCTGTTTGCCGCACTTGGTGCAATACGCATAAGGTCAATCAGTTCATCGATTTTTTCCTGTTCTACAGGGATATCCTTGTATTTGCGGATACTGATTCTACTGCGCATAACGTCAAAAAATTCCATAATAATTCCTCCGAAACTGTTATATATTAATTTCATTATATCATAAATATTGATTTTGACAACAAATCGTAGTGACGCAAAATTGTAATATTGCCCACTGAAAACAAAAATGATACAATATATGTAACAATATAGGTGAGGTATGATATGAAGGTTTTACTTATTAACGGCAGTCCAAAGAAAGACGGCAACACAGCCATTATGCTCAATGAAATGGTAAAAGTTTTTGATGCGCAGGGCATAGAAACAGAAATCATTCAGGTTGGCGGTAAAGACATACGTGGCTGTACAGCCTGTGGCAAATGCAGACAGCTGGGTAAATGCGTTTTTGATGACATCGTTGTGGAAGCTTCTGAAAAGCTGGCGGCGGCAGATGGTCTGGTAATTGGCAGCCCTGTTTACTATGGCTCTGCAAACGGCAGTCTGGTTTCACTTCTGGACAGACTTTTCTATTCAAACGCAACCGACCTGCGCATGAAAGTAGGTGCAGCTGTGGCTGTAGCACGCCGTGGTGGTATTACTGCAACCTTTGACCAGCTGAACAAATACTTCACTATTTCCGGTATGCCTGTGGCAAGCGGCCAATACTGGAACGGGGGGCACGGTGCCGCACCAGGCGAAGCCGCCGAAGATGGTGAGGGTTTACAGCAGATGAGAACACTGGCAAATAATATGGCTTTTCTTATGAAAAGCATCCAGCTTGGTAAAGAAAAATTTGGTTTGCCTGAAAAAGAAGCACCAGTAAGAGCAAACTTTATAAGATAAAAAGGAGAATAGGTATGGAACTGACTAAAGGTATTTTTGAAAGAAGAAGCATCCGCAAGTACGAAGACAAAGCTGTAACAGAAGAACAGGTAAAAGAAATTCTGTGGGCCGCAAGTAATGCGCCATCATGGAAAAACTTACAGCCATCACGCTATTTTGTAGCTATGGGCGACGCCCGTGATGCTGTGGCTGATATGCTGCCTGAATTCAACAAAAACAACGTGCTGAACGCACCTGTCCTGGTGGTTTCCTGCGTAAAAAAAGGTACATCTGGCTTTGACAAAGAAGGCAACGCTGTAACACATCTGGGTGATGGTTATCTGCATTTTGACAACGGTCTGGCAGTGCAGAACATCTGCCTGAAAGCACTGGATATGGGTCTGGGTACACTGATTATGGGCCTGTACGACGAAAAAGCAATCAGAGCATATTTTGAAATTGATGATACTCTGGAAATTGTATGTGTACTGTCTATCGGCTACCCTGTTGACCAGCCAGCTGCAAGGCCAAGAAAAACTGTGGAAGAAATTGCAGTATTTAAAAAATAGTGTATAAATAATAATTGAAAAGGACGGCATAAGCCGTCCTTTTATTTTTTTGAAACGAAACAGGGACTGCCGCAAGGCAGTCCCCGTTCTATGGAGTTAATAATATGAATTATTATTAGAATTTAATTGGGCGTGCTACATAGCTTGTATGAAGGATTTCATGAGCTTTGTGGCTGCCTGGTTCGCCGAGGAATTCAGCGTAGAGAGCTTTAACTTCTTCGTTCATATGAGATTTTCTCAGTGTCATTTTTTCGTCCTGTGAGTACAGAGCGGATGCACGGAGAGATTTCAGGTCAACAAAGTTTCTTACGCTTGCTGGCTGTGTTGGCTGACCGCCACCGTTGATACAGCCGCC
>JAFZDX010000133.1 GCA_017560985.1 Oscillospiraceae bacterium
GCATCTATTTTGGTTTTATAGTCATCATTAGGAAGGTAAAGGTCCAGCATCACTTCCTGTTCAAGTACGTGGGAATAAAAAGTACCGTTGATAATAGCCATAGTAATTCTCCTTTATCATATTTGATTTAAACGTTTATTTTTCATTATAAATATGATAACATATATTTATACCAATGTAAAAGAGAGAATTTAAATGAAAAACAAAAAACAGGCCGCTGAAATAGTGGCATTACTGGAACAAGAATACCCAATAGCAGAATGTTTTCTGGACAATGAAGGTGCGTGGCAGCTGTTGGTTGCTGTGCGACTGTCTGCCCAATGTACTGACCTGCGTGTAAACGCCACCACACCTGTACTTTTTGGCAGGTTCCCTACTGTGGACGCACTGGCTGATGCTGATGTAAAAGAAATAACAGAAATTGTAAAACCTTGTGGACTGGGCAACAGCAAAGCCAGGGATATAAAGCGGTGTATGACAATGCTGCGCGATGAATACGGCAGCGTGGTACCTGACAATATGGAAGATTTGCTGAAACTGCCAGGTGTAGGCAGAAAAAGCGCCAACCTTATTTTAGGTGATGTATACGGCAAACCTGCCATTGTGGCAGACACCCACTGTATACGTCTGTCCAACCGTATTGGATTTATGAAAAAAAATGACAAAACCAGCACCGACCCTGTAAAAGTGGAAATGCAGCTGAAAAAGGTAATCGCACCAGAAAAGCAGAATGATTTTTGCCATCGTCTGGTGGAACACGGCCGTGCAGTATGCACCGCAAGAAAGCCATACTGTGAAAAATGTGTGCTGGCCGGTGTGTGCGACTATAAGCTGTCATTGGACAAGGAAGCCAAAAAGCAGGCCAAAAAAGCCGAAAGCAAATAGATTCCAACCATATTACTGTATAAAAAACACCCCTATGATAGAAACCATAGGGGCGTTTTTTATGAATTTATTTGAAGGATTTTACCTATTAGACGTTTTCAGGCCGGAATATCCGGCCATTCAGTGTGAAATTTAATACTCAGGGGTCTTCCCAAGACCACAGATATTATATTGCATTGTCAAAAATATATCAATGCACATTTTGAACAAAGTTTGTTAAAATTGTATCAATAAAATTATATCAGTTTAATAAAAGCAACAAAAAACCCGCCGAAGCGGGTCTTTTGCAAGAGAAAAAGTATATGAGGAAATGCAAGACAATAACGCCAGCCTATTGCGTTATTAATCTTTGGGTATATTATAACCTTATAAATTTAAAAAATTTGTCAAAAAATCGTGTAATATTTATGAAATTTGTGAAAATCACCTGTTTTACACAATCAAAATTAAGTTTTTATGCATAATGTTAAACTTTTGTGAAAATCTATTGAAAACTTTTATGCAAATTGTTATAATGATAGCAAGATAATCAAATAATAAGATTATCGGTCCTTATAAAAAGGAGGCATCAATATGAAAGTTACAACAATAGGCAGAAAAGTTTCACTTAAGGACAATTTTTTACAGAGAGTTGAAGACCGTCTGGGCAAACTGGATAAATTCTTCTCTGACAATGCCGAAGCTACAGTAACTGTAACTGTAGAAAAGAAATGGCAGACAGTAGAAATTGCCATCAAAGACAGAAAAATGCAGTTCCGCAGTGAACAGAGCGCAGACAGCATGGAAATTGCGCTGGAAGATGCCGTAGATAATCTGGAAGGCCAGATTATCAAAAACAAAGAAAGAATCCATAGAAAATTCAATGGCTATGCTTACTTTGACGACCTGGCAGGCGTGGCAGATGATATGGATGACTATGAAGTTGTTCGTAAAAAAGTATTTGCTCTCCAGCCACAGAGCGTGGATGACGCAATTCTTGAAATGAATATGTTGGGCCATACATTCTTTATGTTCAAAGACATAGTAACAGAAGAAATCAACGTTGTTTACAAACGTAAAGACGGCAACTACGGCCTGCTGATTCCGGAATAACCAGGATATGACAGATAATCTGTATTAATACGCTATCATCTCCTCTCTCTATATAACAAATCAAAGGACAGGGCCATTGGCCCTGTCTTTTGTTTAGAGATTGATTTTATATATTTAAAAGTTTACAATAAAAGAAAATGCCTGTGGAGGTAAAAATGAAACTGAGAGATATAATGAATAATATTCCAAGAGAAAAACTGGCACCGCTGCCAACCCCACTGCAAAGACTGGAAAACACAGAAAAACTGATTGGTGCAAACAATAAAATGTACATAAAACGTGACGACCTGACAGGTGTAGGCAGTGGCGGCAATAAAGTAAGATGTATGGAATATATTATCGGCCGGGCAAAAGCTGACGGCTGTGTGGGTGTGCTGGCCAGCGGCAACGGCCAGAGCAACCTGTGTTCCCTGGCAGCTGCATCTGCGGCAAAGGCAGGTATGAAATGTTATATTGTGCATAACAGTGACAAACCTGAAACTTCTGTGGGCAATGCCCTGCTGAACGACCTGCTGGGTGTGGAAAGAGAATATATGGGTGCCTGTGACAGCAGTATCAGGGAAAAATATGTATATGAAGTCATAGACAGATTAGCTGAAAAAGGTGAAAAATACTATCTTATCCGCAATGGTGCAACCACAGGTCACGGCGCGCTGGGTTATGTAAATGCAATTATTGAACTGGTGGACCAGTGCGAAAAAGAAAACCTTGATATAAAACACATATTTGCACCGGGTGGCAATGGCGGTATAGCATCGGGCCTTGTTTACGGCAATGCGCTGATGGGCTTCCCTTTCACCGTGCATATCATCAGTGTTGAAGACACCAAACCTGTGCTGATTGAGCATATTGAAAAAACAATAAAAGAAATAGAAGAGATCACCGGTCTGGCTTTTGAATTTGAAGTAGACAAAGCCGCAGATATTGTAGATAAATATATGGGCGATGGCTGGAGTTTCAACACCCCGGAAAGCGAAAACGAAGTGCTGGAATTTGTGCGCACCGAAGGCATTTACATAGAAAATGTATACACATCAAAACTGATGTACGGCTACAAGGATATGGTAAAAAATGGTATGGTAGATGGCGACAGCGCCGTTATCCATACAGGTGGCTTTGGCAGTCTGTTCAGCCAGTACTAATCATGAATAATAAAGGACCATCATATGAAACTGTTTTTTATACTTATGGTGTTAAGTGTACCTGCATTGGTAATAAGCCATTATATATCGTTGCATAAGAAAAACAAAATTCTTCTGGAAGAAATGAACCAGCCGGTACAGATGGCTGATGTAGCCAGCGTATACGCCACTGTGGTGAAAAAAGATGTGGCTATGGAGAAAAATGTTCCCGGAAAAGTTGTACATACACATAAATTGGTATATGGTGTACAGTTTCTGACAGAGGACAATCAGACAGTTGAATACAGTGTACCGGAAGAACTGTATGACTATATTTATATAGGTCAGAAAGGTATACTTGCCACTGTGGATGGACAGTTTTTTGATTTTGGCTATGGAGAAAACATATAACTGAAAGGAGGATTTTATGTCAATACCATTTGGAAGTGAATGGGCACCGGCTTTCAGAGAGCTTGCAGATATATCACAGATTATTTTTACTGTGGGACCTATTCTTTTACTGGGAATATTTTTAATTATAAAAATAAAATCCAAACAACAGGATGAAGATATTCTGTACAAGCTGACACAGCTGGAACTACTGGACAGCTATAACCGAAAGGAAATTGTAAAAATCGATCGCAGTGATATACCTGCGGAATTTGCCGCAAAGGCAGAAGACACCATTGCAATGGCTGACTATGGTAAAAACATAGGTCTGCCTGGTAAGTGTTTTGCAATAAAATACAACAAGAATTATGTGGGTGTTTTACTGATTGGCAAGGCAGTGGAAGACGCCGCAGACCCTGTAGAGTTAAAAGGAAGTTATTATTTCAGGGTGCTGGGATTTTTTATTCAAAGCAAATATCAGGGGCTGGGAATAGGCACAACTGCACTGCAGAAGGCTATTGATGAAATATACAGCGAATACGGCCCTGTAACTCTGTTGTTGGAATGCCATAAAGACAATGAAAAAGCCCTGGCTTTCTATGAAAAAAACGGCTTTGTAAACACCGGCATAATGAATGCAAAAGGCACAGATTGGTTTATGATTTTAAAATAGAATACATACAAAAAGGCAGGGTGTTCCCTGCCTTTCACTTTATAATATCAAATTTATACTATTTCCACGCCCAGGCCTTTCAGCACTTCAATGGCATGATGCTGCATATCTCCAAGTGCCGCTGTGGCATCTTCGTGGACTACAATTTTTGCATCTTTAAAATGTGTCTGGCACAGCACTACATTGGACAGAACGCAGATGTTTGTTACAACACCACAGAATTCTATCACATCAGGAGCACCTGAAAAAGCCTCTTCCAGTGTCCGGCACAGTTTGTCACTGCCAAAAGTTTCTTTTTCCAGTATAACGGCATTAGATGTAACCACATCTTCAAAATCTGCCAGTTTACCAAACAGCCGATGACCAGGTGTGCCTTTTATACAGTGTGGTACAGGCAGGAATTTACCTTCGCGTGTTTCCATATAGTTTTCATAATGGGTGTCTTTTGTAAAGACAATAAAATCCCTGTTGGCCATAGCTTTAGCCACAAGGGTGTAGATTTTGTCCGCCACGTTTTCTGCCGCCAGAAAACCCAGAGAACCATCTACAAAATCATTCTGATAATCTACTACAATCAATGCTTTTTTCATAAATCATTCGCCTCCCCTGTAGATTTCATATTTATTTTACCACAACAGGCATACATTTGAAAGTGACAGAGTTACACATTCTGTTAAAAATAATAACTTATCTTTGTTAAAAAATAAATTATCTTAACTGTTTAGTAAATATCAACAATATAAAAGTTGGATTTTCTACACCATTTTGTTAAAAAAATATGTGAAAAATATTTAAAAAACCCAACGTTTATGATACAATTTTTGTAATGTTTGTGCAAGATGGCACAAAAGGGATATTAAGACGTATTAAAAAATCTAAAAAAGGGGGTTCATTTATATTATGGACTACAAAAATCTGAAAATAAAGAACGTTATGGTAGCCGGTCACGCAGGCAGCGGTAAAACCAGCCTGGTTGAAGCATTGCTGTGGGCAACAAAAACAACAGACCGTCAGGGTCGTGTAGAAGACGGTAACACAGTATCTGACTTTGATGCTGAAGAAATCAAAAGAGCATGTTCACTGTCAAGTGCAGTTGCTCCTTATGAACACAACGGTGTAAAAGTTAACCTGGTTGACGTACCTGGTCTGTTTGACTTTGAACTGGGTATGTACGAAGGTGTTAAAGCCTGCGAAACAACACTTATTACTGTAAGTGCAAAAGACGGCGTTGAAGTAGGCACACAGAAAGCTTACAAACTCAGCGGCAAATACGGTCGCTCCACAATGATTTAC
>JAFZDX010000134.1 GCA_017560985.1 Oscillospiraceae bacterium
AGTGCCGAAAATACTTGGATGGAGACGTCCTGGGAAGATAGGGAGGCGCTGGCTTTTTATATATTCCCCAATAGCTCAGTCGGTAGAGCGCGTGACTGTTAATCACGATGTCGTTGGTTCGAGTCCAACTTGGGGAGCCAAAACAAACTAATCCGAATCTTATACCATTAGGTGATAGATTCGGGTTTGTTTTTTATATATCATAATAACTTAAGCCCTGATAGGTTTTATACCTGTCGGGGCTTTTCGTTCCATTCTAATTATATATGAATTGTATTTTAGATTTATATTGTATTTCGTAAGTAATATATTTTTATAAAAATATATTATAAGAAAGGCAGGGAGCGACATACCACTTCCTGCCTGTTTTTTATTTAGAAAATGGTCTGTAAACTATTTTCTTGTTGTTATGCCCAAGGATCCTGTTCAGCAGGAACACGGATATCGGCCAACAGCATCTGGTCCCAGAGATACCATTTACCATCTTTTGCCAGACGCATCTGAACCTGACGTGGACTGTCTGCACCACCGGAACGGATATACAGTGTAGCGTAATTTTCGTTCTGGTATGAGTATGGATTATCGCTTACTGTAATTGTGTAAGGTTCACTTGGTTCATAATTATTTTCAGGTGTAGCACCTTCATAGTATGAACGTGGCACATAGTCTTTATCACGGAAACGGTCAGCGATAAATTGCTTTTCCATTTCGCTGAGTGGCCTTGGCCCACGCAGATAGTTAAGCATATCAAGACAAAGAGTTTTGTTGAATGAGTAATATGTAAGTGCCACTACTGTCATAGCTGCTGTTTCAAAAGGTGTGGACATATCTGCCTGTGGCAGTGCCTTGAATTCTGTCAGATCATCTGGCAGTTTTGGAAAAACAATTTTTTCTGTTTTATTGCCTGCATTCTGAACAGTTTCTTTTACAGCTTCTTTTACTGCTTGCTGTGCTTTGTTTTTTAGTTTGTCCATAAATGATGCCATAATAATTCTCCTATATAAAATTTTAACTAATTTTAATTCTCTGCTGTAGTTATGATATCTTCAGGCTGGATTTCATTATCCAGTATGTTCTGCATTTCTGCTGTTATCATACCAAACAGCCCGTTACAACTGCTGTGATAATCGTAGTTGTTGTGCAGGGATATTAACTCGCCATTGAGCATGGTAAATGTAATATGTGAAGTAGGTGCATCAAGTAACTGAAGTTCGCTTGGCTTGCCGTTATGTGCCTGTAAAAGGCATTCGGTCTGTCGACATATTATACGGATATTATTGAAATATTCCACGGATACTTCCTTGGTTGCCGTGACAGTATCTGCGCCATTGTATTGGCAGTTGCTGTATTCAAAGAGAGAAGTTGTGCCATTCTCTGAAACTGTAAGGCTGTAATATAAACTTTCGCCTTCCATACCACCGCCATAGGAGTAACTCACACCCACAATTTCATTTTCTCTGGTGTTTATCATACCTGGCCCGTCCAAGATGAATTTATCGCGATTTTTACGGATATACATCATGCTGGCGATACCCCCTATAATAACTGCAACCAGAATAATAACTAATATTTTCATTATTTTTCCTGCTTTCATAGGTTACCTCGATAATGATTAACCTACAGCATTTGTGATGTAGAGTTCATAATTTACACCGTCACCAGGGTATTGGTAGAACTGTGTATAATTTGCATCCATATAGATAGCACAGTTATATTTGCCGTTGAATACATCTACTTCCCAGCCAAGAGGCAGGTACAGTGGCATAAAATAAGATTTATGTTCAGTGCCATCATACAGGTCTGCATAGATGTTTACAACTTTCAGTCCAGTGCCATTCTGCCATGCATCAAGTATATCCTGACCTTCAACCCATTCGCCGTATACATATTCCAGCATTTCGTAATCTTCGCCTTCGCCTGATTCAACTTTCAGTATGGCAAGGCTCTGGCCGTCAACAGTAAGTGTGTAATCAATGCCGTCTTTGTGTGAAATATATTTGTGGTTTTCACCGTCTTTGCCCATATACTCCACAGAGTCCTTGTTTACAAAATAGTATGCCAGGTCTGTCTGGTTAGGCGGTGTGTCACTGCCTTCCATCTTTTCAGGGTCAACTATTATAGTTGGGCGCGTACCATAGTCGTTGAATTCATAGCCTGCGTACCAGCCATTATATGAACACACATTGCCTGGATAAATATGTGAGTTGAGGTATGCAAATTTTCCATCAACCATATATGAACCCATAACATGCATCTGACCCATATAATATGATGTTCTCTTTACACTGCCATAAGCCTGTACCAGGTTTGTCATCAGGTTTGCCTCATACAGTTCATCAATACCAAATGGTGAAACAGGTGCTGATGTTGGTGTGGCTGTTGGAGTAGGTGTTGGGGTAGGTGTAGGTGTTGGTGTTGCAGTTGGCTTTGGTTCAGTTTTTTCTTCTATCTGTTTTTCTGCACCAGGGAGATACAGTTTATCGGCGTCAGCCTGCTTTTCTGTGGTAAAAACAACAGTGTTACCATCTGAAGAACAGGAAATTTCACCGTGCAGGTCTGTTCTGTACAGGTTTATACCGGCGACTTCCAACAGTCCTACCACAGTTTTGCCAGGGCAGCCATCTTTGCCAGATGTGGAAATAACAGCATATTCAGGCCGTACAGCTTTGATAAAAGCTGTGGATGTTACATCATCACTGCCATTGGCTGAAATTTTCAACACAGTTGATTTCAGATCAGTTTTACCGCTGACAGCCATCTGTTCAGTAACAATATGATTGTTGCCGGCAAACATAAAAGCTGTGTTTCCATATGTAATTTTAACTATAATTGAAGGGTCAGTTTCAATATTGCTGTTTACAGCAGTAAATTCAATTTCAGCAGCCCCCAGCTTGTATCTGTTACCAGCTTTTGGCACTGTGATACCGCCGCCGTTTTTGTCGGCATATTTTTTGAAATCATTGAAAGCATCTTCATCCAGATTATCCACAGCGGCAAAAGTCATACCTGCTGTTGCATAGTTCAATGCCCCTGCAAGACCACCGATGTCTTTTTCCAGTGTGTTAAGGGCAATCACATATTCCAGGTGAGATATTTCGTTCTCTTTAAGAACAGCATACATTTTCTGACTGGCCTTTTTATTGCCGCCATTTATCAGTACATATTTGCCATCACATTCAACCAGTGCGGCATCGCCATTATCTACATCCATAAATTTCACAGAGAATGTAGAACCTTCTGGCATCTGTATAATGCTTGGGTCAGGCGTTGGATCAGGTGAATTATCTGTATTTCCGCCACAGGCAATCAAGGAGATGACCATAATAACCGCAAGAGCCAGCGCTACTATTTTCTTGGTGGTTTTCATAATTTTACCTCCAGTTTTATTTTTAATTATTGCCCCTTGCAACAAGCAAGGGGCATTTTTATTTATTCAACACAAGGTGTGGAAAGGCCTGCTTCTTCAAAAGCCAGTCTTATTTCACGGTGCAGAATTCTGCGGGCAGTGTAGATATCTTCCTCTGCTACTGTTGCCACAACTATCAGTTCGATATGTGTTTCAATCAGTTTATCTACGCCTTTATATACAGGCTGTGATTTGAAAATTTCAGGGAATTTGTTTTTGGATTCTGTCAGCGCATGGGCAATAGCTGATTCTACATCGGCCAGTTTGTCATTGTAGCTTACAGGAATATTTACTACTGCCACGGAGTTTACTTCTGACAGGTTGATAAGTGAAGAAATCTCACTGTTGTTGATAATACGGATATTACCACCCCGGTCGATAATGCTTACAGTGCGCAGACCGATGGATTTTACTTCACCACGGAAGCCGTCGATTGTAATAATATCGCCTACTTCAAATTCACCTTCAAAAATAATGAAAAGACCTGTGATAACATCTTCTATAAGGCTCTGTGCACCAAAGCCAACTACAATGCCTACAACGCCTGCTGATACAAACATTGCAGCTGCGTCAACACCAAGACAACCAAGTGCAACTACAAAACCGATAATGTAAATTGTATATTTCAAAAGGCTGCCAACAAGCTGGTGGATTGTTTCAGAACGGTGTTTTTTTGTTTTGAAACTGGAAGAAATATTTTTTACAATGTCACCTGCCAGCCAAGTGATAAACAAGGCCAGGCCAGCGGCTGCAACAGCTTCCAGAGTGATACCGGAAACTATTGATTTTGAAAAATATGTAGCTGAAAACTGTGCCAGATATTCTCTCATCCCCTGAGGAAGGAATGTGAGAAATGCAGGGTTCAGGGCAGCTAATATAACTGCCAGTACGATACCCAGCAGAATAATTCTGCCGGTGTTATTTGATTTTTTAGTCTGTTTATCCATAATAATTTCCTTTCGGTAAATTTTAATTAATTTTATTACCAGTTATTTATAGTTGCCCATGTTTCCTGGCATATAGTACATCTGTCATCATTTGTAGGTGCGTCTGTATTAAATACGTGTGCACCGGAGTAACCACAGCTACATACATGGCCGTTAGGACTTACCAGTTCAGGATCCCATGTGTGGGCTGCCTGATGCTGGCAGATTGTACACTGATGATTGTCGGGGTCAAGACTGCCATCGGCCAGATATAAAACATCAATTATGTGTTCCTCTGCTGTGTTACATACTGTACATGTGTGGGTTTCATCATCGAATTCAAAAGATGCTGCTGGCTGTGTATATTCAAGACCGCAGTCGCATCGGTGTGTTCCGTGGCTTTCAGATGTTGCCACCCAGTTATGTGGGATTTCCACATTACACAGGGAACAGATATGAACGGTATAGTCTTCCAGGCCGGTGTCATCATATTTTACAGTAGGAGTATGGTCACCGGTATTACCACATTTTTCACATATATGTGTCAGTCCGTCAGCGCTTGCTGTATATATGTGGGCCTGGGCATATCCGCAGTCGTCACAGGCATGGCCATTGGCGTTGGCTGTCATATTATGCTGTGCTGTGTCACCACATACTGTACACTGGTGATTATCAGCATCTGCTTCACCGGTAGCATCATCAAGAATCATATCCCAACTGTGTCCCAGTGCAGCTACTGTCTGTTGTTCAATGGTTGCCTCATTACATCTTGAACAGTGCTGACCTTCTGTAAGACCTGTTGTATCACAGGTTGGAGCAACTGCCTGATCGATAATAATTTCGTGGCCAAGTGCTGGAATTTCAATCGGTTGTGAAATACCATACATACAGTCAGGACATTCTATGTATGCCTCTGTACCAGGTGTTGTACATGTAGGTGCTACCTGGGCAGCAATTACATTTTCTGTATGCAATGCTGTGGTACCACATACTGTACAGTAGTGCTGTGCTGTGTTGGCTGGGTCAACCTGCCATGTGTGTTCAATCATTGGAATTATTGCCTGGGGGATAATTACCTCACCACAAACACCACAGTGACTGCCTTCTGTAAGACCTGTAGCGGTGCAGGTAGCTGCAACAGCCTGGTCGATAATTTCTGTATGTGGAATAATTTCAGTTGTTGTCTGTGGAACAATCACTTCACCACAAACACCACAGTGACTGCCTTCTGTAAGACCTGTAGCAGTGCAGGTAGCTGCAACAGCTGGATCAATAATTTCTGTATGTCCTGCTGCAGGGATAACTGTTTGCTGAATTGTTACTGTGTTACATACTGTACATTGTGCACCGTTTGTCAGCCCATCTGTTGTACATGTGGAAGGATAACCTTGGATTGTTTGTTCAGTATGTCCCATTGCAGGTATTGTTTCCTGTGCCAGAATTGTTACACCGCAAACTGAACAGTGCATACCATCTGTCAGCCCAGGGGTTGTACAGGTAGCGGCAGTGCCAGGATCATTTTCAGAAATATGTGGAATCAGGTCTACTGTTTCCTGTGGAACAATCACTTCACCACAAACACCACAGTGACTACCTTCTGTAAGACCTGTAGCAGTGCAGGTAGCTGCAACAGCCGGGTCGATAACTTCTGTATGTCCAAAGGCTGGAACAGTTTCCTGTGCAGTAATTGTAAGTTTACATTCTGCGCAGTGGCTGCCCTCTGTAAGGCCAGTCTGTGTGCAGGTAGCTGGTACAGCATTGTCTGTTGTTATTGTGTGACCTTTTGCCGGTATTACTTCTCTGGCTTTCAATATATCGTCACAATCAACACATCGTTCACCATCTGTCAGACCAGTATCAGTACAGGTTGGGGCAATTCCGATAATTGTCTGTACGTTGTGACCTTTGGCTGGTAACCGGATAGTTTCCAGTATCTTGCCACAGTCAGCACAGGATATATGTTGCTGGCCGGGATTTGTACAGTCAGCCTCTTTGTCAGTAACTGTCTGTCCTGGGGTATGTCCGTCTTTTTCACTGGTCTGTGTTTCCAGAACTTCATTACAATGGTTACATATCAGTTGTTTGACCTGTGGAGAAGTGCAGTTGCCTTCCTGTTGGATTACCCACTGCACATCTGAATGGTCAGACGGTGGTAATGTCAGTTTTTGTACTGTATCATTACACTGGGTGCATATCAGTAATACACTGCCACCTTCAGTACAGGACTGCATATTGTCTTCGGTCCACCCGTTGTCAAAGTTATGTATATGGGTCTGGGGCAGCATTGGTGTACCGTCTGGCTTTTTCAGCTGGCTGGCACCAGGGTAGGTAACCCCTGCATTTTCAGCCGCAGGGCTGACTGCAATTACGCCGGCGACTGCTATTGCCATAGCCCGGGATTTAAGTATACCCATAGCCTTCTGCATAAAAGCGCGTTTGGAAAGGCGTTTTGTCAGATCGAAAATTTCTTCAGCTTCACTGGCTTCGAATTCTCCACGTTCACCCAACCCGACATATGCATCACGGTTGTATTCGTCTTCGTGGAAAAACCTTTCTGATAGTTCTTCTTCATTTTCAAAGAGAAACTGTTCATCGAAACTGTTTTGGTCTTCTGCCTGATATTCGTTTCCGAATTCATTTGGATTTATCATTTTCACCATCCTTTATGGTATATAATTTCTCTATTATATATTATGACTCTTTCAGTACTTATTTATAAGTATACCTGGGGGTAATATTTGATATATAAAAGGGTGATTTTTTATTGCAAAACAAAAATGGAGTACAGTTTGGGCTGTACTCCATTTTAAAATCAGCTTTTATTTTATATTCAGATATCTCAGTCTGTCCTGGATTTCTGTTCTGCTTGTAATATTCAGTTTTTCAAAAATATGTGATGTGTGTTTTTTGATTGTGTTTTCCGTTACACACATTTCATCTGCAATGTCTTTACGGCGTTTGTTTTCCACCATGTACATAAACACTTCCATTTCTCTGGCGGTCAGGCTTTCAACCCGTGGCCAAACAGAAATAATATCCTGGGCAGTAATGTGCGGTTTTTCAACCACCGGGCTTTCGTCTTCATCATCAACGTCGGATAGCAGGGGTAATTCTGTTACCCTTGGTTGTGGTGGCACCATAGTGTATACTATGGCAGGCTGTGGCAAGGCATTTGCTCTGTATTCATCAATGATGATATAGATAAACAATAGGAAAAGTTCGGTAGCAATATATGAAACAGACAAAAATTCAAAATTAAATCTGAATTGCTGTTCAAGAAACCATACGCCGATATTCAGCAGTGTTACAGTCAGGATAAAACCTGCCAGTTTCATTGATTCCAGTTTCTTTTTTATCCAGGCGTGAATAATTACACCAATCATCAATGCAAAATATCCAAACAGATATATGTAATACAGTTTGTGCAGTGGACCATAAACTTTTTTTAGCTTTGCAGCGCCATTTACAAAAACCAGATAAACTTCTTTGTAATAAACAGTGCTGTACCCTGGGCTGGCAGCAATCAGAAAGATAATGATACTGATGGCTATAAGCATCGTAATGATAAATCTGTTTTGCTTGATCCTGCATACATCCATAATAATCAGCAGCATCAGCAGCGGCAGGAAAACAGCACCCAGATAAGAAATTCTGTTTGCCATAAGTGCCTCGCTGACAGTGGTTGACATAGAGGACATAAGGTAACCGGCATTTACAAGAAATACTGATGAATACAGCAGTATAAATGTGATTTCTTTCATTTTAATCATTGCCAGGTAACCCAGCAGAAGAATAAATGAAATTGCTGTAGTAAAAGCATAAATTACGGTAGGGTTTATATAATTGTCTACCAATGGACTGTCGCTGGCAGCGAAAGCAGTAATTGGTGCAATGTAAAAAAGCCGCAATGCAATAGTAAATACAAATGGATTTTTGCTGTTTTGCAAATCTTTCACTATACTGTGTACTCTCCTTTCTTTGATGGGTATTTATATATATTTATTTATAAATTACGTGTTTATATATTATACACAAAAATCGCTGCTTTTACTATGAGAGATATTGTACAAATTTTTCGGGGGTGTGTAGAACTTTATTTGGGTAATAGTGTGAAAATCATACTGAAATATCACCCTGTCAGGGGTGAGGTGGGTAATAGTTAATAAATTAACTTCTTGTTATAAATAAGATAGCGATATTATAACTGAACGGAGGCATATGTACAAATGACAGAAATCATAATAAGAAACATGAAAAACCTGTCAGACAATAAACAGTTCAGATTTTCATTATCCTGCACCATTTGCGGCAAGACCTGGTACAGTACTCCTGTTCCTTTTTCAAAAGCCGACAGGATGCCGCGGTCAGATGCAAAAAGCATAGTTTATTACGCAGTGTATGAAAAAGAAATGCAACAGGCTGTATTGAAAGCGGTGGCAGAGGCGAAAAAATATTTTAACCTGTGCCCTGTATGCAAAAGCCTGGTGTGTGACCACTGTTTTATGACCTGTGATGACATTGATATGTGTGTTGACTGTGCCACCGAACTGGGAGAAGTCGGTGAAATAGTCAGCATAGAAACATCAGCAAACTGACAGGCTATACAGTTCAGTTAATCCAAATTATTCACAACCCGAAAGGAGCTTTATTATGAGCAGATACAAAAACCTTACTATTCTCCATTCCAACGACCTTCACGGTGACTTTACAGCACAGGATGTTGATGTAAATCTGGTGGGCGGCGTAAGCATGCTGTCCGGTTATATTGACAAAGTAAGAAGAGAAGAACCAAACACAATTTATGCTATAGCCGGCGATATGTTCCGTGGCTCTGTAATTGACTCAGAGTTCAAAGGTATGAGTACCATTGAAATTATGAATGCTATTGCACCGGACGTTGTTACACTGGGTAACCACGAAACAGACTATGGTATTGCACACCTGTTGTTCCTGGAAAAATGTGCGAAATTCCCTATCATCAATGCTAACCTGTTTATCAAATCAAACTATGCTCGTCTGTTCAAACCACAGATTGTTCTCAATGTAGGCGGTATGAAAGTGCTGTTTATCGGCATTCTGACTGAAGAAGTAATGGCGCAGGCAAAAAATGAAGCAGTTATAGGTTCTTTTGTTGATATTCACGAAGCAGCACAGGAAGTAGGTAAAATCTGCAACGCCTACAATGCAACAGACATAGATCTGACAGTACTGCTGACACATATCGGCTTTGAAGAAGATAAAAAACTGGCTGCAGCACTGGACCCAGCATGGGGCGTAGATATCATCGTTGGCGGTCACTCCCATACTTTCATTGAAGAACCTGCAGTAGTAAACGGCATCACTATCGTTCAGGCAGGCACAGGTACAGACCAGATTGGTCGTTTTGATATTGTGGTTGACACATTTGAAAACAATATTGAAAGCTGGAAATGGCAGGCAGTTCCAATCAACAGCGATACTTGTCCAACTGACCCTGACATCGAAAAACTGCTGGCAGGTTATAAACAGGAAACAGATAAAAAATACGGCAGAACAATCACACGTTTCCGCCGCAAACTGACACATCCAATCAGAACAAAAGAAACAGAACTTGGTGGCCTGCTGTCAGATGCACTGGCAGAAAGCCTGGGCCTGGATGTAATGCTGCTGGGTTCCGGTTCAGTCAGAAATACACAGATGGGTCCACTGGTTGTATATCAGGACCTGGTGGAATGTTTCCCTTATGACGACAGCCTCCATATGCTGACAGTTACAGGTGGTCAGCTGAAACGTATGATGCAGTTTATGCTGCGTGATGGTGTGTGGAAAGGTGAACACTGTGAATTCTACCAGCTGTCAAAACGTCTGAAAATCGTTTACGACATTCCTAACAGTACAATGCTGGAATTCAAATTCGACGGTGAAGATATAGACGAAAACAGACTGTTCAAAATCGGTCTGCAGAAATTCCATTTCTCCAACTTCTCTGAATTTTTCGGTGTACCATTCAGCGAAGTTGAAGCAATAAAAAAACCTGTAGTTGTTTCTACATCCACACGTGATGTTCTGGAAGAATATCTGGTTACACATCAGCATCTGGATAGAGAAATCGACGGCAGACTTACACTTATCAGATAAATTACATACAGCGGAAAGGAGTAAAAATGAGCAGATATAAACAACTGACAATACTTCATTCCAATGATCTTCATGGCGATTTCACAGCTCAGTCAATAGACGAAAAACTTACAGGCGGTGTCAGCATGCTGTCCGGTTATGTGGACAGTGTGCGCCGCCATAACCCAAATACGATTTACTGTATAGCAGGTGATATGTTCCGTGGTTCTGTAATCGATTCAGAATTCAAAGGTTTGAGCACCATAGAAATAATGAATGCCATTGCACCGGACGTTGTTACACTGGGCAACCACGAAACAGACTACGGCATTGCACACCTTCTCTTTCTTGAAAAATGTGCAAAGTTTCCTATCATTAACGCAAACCTGTTTATAAAATCAAACTATGCACGTCTTTTCAGCCCACAAATTGTTTTGGAAACCGGTGGTATGAAAGTGCTGTTTATAGGTGTTCTTACCGAAGATGTAATATCCCGGACGAAAACAGAAGAAGTTATCGGTTCTTTTGTTGACATCCATGATGCTGCACAGGAAGTAGGGAAAATCTGTAATGCTTACAATGCCACGGATATTGACCTGACAGTGCTGCTGACACATATTGGCTTTGAAGAAGATAAAAAACTGGCCGCAGCGATAGACCCAGCCTGGGGTGTGGATATTATTATAGGCGGTCACAGTCATACTTTTATAGAAAAACCTGCTGTTGTAAACGGCATAACGATAGTTCAGGCTGGTACAGGCACTGACCTGATAGGTCGTTTTGACATTATGGTCGACACATATGAAAACAGTGTTGAAAAATTCACCTGGCAGACAGTATCTATTGATGAAACTACCTGTCCACGTGATACAGAACTGGAAAAAATACTGTCCGGTTATAAACGGCAGACAGACAAAAAATACGGCAGGGTAATTACCAGGCTGCGCAGGCAGCTGGCTCATAACGACAGGCGCAGTGAAACTACCCTGGGTGGTTTGCTGTCGGACTTACTGGCAGAAGGTATGGGTTTGGATATTATGCTGCTGGGCAGCGGTAATATCCGCACCAGACAGACGGGGCCATTGATTACCTATAAAGACCTTACAGAATGTTATCCATATGACAACAGTCTGTATATGCTGTGGGTAACAGGCGGCCAGTTGAAACGTATGATGCAGTTTATGCTCCGTGACGGAGTATGGAAAGGCGAACACTGTGAATTCTATCAGCTGTCAAAAAGATTGAAAATTGTTTATGACATACCAAATAGCAAAATGTTGGAATTTAAATTTGACGGTGAAGATATAGACGAAAACAGACTGTTCAAAATAGGTCTGGAAGATTACCACCTGTTGAATTTTACTGAATTTTTCAATGTTCCATTCAGCGAAGTGGAAGCAATCAGGAAGCCTGTTATGGTTTGCACTTCGGTAAGGGACGCATTGGAAGAATATCTTGCTTCCAGTCATCATCTGGACAGGGAAATTGATGGCAGACTCACATTGATAAAATAAAGTGAAAGGAGTGTGTACATGGAAAGATATAGAAAACTCACACTGCTTCATTCCAATGATATGCACGGTGACTTTTTGGCAGAATCTGTGGATGAAGACCTGATAGGCGGCGTAAGCATGCTGTCTGGTTATATCAACAAGGTGAGAAATGAAGAAGAAGCTACACTGTACTGCATTGCAGGTGATATGTTCCGTGGTTCGGTAATAGATTCCGAATTCAAGGGAACAAGCACAATAGAGATTATGAATGCCATATCGCCGGATATTGTTACATTGGGTAACCACGAAGTTGATTATGGCATTGCTCATCTGCTGTTTCTGGAAAAATGTGCAAGATTTCCTATCATAAATGCCAACCTGTATATAAAATCAAATCATGCGCGTCTTTTTAACCCTTATAAAATCATTACTTTAAATGGTATGAAAATACTGTTTATAGGCATTATTACCGAAGGTGTTATGAAACGGGCTAAAAATGATACGGTTGTCGGCAGTTTTCTGGATATACACGAAGCTGCAAAAGAAGTGGGCAGAATCTGCAACACCCACAATGCCATTGATATTGACCTTACTGTATTGCTGACACATATTGGTTTCGAAGAAGATAAACTTCTGGCAGCAGCCCTGGATCCAGCATGGGGCGTGGATATCATTATAGGGGGC
The DNA here is from genome assembly GCA_017560985.1 of Oscillospiraceae bacterium. Classification (GTDB taxonomy): domain Bacteria; phylum Bacillota; class Clostridia; order Oscillospirales; family Ruminococcaceae; genus RGIG3102. The sequence goes on from JAFZDX010000134.1 coordinate 12,606, forward strand.
CACTCTCATACGTTTATAGAAAAGCCTGAAATTGTAAACGATATTGCCATTGTACAGGCTGGTATCGGCACAAACCAGATAGGCCGTTTCGATATCACTGTTGACACAGAGAAAAATTGTATCCACGACTATATATGGCAGACTATACCTATAAACGACGACAACTGCCCGAGAGATGCAGATATAGACAGACTGCTGACATCATATAAAGAAGTAACTGACAGAAAGTATAACCGTACGGTAACCCGTCTGCACAGACAGCTTACTCACCCATCCCGTTATCAGGAAACTGAACTGGGCAACCTGTTTACAGACATTCTGGCTGAAAGTCTGGGACTGGATGCAGTTTTTATGGCGTCTGGCAGTATACGTACCACCGCTCTTGGACCACTTGTACAGTACGCAGACCTGGTGGAATGTTACCCTTATGACGAATCTGTATATATGATTACTGTTACAGGCCAGCAACTGAAAAGGATGCTGAAATATGTGATGCGTCCGGATACCTGGAAAGGTGCACACAACGGCTTTTTCCAGATTTCACACAGGCTCAGGGTTACACACAATATCACTTTGGATACACAGGTGTCAGTAACTTTTGATGGAGTTCCTGCAGATGATAATAAACTGTACAGGATTGGTATGCAGAAATATCATTACAACAGTTTTGAGAAATATTTCGGTTTTTCATCAAAAGAGTTTACACAGTTTCACCCGGCAAAGGTCGTTTCAACCTCTGCACGGGAAATTATAGAAGAATATCTTACAGACCATCAGATGCTGGATGCTCACATTGATGGAAGAATAACATTAATCCGTTGATAAAAAATTATAATAAAAACTTTTTCAACCCGAAAGGAGATTTACTATGGGACTTATTAAAGCTGCATTAGGTTCAGCCAGTGGCGTAATGGCTGATCAGTGGAAAGAATATTTTTACTGTGATTCAATTCCTGCAGACGTGCTTATGCTGAAAGGCCAGAGAAGAAATTCCGGCCGTTCATCAAACACAAGAGGTGGCGACAACATTATTACAGATGGCTCAATCATCAATGTTGCTGATGGCCAGTGTATGATGATCGTTGAATCTGGTAAAATTGTGGATCTTTGTGATGTTCCTGGCGAATACACATACAACACAGGCACAGAACCTTCACTGTTTACAAGTGGCAAACTGTCAGAAGGTATTGGTGTAATGTTTGAAGAAATGGGCAAACGTTTTGCTTTTGGTGGCGAAGCTCCAAAAGACCAGAGAATCTATTTCTTTAATACAAAGCACATTCTGGGCAACAAATTCGGCACAGCTTCACCTGTTCCATTCAGAGTTGTTGACCAGAGAGCAGGCATCGATATTGACATTGGTGTAAAATGCTTCGGCGAATATGTGTTCAAAATTGTCAACCCAATGCTGTTCTATAAAAATGTTGCAGGTAATGCAGGCGGTGAAGTAAAACGCCAGCAGCTGGAATCTAAAATGAGAACAGACTTCCTGCAGGAACTGCAGCCTGCATTTGCAAAACTGTCTGAAATGGGTATCAGATATTCTGCACTGCCAGGTCATACAAGAGAACTGGCAGATATAATGAAAGGCTTCCTATCTGCAGAATGGGGCGTAAATATGGGCCTTGAACTGGTGGATGTAAACCTTGCTTCCATCAAGGCAAATGAAGAAGACGAAGCAATGATCAAAGGTATGCAGCGTGATGCAGCATATACAAACCCTGACCTTGCTATGGCTTCCAGAGTAGCAGCTGAAAACCAGGCAATGAAAGATGCTGCCAAAAATTCTGGTGGCGCAGCAGTTGGCTTTATGGGCATGAATATGGTTGGCAATGTGGGCGGCAATACAATGCAGACAATGTACCAGATGCAGCAGAACAAACAGGTAATGGAACCTGCAAAACCAGCAGCAAACACATGGAAATGTGCAAGTTGCGGTGCTGAAAACACAGGTAAATTCTGTGCAGAATGCGGTAGTCCTAAACCTGTTGCAGATGTATGGAAATGTACAAACTGCGGCACAGAAAACAAAGGTAAGTTCTGCGCAGAATGTGGCAGCCCAAAACCAGCAGCTGCACCTAAATGTGCAAACTGCGGCTGGCAGCCAGAACGGGGTGCACCAGTTGGTAAATTCTGCCCTGAATGCGGTACATCATTTAATAAATAATCATTGTAACACTCGGGGGCACTTTTCCAGTGCCCCTGACAGAACTAAACATTTAGGAGGTTCTTATGGGACTTTTTGATAAAATTTTTGAAAAGAAAGTTTGCGCTATCTGTGGCGGTGAAATAGGCCTGCTGGGCAACAGAAAACTTGAAGACGGCAATATGTGTAAAAACTGTGCAGCTAAACTGTCCCCATGGTTCAGCGACAGACGTTCCAGTACAGTGGAAGAAATCAAAGCACAGCTGGAATATAGGGAAGCAAATAAACTGGAAGTTGAAAAATTCAATGTTACACGTACAATGGGTGAAAATACAAAAATTCATCTTGACGAAGATGCACTGAAATTTATTGTTACCAGATCCAGAAACTTTAAAGAAACAAACCCTGATGTTATTGATTTTACACAGGTTACAGGCTGCGAACTGGATGTAAGCGAAAGAGAACGCGAAGAAAAAAGAAAAGATGCAGACGGCAAAATGGTGAGCTACAACCCACCAAGATATGAATTTGAATATGATTTCTACTTTGAAATCTTTGTAAATCATCCATACTTTGACAATATCAGATTCCAGCTTAATTCTTCCAGTATCAAAACTACACCAGATGTTGCTGTACCAAGAAACAGAAAGCCTAACCCTAAACTCAATGCTGAATACAGAGAATACGAAATTATGGGTCAGGAACTGAAAGCTATCCTTACACAGGCTCGTCAGCAGGGCAGAGATGAAGCTGCGGCAGCTGCTGCACCAAAAGAAAAACTCACTTGCCCATGGTGTGGTGCTACTACAATTCCTGATGCAAATGGTTGCTGTGAATACTGCGGCGGTTCATTCAACGGTTAATAATTATTGCAAGTTGTTGAATAAACTATGCTGTTATTCATGTAAAGGAGAAAAATATGGCAACACAGATTACTAACTATCAGTGCCCATCCTGTACAGGTCCACTGCGATTTGACGGTGAAGCAGGTAAGCTGGTATGTGACTATTGCGGCAGCCAGTATGAAACTGTCGAAATAGAGAATTATTATGCCAAAAAAGACCGGCTGGCCCGGGAAGCCTTTGAAGAAGAACGGAAGAAGCCACAGGCAGAAAATGAATGGGATATGTCATATCTCAACAGCGACTGGGGTAAAGATGCCGACAAGATGAAAGCCTATGACTGCCCATCCTGCGGTGCACAGCTTATCTGCGATGAAACAACATCTGCCACCAGCTGCCCATACTGTGGCAACCCTTCCATTGTTCCAGGGCAGTTTGCAGGTGCTTTCAGACCGGACTATGTTATTCCGTTTAAATTAAGTAAAGACCATGCCGTAAAAGCATTGGAAAACTACTACAAAGGCAAAAAATTCCTGCCGGATGCATTTACAAAAAATAATAAAATACAGGAAATACAGGGGGTGTATGTTCCGTTCTGGCTATTTGACGGTGAAGTTGATGCAGACATTGACTTTGAAGCCTCCAGCACACGCGTCTATACCCAGGGTGATTACAGAATTACAGAAACATCATATTATGATGTTCGCAGGCGGGGTACAGTTCCTTTTGCGAAAATCCCTGTTGATGCCTCCACTAAAATGCCAGATACCCATATGGATGCTGTGGAACCTTTTGACTACACAGAACTGAAACCATTTTCTATGGCATATCTGCCGGGTTTTTTGGCTGAAAGATATGATCAGTCTGTACAGCGGTCATCCACGAGAGCAGACCAGCGTGCAGAAAACACAGCTGTTGATATTATGAAAGCTGATGTTACAGGTTACAGTGGCTATTCTGTGCAAAACAAAAAAATAAAAGTTAACCGTGGAAAAGTAAGCTATGCGCTTATGCCGGTGTATATGCTTAACACAAAATATAACGGCGAAGACTATCTGTTTGCAATGAACGGACAAACAGGTAAATTCATAGGTAATCTGCCTGTGGACAAAGGCAAATACTGGAAAACATTCTTTGGCATTACAGTTGCAGTTACTGCTGTGCTGGGCAGTGCAATGATGTTCTTGCTGTAAGGAGGCGCAAATTATGAAAAAGAATTTTTTAGTTAAATTATTTGCGTTGGTTATGGTAATGATACTTGCAGTTAATTTTGCGGGCATAAAGGTTTTTGCCATAAATGATTATGGCCAGTATATTTTTGATGATGCAGGTATGCTTACACAGGATGAGTTTGACAGCCTCAACGATTATGCCAGACAGATTTCTGAATACTATGAATGTGGTGTACACATCCTGACCACCAGTGATGAAACTGTAGATGAATATACCATCCAGCAATATTCCGAAGATAATTACCTCAGATATATAGATTTTGGCTGGGGTGAAGATAAAGATGGTTTTATGTTGGTTATGTCTACATACGACCGCAGTTACTGGTTGTTAGCTTATGGCCCTTGGGGTAACTATGCCCTGACCGATTACGGTAAAGACGAAATGTCAAATCAGTTCCTGGACAATTTCAGAAATGATGACTGGTATGGCGGTTTCAACGATTATCTGTCATATGCCAACTATGTGTTGGACTGTGCTCAGAATGGTCAGCCGGTGGATGTGTACTATGACAATGTAGAAACAGACATGGGACCAGAAGCCTATGTTATCGCTGCTTTTATAGGTATTATTGCTGCTGCTGTTACCTGTTCTGCTTACAAAAAACAGATGAGAACAGCTGTAACAGCAACAAAAGCGGAAGAATATGTAGAAGTAAATGAAATTGATATGCGAATCAGAAAAGATAAGTTCAAATTTATGAACAGATCTGAGTCAAGAATTTCTACAGACAAAGACAGTAACCGTGGCGGAACAACTGTAAACAGCCGTGGCTTCTCCGGAAAAGGCGGTAAATATTAAAACGGAGTTATATTATGAAAAATATGAAAAAAATGCTGGCATTATTGCTGGCTATGATAATGACATTTTCTCTGGTTGCCTGTGGTGGCAGTGGTGCAGGAAACAACGAAGACGTATCAAAACCAACACCTACACCAAAGCAAAAAGTGCAGCTGGATACCACTATGTTGCAGTCAGCCATGACAGACACTGAAGACTTTATGGCTATTGCTTTTTTAGGCTATGTGGAAGAAGATTTTGCTGACTTTGATGAATACTTTGATTCAAAAGGCTTCAAAGACCAGTTCCATCCATTCGTTTACGATATTGACAAAGACCATTTTGTTCAGGCAGAAGGTGACGAGCTTTACTGTATTGTACCAAGATATGAAGATGATACTGTAACTATCAGCGAATGGATAGTGGATGAATATAATGACTGGCAGGGTGAAGAAGGAAATGTTCTCTACCACGCAAAAAATGACGGCCATCCTATCTTGGTAAAATGTAATATCAGCGAAATTGTGCCAAATATTCTTATTACCATTGAAAATTCAAACGGTTATAAAAACTACTTTGTTCCATATATTTCAGCTATGGATGGTTATCTGGAAACATATCTGGATGATGAATATTCATTCTGCGACTTTACTCCTTATGACCTGATTGTACCAGGTTGGGACGGCTGGGACGACGGTGGCGATTATTGGGGTGACGACTGGAATGATAATGAGGATTACAATGCATTTGATATAGTTTACCTGTCCGGTGACTGGACATCAACTGTTTACACAAATGACGATGAATATCTTGATGCAGGATTTATGTTTGATGGTTCCGGCAATGTGGAATTTGCATATGGCCCATCAGGTGATGCATATCAGTTGTATTATTCCGGCAGCTATTATCTTGCAGAAGATCCATCCCTGCCAGAAAATGCTGTAATACTGGAACTGTATCTCACAGAAAACAATACAGACACATACCCAGTAGAAAGTATGTACACAGTAGTTACATTTGAAATGTATCCATACATGGATACATTCGGTATGACTTATGAAACAGGTGATTTGCTGTTTGGCAATGAGTATGATACATACTATGAACTTTCACCTTCAGTAGGTTAGAAAATCAAACCGCCTTTGCTATAATGACAAGGGCGGTTTTGTTAAAGGAATATTATATGGGTAATAATAAAACATCTTTATTGTTTAAAATACTTTTAATATTGGGGTTGATATATATTCTTAACCCATTTAGGCTTGTTCCTGCACTTGCAAAACTGCGGCTCAAAAGTGCTGTTCTGGTTTTGCTGTTAGTGATTGCTCTGATAATAGCAGTAATATATTCTGCATTTCATCAGAAGACAGACAAACCGGAAGAAAAACAGCTGACAGACAGCCTGTCAACCAAAGGCAGACAGCGGGTTATCCAGCTGCGCAGTCTTGGTATGAATATAAAGAATAACAATATAAAACAGAAAACTGAAGAAATTTGCAAGTCTGTGGAAAAACTGCTGGACTTTTCTGCAGGTGATACGGACAAGGCATTGAAGACGGACCGGTTTATCGAAAACTATCTGACCACATTAGGCAGTGTTCTTACCAAATTTGCCAGACTGGAAACAAATGGCAGTCTTACCGGAGAAGTCACAGCCAACGCAATAAGCTGTCTGGAAAAAATATTGGAAGCATCAGAAAATCAGCAACAAAGCATTGTGGCAAACGATATAATGGATATTGCTGTCGAAATGGAAACTCTGCTCGCTATGTGCAAACGGGATGGTCTGTTGGCAGAAGAAGGTTTTTCTTTTAGTACAGGAGAAGAAAAAATAACACTTGTATTGTAAAGCTAAATTGAAAAAATATCAGCACACAAAAGAAAAGGCACCGTATGGTGTCTTTTTTATATACTATATTTAAATATTTGTATGTTACTAAAAGTATCATTATTATTTAATGATAGTAGCTTTATTTTTATAATCTTTTCTGATAATAATTATGTGGAATAAATCAGAAAGGTTATATGATATGAAAATTAACAGCAAAAAATTATTACTGAAAAGTGTAATATATTTAACGTTATTTGTTGTCTGTACCTTGTTGGTGCAGTATGTTGATGTGAAACCTGTAGGCATCAATGGTACAGATATAGGCTTTTCCACGGTAAACGTATGGTTTCATAGTAAAACAGGAACTAATATGTTTTTATACAATATTACAGATTGCTTGGGACTGGTGCCTATATTTATTTGTGTGGTTTTTGGTTTGTTGGGGCTTACACAGTGGATAAAAAGAAAAAACATATTTAAGGTTGATAAAATCCTTATTGTAATGGGATGTTACTATGTTATAGTGATATTATGCTATCTGTTTTTTGAAATAGTACCAATCAATTACAGACCGATACTAATAAATGGTAAAATGGAATCATCTTATCCGTCGTCTACAACATTATTGGTTCTTTCTGTTATACCGACATTGAAATTATATATAGGCTGTAAGTTTAATAAGCATAAGTTTACCCAGGTTATATCTGTTTTGTTGATGGTCTTTTCTTGTTTTATGGTTTTTTTCAGATTGATTTGTGGGGTACACTGGCTGACAGATATAATAGGTGCCATATTACTTAGCAAAGGATTATTCTGCTGTTTCAAAGCAGTGGTGCTGCATTATGAAAATAAAGGAATAAAATATGGAATTTAATGAAAAACTACAGGAATTAAGAAAAAGCAAGGCTCTTACACAGGAAGAACTGGCAGAAGTTTTGTGTGTATCCAGAGCTGCTGTTGCAAAATGGGAATCAGGCAGGGGGTTACCAAGCATTGATTCGATAAAGGATATTTCAGAATATTTTTCAGTTTCAATAGATGATTTGTTGTCCGGTGAAAAAATATTATCCTTAGCAGAAAGAGAAAGTAAAATTAGAATCCAATCTTTTTGTGAACTACTCTTGGGAATAACAGATTTATTTGCTATTTTACTTGTCGTTCTGCCACTTTATCCTAATGAAATAAACGGATTTATATATTCAGTAAATCTACTGAACTACAGTCAGACTACTGATATAAATCTTAAAATTTACTGGATAATATTTTTATTGCTTTTTATAGCTGGTTTAGTAAAGATTATTATGATTAAAATAAACCGGGGTAAATGTATTGCAGTTATCACAGATTTCTCGTTTATTATAAATATTGTAATAGTAATATATTTGTCCTTAACCAGACAGGTCTATGCGATAATAATAAGTTTCTTTATCTTGATGATAAAAGCTGCTGTGTTCATAAAGAAAATAAAAGAAAATAATATGTAGAAACATCATAATGTGCATAAAGAGAGGGCGTATAATCCCTCTTTTTGTGTACCCTGTCATAAATAGAAAAAAGTAGTTGACAAAGGGGGATGATAGGTATATAATACAGGAACGCTCAAGGGAGCAGGCGCACAAGAACAGAAAGAAAACGAAAAAAGAATAAAAAAGTAGTTGACAAACTGTGAAAGTGTGGTATAATAAATGAGCTGTCCTGGAGAGGGGTAGCAAAACACACAAAGAAGTTTGAAAAAACTTGGTAAAAAGAATAAAAAAGTTGTTGACAAATGGAGATGTGTGTGATATAATTAAAAAGCTGTCGCAAGAGAGCGGCAGACAGG
>JAFZDX010000135.1 GCA_017560985.1 Oscillospiraceae bacterium
ATAAGCAAGCCGGTATGATGGAATTGGCAGACGTGCTGGACTCAAAATCCTGTGGTAGTGATACCGTGTCGGTTCGACCCCGACTACCGGCACCATCATAAAACTCATAGACTGTATGGTCTATGAGTTTTATTTTTTATAATAAACTGTTTCGGTGTCGAACTGCGTTCTCCCCTACGATGAACATATTGCTATGCAATATGTTCCCTGCATAAGTTCCACTGGCGAAAAATCCTTCGCTTGTGGCTCGTATTTTTTGAGTGTCACGTACGACTACCGGCACCATCGTAAAACTCATAGACTATATGGTCTATGGGTTTTATTTTTTACACTATTCTTTTGCATTTTTCAGATATATATAGTAAAATAATATATTATCAATTAATAAGGATTTAAGATATATGATTAACAAACAATATAAATTTGGATATACTGCAGTGATTGCCCTGTGTATAGCTGCCATGGTTGCAGGGGCAAAATATGACTGGCTGATAACCGACACACTGTACAACCCACAGAATGGTTTTGGCATGCTGTTTGAGGCCGCCAGCTGGATACCTATTTATGCTTTTATACCCGTGCTGGGGGCCTGCAATATGGTGCGAAACAAAAACAATATGACCACCTTTACTGTGGGTGCATTTATGCTGATAGTGTCCACCTGTGTTTTTGCATATATGATTTGCGATCACTATGTGGACCGCGGCTTTTTAAGAAAAGCCAACCCATATCTGTGCGGTATTGCAGGGGGTATTATTTCTGCCGTGCTGTTTCTGGCAGTGCGCAGTCTGAAACGTTCTGTAATACGTAAAATGCAGGCTGTATGCGCCTTTGGCACAATATATATGATAAGTTACCTGGGTGTGATTTTCGCCCTGAAAGTAGTTTTTGGCCGCGACAGATACGAAGATATTATCACAGGCGGTGTATATGCATTTGCAGACTGGTTTAAACCTGTGTTTTTCTCTGACGGGTCCAGTTTTCCATCAGGGCACACGGCTGCTGCAATGGGTATAGTAATACTTTTACTGTTGCCTTTCTTGTTCAAAGCCTTTAAAGATATGAAATGGCCGCTGTTTATCGGCTGTTATATTTACGCCGGTCTGACTGCTGCAAGCAGACTGATTATGGGCCGCCATTTCCTCAGCGACACTGCGGCCGCCATACTGATTATGACTGTTATATTTATTGCGCTGACACCTAAATTTGAAAAAATTTATAAAAAAGAATTGCTGAAGGAGTAAAACTATGAAGATTCTTGTTACAGGTTTTGACCCATTTGGTGGGGACAGTGTAAACCCCGCCCTGGAACTGATAAAACAGCTGCCGGCTGAAATTGACGGCTGTGAAATAATCACACAGGAAGTACCTACTGTTTTTCACAAGTCAATACAGGTTATAAAAGACGCCATTGACCTGCACTACCCTGACGCAGTGCTGTCCATAGGCCAGGCTGGTGGCAGACCCGATATGACAGTGGAAAGAGTGGGCATAAACTGCGATGATGCCAGAATTCCTGACAATGAAGGCAATTCCCCTGTGGACGTAAAAATATTTGAAGATGGTGATGATGCCTATCTGCTGACACTGCCTATCAAAGCAATGGTGAAAGAAATGCAGAATGTGGGCATACCTGCATCTATTTCCAACACAGCCGGCACATTTGTGTGCAACCACGTTGCCTACGGTGTGGCATATCTGGCAAGAAAGTATTATCCAGAAATGAAAACAGGCTTTATGCATAACCATATCTGCCATACCAGGCTGCAGATAAACGCGGTGTGGCAAGTATGTCACTGGAAAGCCTGAAAACAGGCGCTATTGCAGCAATCAAAGCAATTATCGCCAACGAAAAAGACATAGAAATGTCATTTGGAAGTGAACACTGATGAGAAATACAGTTATCAGAAAAGCCATTGCAGCAGATGCCACAGGCATAGCCATAGTGGCTGCATATACCTGGGCCACAGCATATAGCGGCCTGTTGCCGGACAGTCTGCTGAAAAACAGGATTGAAGCCTTGCCACAGAATGCAGGAAGAATTAAAAGTCTGATAGAAAAAGGTGCTTTTGAATATGCAGTAGCTGTGCAGGACAATGCTGTTATAGGTTTTTGCGGATATGGAAAAAGCCGAAATCCAAAGTTTGCACAGCATGGTGAAATAAGCGCTCTGTATATTCTGAAAGGTTTTGCGGGCAAAGGCATCGGCAGAGAAATATTTGAATTTGCCGCCAGCCAGCTGAAAGCCGCAGGATGTGAAAAGATGATAATAAATTGCCTGGAAGGCAACCCATCATTAAATTTTTATATCCACATGGGAGGCAATGTTGTCGGCAGCCGTGAAGATGAAATATTTGGCGGATATAAAATAAAAGAGCATATATTGGAATTTGATTTATAACAAAAACAGTCACAGGATTATCCTGTGACTGTTTTTTATTTTTTATGCAATTCTCTGTATTCTGTAGGTGTCACACCTTTTTGTTCCTTGAACACCTTTATAAAATAGCTGCTTTCGGTAAAACCACATTTTTCACCGACAACAGAAACCTTTTCTGTTGTATTTTCCAGCATAAGTGCGGCACAATGCACGCGGTAATTACGGATATACAGGGCAGGTGTAAGGCCAACGGTATTTTTGAAACAGCGCAGACACTCGCTTTTGCTTAATGTGGCACTGTCAGCCACTGCCTGAATATCAATTTCTTTCTGATAATTGGAATGTATAAATGCCAGCATTTTCTTGATACGCTGTGCATTTCTGGCTGTTTTTTCGGTGGTTGGCACTGTAGCCCGCGGCATATTGTTGCAGGCCATAAGTACAAACTCTGACAACAGGTTTCTTACAGTGATGTGATACCCTGCCGGCTGTGTTTCACACAGCATCCATACTTTTTCTATGATATTTACAGCATCCCTGTGCCAAGGTGCAACTTTTGAAAAAATAACAAACGGGAAAGAACTGTTCTGTATAACAGGCATAACATAGGCCTGATAATAAATGCTTTCCACACTGCCGCCTACAACAGATGGGTGGAAAACAATAGAGCGGTATTTACAACCGGAATTTTCCCTGTCAACCATAGAATGAATAATGCCTGAATTCACAAAACAGCCATTGCCTGCGGTAAGTATATATCTTTCATTACCTATTGTAACATCTGCACAGCCTTCAGTAACCACGAACAGTTCCATATCGTCGTGCCAGTGCCAGTTTACCTCTCTTTTGGAAAGGTTATCTGTATAACAGGCAAGAGGAAAATCTTCTGTTCCCCTGGATATTACTTCCCTGCCGGTGCCGTCTATGGAAACACCCTGTTCAATAATTGTCATATTTCTTCCTTTCTGGCGATTTTTTTATATTAATCCTATATTTGAAGTATAATTTTACATCTTTAAGACGATATAATAATATCATCACCAAAAAGAATTTTCAACACTTTTTCACAAAATTACATAAATATCATATATTTTTATATATTGATTTTTAATTTCAGGACAATTACCGTTTTATCATCCTGGGCTTTGTTTTCTTCCATAACCGCATTGGCTATGGTGTGGCAGTCTGCTGTATGCATATTTTTGATATTCCCTGATATAACGCCTGCACCGTCACTCATAAGGATTACTGTATCACCTGCGGACATCTGCAGGTTACACACCACAGGTTTTATATCTTTTAAAATTCCCAGAGGCAAGCTGTCCTGATAATGACGAGTTATGCCCTGATGTGATAACACAATGCTGACCCCTGCACCTGCTTTGGTAATACTTCCACTGCCGTCCCGCAGGTTTAGCTGCAATATATCCACTGTGGCAGAGTTTTCTCCACTGCCTTTAAGATTAAGGGCAAGGTTTATAATATCTATTACATTTTTCATGGATACACCGCTGGTAATCAGACTTTTGGCCATCGCTACTACGGTCCGGCTTTCTGCTGCCGCCTGCCGGCCTGTACCCATACCGTCGCTTAAAACAGCAAATAGACTGCCGTTGCAAGTAAAAACTTCCCAGTTGTCACCATTTATTTTTTGGTACCGGCTGGTTTCTACCGCCAGTTCATAACTGTACACAGTACAGGACTCAAATATGTATATCAGTTCTGTACCCTGTTTTTCTATGTAGGGAGCAGAAAATTTAACACCATAAAGATTTTCCAGTTTATTCTGAATCCTGTACAAAGTTTTTTCATCTACTGGATCCAACACTGAAAAACTGGCTTTATCCGGGTTCTGACTGCACAGACAATAACTGTGCCCCACCGACATTTCTCCAAGGAAACGATGCATTTCCATCGTTATGGTAGCATTTATCAGCTGACTGCGCTGGTTCTGATAAATAAGGTCCCCAACTGCGCCTGAAACTGCAAGAAATGCATTCTGTAACAGTTTCTGGTTGTTCTTCTGTGACTGTGCTATATATTTTCGCGACAGCAAAAGACGGGAATTTTCTTCAAAAGAGTTTATGATATCTGTTACATTTATACACTGGGCACAGAAACCGGCAGAAAAGCGGTTTTCCCCTGCCCAATGCATTTTCTCGCCATACTGTGAAAACTGCTGCTGTGTAAAAGAATATTTTTCCTGCCAGCAATAGGTATTTTTATCACAGCGGCGACACACATCCTCTGCCACCATATCTTCCAGCGATTGCTGTGTCGTGTTTTTACCTTGCAGCCTGGAAATGTCTATAACACTGCCTGCCAGAAAAGAAAGGCTGTTTTCCAGTTTTTTCAGGCTGAGCATCAACAGGCGCCAGTCACGCCCACCGATAAATGTGTTCTGGGCAGGTTTTATTTTCAATAAAGGTACATATGCCATTACAGTGTACACCATCAGACCTGCTATGGCACTGCCCAGCAAAGCGAAACTGTTGAGTTCTGAAATAAGAACTATATTGGCCACCAGGGCAGAAAAGAATACAGCCGGATAAACAGCCACGGACATTTTTTCGCTGAAAAAACCACCCACTATTATTACTGCCAGCAATGAAATAAACAAATATGTAAAGCCTGTTTTGTCAAAAGAAGAAAGTAAGCCTGCCATAAAACACACTGTTGCCACACCAAGACAGCCGTTTGAAATATAAAACCAGCCAGCTCCCAGTGAAAAAGCCAGACCCATATACAGAAAGTGGCTGTCCAATCCGCAGAGGGCAAAAGAAACTGCTGTTGCAGCAGTAAAACAGCACAGCATCTCTGTGAAACTGTTATCATAACCTGTCTGCACGAATAAAGGTAGGCCTGCCTGGGCTGTACTGGCAGTAAACCATATTATTGCTGGTTCTATTACTGCAAGGATTTTGTAGTCAAAGGACATACCGGAATATGCAATAAATATTTTTGTCAACCCAAGTACAACACAAGATGATAAAAGTGACAGTTTGTTTTTTTCAAACAGATTATCAACGGCAACAAATATTATTGCCCCAAGAAAATAGGCAAGATATGCCCTATTCTCAAATGATATAAAGCCAGTGGACAGCATTGTCCCCAGCATAAGCATATATCTGTACAACCTGTCTTCAAGACAGTGTGACAATATAAACGCTGTTGCCGCCACCGGCAGATCCATCCAACGACCTGCACCGGCAGATATGCCAAGCACAGCAAATACTGATGACACAAGTATATTCTGCATAGAAAATCTGTATTTATTTTTATTTAAAGACGACCTGACTTTTTTGGATATTGCAGTCATATTTTACAACCTGCTTTCATATAATATACGTTTATTATATTGAAGTGCTTGCAAATATTTTGGCAGATTGTGCAGACAAAATAAAAAAGACCGTCATAAGACGGTCTTTAATTATTTGTTTGTAAATCTTACAGAAGGTGTTCGAATTTAGATTCGTCAACTTTGTATGTAAGTGTTTCTGGCAGTGTGTAGAGAACTGGCAGACGCAGGAAGATTTCTGCGCAGATGTAGATGATAAACAGCCACTGTGGACCAACGCCATCGTAGATGATACCAGCTGCGAATGCGAAAACAGAAGCAACCAGAGAACCAACCATACCGTTAGCACCGGACCAACGACCACGAGCCCAACCTGGAACCAGTTCGTGCTGCATAGAACCGTTGATAACCATACCGATTTCCTGGAAACCAACCAGAAGACCAACAAGGATAAGCATTTTTGTGTTTGTTGTTGTCATCAGCAGTACGAGAGCTGCGATGTAAGCAACCAGTGTAAATGCCAGTGTCTTTTTACGGCCGTATTTGTCAGCAAGGATACCGAAGAAGTAACCGCAAACAACGGATGTAAGAGCTGTAGCTGTTGTCATAGCTGCAAGGTCAGCAGCAGATGCACCTTTTACTTCAGCTGCATACAGCTGGAGGTAAGGAATAATCATAGCTGTTGGGATTCTGTTAACAGATGTCATAACCATCCATTTCATACAGTTTTTATCAGCTCTCATCAGTGCAAATGCGTCTTTAACTGGGTTGCTTTTTGCTCTTGCTTTACCTTTTGAACCAAGGTGGCTTACATCCAGTTTAAATACGATCATCAGCAGTGAGAGGAATGTGATAATCAGACAGAAGAAGAACAGAGGTTTGATTGTCAGTGGGTCTGAAGGTGTACCAACAACGCCCATGATGTTAACCAGGTACCAACCTGCAAATGCAGGACCAACCATACCAAGAACGCCAGCAGCGAATGTTTCACAAACCAGCATACCTTTTGCACGGTCGCAGGATTCCAGACAGTTACCACAGATGTTAGCACAGGACTGACCGCCCAGTGTAGCACCCATTGTGTGGAGGAACATACCCAGTGCAGCAACCTGCCAGATAGGTGCCTGCCACAGAGCAAGGTAACCACCCATCAGAACAGCGATACCAAGCAGGTACATTTTCTTAGGACCGTTTTTATCGATGTAGGAACCAAGGAATGGTGCCATAACAGCAGCAACCAGAGTACCCATAGCTGTAACTGTACCAATCTGTGCTTTTGTAGCACCCATCAGTACGATGTACAGTGTCAGGTATGGCAGAACTGCTTTGTAAACAAGACGTTCCATGGAAGTACGGTAAACAGTAATTTTCCATGCTGGCTGCTGAGCTTTCCAGAAGCCGATAACGTCAAGGTCATTTTTCTTTTCTTTTACATTATTAGCCATTTTGAAATTTTCTCCTTTCGTGACACTCAAAACAGAATGTACACATCTTTTGTATAGATTAAAATTATACTAAAATTATCTTATTACTTTTTACATTAAAAGTCAATTATTATATTATACAAATTAATAATTTTTAATTGATATTTATAGTGCAAAAAATAAAAACTCCCATCAAAAGACAGGAGTTAGTGTAGGATTACTTATTTTTTATCTGTACAAAGCCAACTTTGCGGTAAACTTTATCCAGAATTCTCTGTGAATAGCGCTGTGCTTTCATTGCGCCATCTTTCATTACGCCTTCCAGATATGCTTTATCGGACAGAATTCTGTTGTATTCACCCTGGATTGGTGCCAGACCATCAACAACTGCCTGGCCTACTGCTTCTTTCAGCACGCCGTAGCCTTTGCCATCAAATTCTCTTTCGATTTCTTCAAAAGATTTGCCTGTGAATACATTGTAGATACCCATCAGGTTGGAAACGCCAGGTTTGTTTTCTACATCGTATTTTACAAAGCCGTCAGAGTCTGTAACTGCACGTTTGAATTTGCGCATAATTGCGTCTTTGTCATCAGACAGAAGAATTGTAGCATTTACATTTTCATCAGATTTGGACATTTTCTTTGTAGGTTCCTGCAAAGACATAATTTTTGCGCCTACTTTTGGGCTGATTGCTTCTGGCATTACAAAAGTTTCGCCATAAACAGAGTTGAATCTCTGTGCTATGTTTCTTGCCAGTTCTACGTGTTGTTTCTGGTCAATGCCTACAGGTACTACTGCAGCATTGTAAGCCAGAATATCAGCAGCCATAAGAACAGGATATGTAAGCAAGCCACCGTTGATGTTTTCAGGGTGTTTGGCTGATTTATCTTTAAACTGTGTCATTCTTGTCAGTTCGCCATACTGTACGTTACATGCCAGGATCCAGTTCAGCTGTGAATGAATTGGGTTATGGCTCTGTACAAACAGCATACTTTTTTCTGGGTCAATGCCACTGGCCAGCAACATTGCGAACGCTTCATATGTACGTTTGCGCAGTGTTGCAGGGTCCTGTCTTACTGTAAGAGCATGCTGGTCAACAACACTGTAAATACAGTTGTATTCATCCTGCAGCAGTGGCCAGTTACGAACAGCCCCAATGTAGTTACCGAGTGTGAATGAACCTGTTGGCTGAATGCCGCTGAAAACTATTTTTTTTGCGTTATCTTTTTCCATACTGTGCCTCCTTGCTGTATTTACTCTATGCCCAACGCACTGCATATTATAGTTTTTGTGCGCCACATACGGACATCTGAGCATTTATAAAGATAATATAACTCATAATAACACATTTTAGATTGTTTTGCAATTGACAAAGTTGAAAATAAATAATAAGATATATACATATTAAAATCTTTATTGGAGGATTATCATGGCATTAGAAAGAATCAGAACTCGATTTGCCCCAAGCCCAACAGGCTATATGCACGTTGGCAACCTTCGCACAGCTCTGTATGCATTCCTCACAGCACGCAGAAACAATGGCGATTTCCTGCTCAGAATTGAAGACACAGACCAGTCCCGTCAGGTGGAAGGTGCTGTTGAGATTATATATAACACACTTACTGAGACAAAACTTTTCTGGGATGAAGGTCCGGACATCGGTGGTCCATATGGCCCATATGTACAGTCTGAAAGAAAAGACATCTACAAAAAATATGCTGAAATGCTGGTAGAAAAAGGCGCTGCTTACTACTGCTTCTGTACAAAAGAAAGACTGGAAGAAGTAAACAGAATCAAACAGCTGTCTGGCCAGATTCCTGGTTATGACAACCACTGCCGCAACCTGTCCAAAGAAGAAATCCAGGCTAACCTGGACGCTGGCGTACCATATGTTATCCGCCAGAGAATTCCAGACGAAGGCCAGACATACTTTGACGACCTGGTATATGGCCGCATTACAGTTGACAACAGCACACTGGACGACCAGATTCTGCTGAAAGCTGACGGTATGCCAACATACAACTTTGCAAACGTTGTTGACGACCATCTGATGCTGATCAACCCAGTTATCCGTGGTGCAGAATACCTGTCATCCGCA
>JAFZDX010000136.1 GCA_017560985.1 Oscillospiraceae bacterium
AAGACGGTATGCTGTTTGTAACCGGGCCGGAAGATATGAGCAAAGCAAGGTTTGTGTTTATGAGCCTGCTGCCTAATATAATTTTTGGTTTTGTGCCTTACATACTGTTTATGATAAATCCACGGTGGAAAGTGCTGGGCATATTCGGTGCAACCTGCATCAGTATGGGGGCAGGGGATTATCTGAATGTGTTCAATGCAATAACCCAGATGCCAAAAGGCGCAAGAACATATCTGTACGGATTTAATTCCTGGTGGTTTATGCCGTAAATAAAAGACAGGTGAAAACCTGTCTTTTTTGTTACTGTTTTGTATATTAATTTTAATTAACTTTTAATTTGTTTATGATAGAATAATTATAAGGGGGTGCAGATATGAAACGTATATTGAAAATTTTTATTTTGACTGTTTTATTGTTTAATATAGCCAATATATCGGGTTTTGCAAATTCAGGGCCGACATATTGGTATGGTTCTGATTCTTCAAACATTATAATGAGAGATAACTGCCCTTTGATTGTAGAGAAAGAGACACTGGAATTTGACATTTACAATCAGTTGGATGAGTATTACAGTGAAAACGATGCAGAAGAATTTAAAACATATACAGATAAATTTACAGCAGAGTATACTTTTTATAACCCTACTGATAAAGATATAACTGCACAGCTGGCTTTTCCTCTGGGTATGATGCCAGAGTATGTAAATCTGGAAAGGGATATGTCAAAATATTCAGTTTTATTGAATGATACAGATATTGAAAAGGAAATCAGATATACAAAATCAGATGATTACTATTCCTTTGACTATAAACAGGAAGTTTTAAAACTGGCAGATGGATATATTGAAGATGATTTTTATTCTCCGGATATGCCGGTTACAAAATATACCCTGATACCACATATCAATGAAGAAGCGGATTACAGACAAGAAATAAGAATCAGATGGGACAGCAGTATTTCAGACAAAACAAGAATACTGCCTTTGAGAATAAATTCATTCCAGTGGATGCCAGAGAATATAGTAGAAATTGGAGGAAGTCTTACACAGAAAAGCCCGATTGTTATTTATGCAATAGGTCAGCCCTTTGAAAAGTTTCCTGAATACAGTTTTTATGAAAGCGGACGGAAGGATGCTAAAGAAATAGAAGCATCTGTTGAAATAATGCAGGAAGAAACAACACTGGCACGGCTGCTGGAGGAATTATACACAGAAATAAATAAAAAATGGAATGTAAGCCTGATGGATACATACAATATATTTGTTTCTTCCATTACAAACGAAGATTATTATACAAAAGCCGGTATTATCCACACTGAAGATATTTATTATTACAGTGAAAATCTTATTTGCTGGTATCTGTATGAAATAACTGTACCAGCTGGGGAAACTGTGATAAATACAGTGACAGCCCCGTTATACCCTGATATAAATCTGAAATATGAACCTAAAAAATACAGTTATGAATATTTGTTGTCACCAGCAAAAGAATGGGCACAGTTCAATGATATAGAAATTAACATAAATACACCTTTCTATATGCTGGAAACAAACCAGGATATTTTTGAAAAGACAGAAACAGGTTATGTCTATAAAGGTGCTGGTTTGCCAGATGGTGAACTGGAATTTGTGCTATGTGACAGTGAAACACCACAAAAAGATAACAATTCCGAATACAATCTGTTTATGTTTGTATATATTGTTTTACCGGTAGGTCTGTTTGTAGGGGTGATAATACTGTTTGTAGTTCTGATTAAAAATATAGACAAAAAGAAAAAGAACAGAAAATAGGAAAAAGGCGGGGTAACCCGCCTTTTGGTTTATAATTTCCAATATCAAAATATATTTTCCTATTGTTACAAAGGCTAAATTATGATAAAATGATAAGTTAGAAAAGTATGTATTAAGGAGAGGGAAAATGAGTAATTGTATTGCCGCTATGGCAACAGCACCGGGCAAGGCAAGTCTGTGCAGCATCAGAATTTCTGGTGATAATGCTTTTGAAATTGCCGCAAAGGTGTTTGTTCCTTTTGATAAAAAGAAAAAAGTAGAAGATGCAAAGGGTTACACAGCTATGTTTGGCTCTTTTTACCGCAAAGGTGAGGAGATAGACCAGGCAGTTGCGCTGTTTTTCCGCGCTCCAAGAAGCTACACAGGTGAAAATGTGGTGGAAATCAGCTGTCACGGCGGTTCTGCTGTTGCAGACCAGCTGCTGAAAGCCTGCTATGAAGCAGGTGCAGCCGCCGCAGGTGCAGGTGAGTTTACAAAACGTGCTTTTCTCAACGGCAAAATGAGCATTACCCAGGCAGAAGCTGTTATGGAAATGATCAATGCCACATCAAACCAGGCACTGAATGCTGCAAAGAGCGCGCTGGAAGGTCATCTTTACAAAAGAGCCGCCAAAATCAGAGATGATTTGCTTGTACTGGTTGGACATATTTCTGCCTACACAGATTATCCTGAAGAAGCGGTTGAAGATGTAACTGACGAAGAAGTAAGCGGTATTCTTTATGGCGCAATGGAAAGCCTGAAAAAGCTGATGGACGGTTATGATACAGGCGCAAAAATCAAGCAGGGTGTACACACAGCCATTGTTGGCAAGCCAAATGTAGGTAAATCCACACTGCTGAACGCGCTGTCCGGTTTTGAAAAGGCCATTGTTACACCTATTGCCGGCACAACACGAGATGTTGTGGAGCAGGAAGTTATTCTGGGTGGTGTAAACCTGATTCTGCAGGACACAGCTGGTATCCGCGCAACTGATGACGAAGTTGAAGCCATCGGTATTCAGCGTTCTTTGGACAGACTGCAGGGTGCAAACCTGGTTTTCTGCGTGTTTGACGGCAGCCGTGAAATAACACAGGAAGATATTGAGTTGGCTGGCAGATGTAAAAATCTGAACAGCATTGCAATTATCAATAAACAGGACCTGGAACAGATATTTGATGTTTCACAGGTAGAAGAAAACTTCAAAAAAGTGCTGTACATCACAGCAAAGGACTTCTATATGTCAAAAGAATTTGAAAATGATGTAATGGAAGTGCTGGGTGTGGCTGATATTGACGTGACCACAGGTGCTATCGTAAACGAAAGACAGTACGAAGCTGTGCGCACAGCCTATAATTCCATCAAGGATGCATACGACAGATTCAGTGAAGGTTACAGCCTGGATATTATCGGTGTGGCTGTTGATGAAGCGCTGTACGCCGTGTACGGCCTGACAGGCGAAAATGTTTCCGACGAGGTTGTGAACGAAGTGTTCTCAAAATTCTGCGTTGGGAAATAGAGCATGGAAAATGATAAATTTC
>JAFZDX010000137.1 GCA_017560985.1 Oscillospiraceae bacterium
TGGCTGCTTCTAACCCAGAAAGAGCTGCAGACCTGTTCGCTAAGAACGAAAAAGCAGCTATGGACAGATACGACTACCTCAACAGACTGATCGACCTCTACAAGTAATCTGATTGCTTTTTAGTAGTTTCCGATTGAGTATTGATAGGGTAATCTCACATCCATGGGAATAAGCTAAACAAAACAATAAAGGGTACGGATTTTCCGTACCCTTTTGTTTTGTATACAGACAACCACCAGCTATGCTGGTGGAAAATGCTTTAGCTTCAAGCATTGAGCGAAGCCACTGTCATTCTGAACGAACAAAGTGAGTGAAGAATCTTTGCCCTGTACACAACTCAAAAGCAAAGATTCTTCGTCGAAATATAATTTCTCCTCAGAATGACAGGTTATCACTCTAATGGTTGCAGTGCGCTTAATGCAACAGACAGACTGTCAGTGCCTCTTAAGAGGCGAGCAGGTAATATGCCCTTATAGGGCTTGTGCATACCACTTAGCTGGTGGTTTTGATTTCAAAGGTGTTGCTCATATACTAAAAATCAGTTATACTTTTCATATAATAATTTATGGAGAATTGTATGAATTACAGATTGGACCGATACGGCAATAAAATATCCCTGCTGGGTTTTGGTTGTATGCGCCTGCCACAAACAGCAGGTATAATCAATAAAGCAGAGGCCGAAAAACAGATTATGGCTGCCTACAATGCAGGGATAAACTATTTTGACACTGCATATATCTATCCTGGCAGTGAGTCTGCTATAGGTGAGATTTTTGAAAAGAATGGCATAAGAAAAAATATAAATATTGCAACAAAACTGCCACATTACCTTATAAAAACCAGGGAAGGCCTGGACAAGCTGTTTAATGAAGAACTGAAACGTCTTCGCACAGACTACATTGACTATTATCTGATGCATATGCTGGCAGATATTGAAAGCTGGGAAAAACTGAAATCCATTGGCATAATAGAGTGGATACAGGAAAAGAAAGACAGAGGCCAGATAAGACAGATTGGCTTTTCCTACCACGGCAACAGTGATATGTACTGTAAACTGCTGGACGCATATGACTGGGATTTTTCTCTTATTTAGTATAACTATATGGACGAAAACACCCAGGCAGGCCGCCGAGGGCTGGAATATTCTGCATCAAAAGGGCTGCCGGTGTTTATAATGGAGCCTTTGCGTGGCGGCAAACTGGTGAATAAACTGCCACAGGAAGCATTGGACGTATTTGCAAATCACACAAAACAGCATACACCTGCCCAGTGGGCGTTCAAGTGGCTGTTTAACCAGAAGGCGGTTACCTGTGTGCTGTCTGGTATGAACAGCATGGAAATGGTGCTGGACAACGTGAACACTGCCGCCACCACCGAAGCAGGCAGTCTGACAGCAGAAGACAACAATATGCTGAAACAGGTTTCAGCTGCCATCAATTCAAAGATGAAAGTAGGCTGTACTGCCTGTGGTTACTGTATGCCTTGTCCTGCAGCGGTGGACATTCCGGGCACCTTTGCGGCATATAACCGCAGATATACAGAAAGCAAATTCTGGGGCTTTGTGGAATACACAATATGTACAGCACTTAGAAAGGATGCAACCTCGGCGTCAAAATGTATTGATTGCGGCAAATGTGAAAGACATTGCCCACAGTCAATCGAAATAAGAAATGAACTGAAAAATGCGGCGAAAGAACTGGAAACACCGGTTTATAAATTTGTAGTGAAAGGCATTGAAAAACTTAAACTGTTCGGTTAAAAACAAAAGCGGTATTCTGATGAATACCGCTTTAATATTTTATTATAATTTATGCTTCGTTTCTGTTTTTCAGCACTGTCAGGATTACAAACAGTGTTACAACAGCACTGCCGAATACTGCAAACCAGTTCTGTACAAAACCAGCCACTGTGTAACCTACCAGACAGGATGCTGCAACTACCATTGCATAGGGCATCTGTGTGGAAACGTGGTTAACGTGGTTGCACTGTGCACCTGCGCTGGCCATAATTGTTGTGTCGGAAATAGGTGAAACGTGGTCGCCACATACAGCACCTGCCAGAACAGCAGCGATTGCGATAACCAGCAGGGAAGAACCTTCTGGGAAGATTTCTGTAGCGATTGGGATAAGGATAGAGAATGTGCCCCAGCTTGTGCCTGTGGCGAATGCCAGGCCTGTTGCTATTGCAAACAGCACAACAGGGAATATGCCTATGGAAATAGAGCTGCCTTCCAGTGCGGCGTCTACAAATGCGCCTGCGCCCAGCATATCAGAGCAGAAACCGCCCAGTGTCCAGGCCATAATCAGAATGATAATGGCACTTACCATCATCTGGAAACCTTCAGGAATACATTCTGCAAATTCTTTGAAAGAAATAACTTTTCTTGGAATGTACAGCAGGAATGTGAATACCAGTGAAATAAATGAGCCCAGAACCAGACCCATTGATGCATCACAGTTGGCAAAAGCAGTGATAAAGTCTGTGCCGTCAAAGAAACCGCCTGTGTAAACCATACATGTGATACAGGAAGCGATAAGGAAGATAACTGGCAGAACCAGGTCGATAACTTTACCTTTGCCGCTTACAGGCAGTTCTCTTTCGCTGTGATAGTCTGAAGAACCGCTGTGCAGGTCGCCTGTGGTTTTTGCATTGTGTTCGAATTTAGCCATAGGGCCGAAATCAAAGTCAGAACAAGCCATATACACAACCATGATAATTGTCAGCAGTGCATACAGGTTAAAAGGAATTGTCTGTAAAAACAGTGAGAAACCATCACCGCTGGTATAGCCGGAAACTGCAGCAGCCCAGGAAGAAACAGGGGCGATAATGCAGATAGGTGCGGCTGTGGCGTCAATGATGTATGCCAGTTTTGCACGGGAAATGTTGTATCTGTCTGTTACAGGGCGCATAACGCTGCCAACTGTCAGACAGTTGAAATAGTCGTCAACAAAAATCAGTGAACCCAGACCGAAAGTGGACAGCAGTGCACCGCGGCGGCTTTTGATTTTTTTGTTTGCCCATTCACCGTAAGCGGCAGAACCGCCGGCTCTTGTCATCAGGGCAACCATAATACCCAGGAA
>JAFZDX010000138.1 GCA_017560985.1 Oscillospiraceae bacterium
AATAAATGCTATTATTATGATATATGGAATTGCGGATTGTCCGCTGTAATTCGTTACTTTTATATTATACCATACAAAGATATATTTCAACTATGGAGGATAAATTATGAAACTGGTAAAAGGTATAAAAATGCCTGATTTTACTTATCTCAGCCCATATGCAGAAGGCCCACAGAGTTTTGAAACTTTTGCTGAAGGCAAAAAAACATATGTGGTATTTCTGCGTTACTACGGCTGTACAGTATGCCGTCTGGACCTGCACATCTTTGCACAGAGAATGGCTGAATTTGCAGCAAAAGACTGCAAACTGATGGTTGTGCTGCAGTCCGACCCTAACCTGGTAAAAGATGAAGCACCACTGGGCACATTCCCATTTGAAATTGCCTGCGACCCTGCACAGGAAGTTTACAAAAAATTCGACATTGAACCTGCAAAGAGTATGCTGGCTCTTATCGGTGGCGGTCTGTTCAAAGCACTGAAAAAGATGAAAGCCGCAAAAGGTTTCGGCTTTGAACACGGCGAATACGAAGGCAACGAACAGCAGCTGCCTGCACTGGTACTGGTAGACGAAAACGGTATCATTATCCACAGCCACTATGCAAAAAACCTGGCTGATATGCCAAGTGTAGATGAAATGCTGGCTAAAATTTAGTGCTTAATAAATTTATTATAGAATAAATTGAAAAGGAGATTTTTATTATGGCAAAACTTGAAAAAGGCATGAAAATGCCTAACTTTAAACTGGACACAGTTTTCGGCACAGAAATCGTGAAAGATGTTACATTTGAACAGCTGGTTGACGGCAAACCAACATTCTTCTGGTTCCAGAGATACATCGGCTGCCCACCATGCAGAATGGACGTACACCTTCTGTCAGTTGCTCACCCAGAATTCGTAAAAAAAGGCGCAAACATCGTTGTTGTAATGCAGTCCAAACCTGAAATCGTTCTGCGCGATATGAACGGCCAGACACTGCCATTCCACCTGGTATGTGACCCAACAGAAAGCCTGTACAAAGAACTGGAAATCGGCTCTTTCGACCCTAACAACAGAGGCGAAATGAACGAAGCTGAACAGGCAAGAATGGCTGTTAAAATTCAGGGTATGAAAGAAAACGGCTATGAACACGGCGATTACGAAGGCAACGAAGCACAGCTGCCAGCATTCTTCGCAGTAGACGGCGAAATGAACGTTCTGGAAGCTCACTACGCAAGAAACCTGGGCGATATGCCATTTGCAAAAGAAGTTCTGGAAAAATACTTCTAATTTTTAAATTAATACTTGGGAGAGATGGAAACATCTCTCCTTTTTGTATTTTTATGCTGGTAAAACTGACAGGAATATAGTATAATAAAACCAAATAACAAACGGAGGTACCCACCCATGAAATTGGTAAAAGGCGATAAGTTCCCTAACTTTACAGTAAACACAGCATTTGAAAACGGTCTGACAATCGAAAAAATCGTTGACGGCAAACCAACAATGTTTATGGTTCTGCGCTACATCGGCTGTACAGTATGCCGTTATGACGTACACGTACTGACAGAAAGATATAACGAATTTGTAGAAAAAGGCGTAAACGTTGTAGTAGTAATGCAGTCCAAACCTGAAATCGTACAGAGAGACCTGGCTGGCGGCACACTGCCATTCCACCTGATCTGTGACGAAGCACAGGAAATCTACAAAACACTGGAAATCAATGCAGCAGAAACTATGCAGGAACTGCTGGGCGACGGTCTGGAAAAACTGCAGGCAAAAGGCGCAAAAGCTGCAGCAGCTGGCTATGCACACGGTGACTACGAAGGTATCGAAGAACAGCTGCCAGCATTCTTCTATGTAGATGCTGACCTGACAGTGAAAGAAGCTCACTACGCTAAAAACATTATGGATATGCCAACAGTTGACGATATGCTGGCTAAAATTTAATTTACTGCATAAAACAGAATAATTAAGGGGCAAATTGTGAAATTTGCCCTTTTTTGTTTAAAAGAAATTTTTCAGTCATCCGGATAATATACCTGTTTTATATACCGGCTGGTAACCAGTACCGCCATTGAAACAGCTGACAGTATTTGCTATAATTTAAGTGTTAGAAAAATTGGGATTTGACGGAGTAACAGAATGAATATTATCAACACGTACAAAGATATTGAATCTGTATTTGATGCAGAAAATTTTAATATTGAAAACTGGAAGTCTTACATGGATAGATGTGTTCCAGGGGCGAAAGAAATGTGCATTGCTGATATGCAGAAATGTATTGATGCAGGTTATTCGTGGCGAAAGGATTTCCTTCCAGTTTTAGATAATGTAAGAAAAAATCCTGTCATATATGAAGAGACAATTAAATCTTTTGAAACAGTTACAAATCATCTTGATGAAAGGCTTACCAAAATATTTAATAGAACAGTGAATGCTGATGTGATTCTATATATTGGTTTGTGTAATGCTGCTGGCTGGGTAAGAGAAATAAATAAAGTCACTACTGTTCTTCTTGGTTTGGAGAAAATTTTAGAACTTGGCTGGTTTGGTATCAATGATATGACGGGCTTGATTATTCATGAGTTAGGACATGTCTATCAGTCTCAGTACGGAGTATTGTATGAGAAAACTGACAATTCTGCAGATACATATATTTGGCAACTTTTTACAGAAGGTGTCGCAATGGTATTTGAACAGAAAGTAGTTGGCAATGACCAATACTTTCATCAAGATAAAAATGGATGGAAAAACTGGTGTGACAGCAATAAAGAAATAATTAAGCAATCATTTAATGAAGACCTAATGACAATGACAGAAAAGAACCAACGTTATTTTGGCGATTGGGTGCGTTTTGAAGGATATGGGGATGTTGGTTACTACCTCGGAACCATGTTTGTGCGATATTTGTTACAGAGTGATGATTTTGACAATGTTATTACATATAGTCTAAGTAAAGTAAAAGAGGAATACAAGAGATTTATCAACAATGATAATAACTGATATTTGATTGAAAAATCTCAATTTTACCAACAGATTCTTCCATATCAAAAAAGAAAGAGGATACTCAATTTTAAAATTGAGTATCCTCTTTTAATTTGACAAAGTGATTTGAAAGTTTCTTTTACTGAACATTTAAAAAATATCCGTTACCAGTTTTATGAAAATACCCACCAGTACCACAATCAGCATTTTCTTTACAGCTTTGCCACCGTTTTTCAAGGCATAGGAAGAACCCATAAAGTTTCCCAGTGTGTTTGCAGCTGCAGCTGGAATGGCGATTGCCCACAGCACTTTGCCTGCCATAATATAGCTGGATGCGGCGGCAATGTTGGAAGAAAGGTTGATAACCTTTGCATTGCCGCTGGCTGTGATATAGTCAAAACCGATAATAAGTGTGTAGGCGAAAATCAGGAACGTGCCTGTGCCAGGGCCTATAAGACCGTCATACATACCGATTACAAAACCGATAACTGCGGCGGCAACATACATCTTTATACCGAAAAGTTTCTGCACACCTTCTTCACTTCTTTTATTGAACAGCACAAAGGCGGCAATAAATGGCAGTACACAGGTGAACGCGGTTTTCAGCATTGTCTGGTCAATCAGCAATGCAATCTGGCTGCCTGT
>JAFZDX010000020.1 GCA_017560985.1 Oscillospiraceae bacterium
AATCTGGAAAGCCTGCTGGCAGGCAGACAGCTGGACTATCTGATAGTTCACCATATGGAACCGGACCACGCCGCCAACATCGGCCGACTGCTGGAAATGTACCCACAGCTGAAAGTGGTGGCATCAGCAAAAGGCCACCAGATGCTGAAACAGTTTTTTGATGTGGATTTGGGCGATCGCGCCATCAGTGTAAAAGACGGCGACAGCCTGTCACTGGGTAAACATACACTGAACTTTATTACAACACCTATGGTGCACTGGCCAGAAGTTATTATGAGCTATGAATCCCACACAGGCATACTGTTTTCCGCAGATGCCTTTGGTGCATTCGGCGCACTGGACGGCAGAATCTTCAATGATGAAGATGTAGTCAGCGAAAGCTGGTACGGCGAAGCCAGAAGATACTATGCAAACATCGTTGGCAAATATGGACTGCAGGTACAGGGTGCATTGAGAAAGGCATCAGCCTTTGATATTAAAATGATTGCACCGCTGCACGGTCCTGTATGGCGCAGCAATCTGGGCGACCTGCTGGACAAATACCAGCTGTGGAGCAAATACCAGCCAGAAGAAAAAGGCGTGCTGGTGGCATACGCTTCTATGTATGGCAACACAGAAGCCGCCGCAAACGCCCTGGCTCTGGCCCTGGCAGACAGAGGCGTTAAAAATATGGATGTAAGAGATGTTTCAGTAACAGATCTGTCCGAAATGATTTCACTGGCCTGGAAATACAGCCACTTTGTAATCGCAAGCCCAACATATAATATGGCTCTCCATCCAAAAATGGAACATCTGCTGCTGGATATGAAAGCGCTGAACCTTCAGAACAGAACAGTTGCCCTTATTGAAAACGGTTCATGGGCACCTGCTGTAATCAAAAATGCAACAGAAATTTTCTCATCAATGAAGAATATCAGCATTATGGAAGAAAATGTTTCTATCAAATCAGCACTGCACGACCTGGCACCAATCGAAAAAATGGCGGATGCCATTGTGGCAGACCTGAACAAGTAATAAAATATATAAAAGCCTTCCTACAGGGAAGGCTTTTGTGTTTTGCATAGGGGAAAGCTGTCGGATTGCCGTTTTTGTGGGCGGGACGGGAATCCCGTCCCCTACAAAGTTGGATTTAGATATAAAGCAGAATATTGTCATCCTGAGCAAAGCGAAGGATCTTTGTTTTAGTGCAGCGAAAATTTATAATTTTTCTGTAATTATAATGCATGGATTCTTCGGGCAATATCCTCAGAATGACTATGTAGGGGAGGCGTTCCACCGCCTCCCGATTTATGGGCGGTCGAGGGTCGGTGTAGCACCTGAATATTTTTATGCGAAGCATAAGAACGCGTGCCTGTCCTTCGGGCGTAGTGGCCGCCCTTACGGAATTGATTAAAGTATAACCATGTAGGGGAGGCGTGGTGCCTCCCCTTTTATTTTTGAAACAATATTTATATTTTCGTCACTATATCATAGATTTCTTTGAAATCTGTCACTGTAAAATCTGCCCATTGCAGTATTTTTTCTCTGGTGGTGCTGTCTTTCACTGACAGAAATTCTGTCAGCACAGTGGTCATACCCACTGCCTTCGCCCCTGCCAGTTCATTGCTGCCACCGTCGCCCACGAATATACTTTCGCTGGCAGCTGACCCCAGTTTTTCCATTGCCAGGCTGTAAATAGCCTTGTCCGGCTTTATTATGCCCACATCACAGGAAAAAATGGCACAGTCAAAATACTGTTTCAGCGGGGAAGTATCCCAGTATTTTTTGTCGATGATATCTGCATTGCTGACAAGGCACAGTTTTATACCTGCCGCTTTCAGCTTTTCCAGTGTACGAAGTATATCCGGGTGTATTTCTGTCAGCGCCTTTTTCATTCTGTCACAGCGAATTTCCACCAGCTTTTCCAGCTGGCTGTCAGTTACAGCAAAAGGCAGACCTGCCACCATACTTTCCAGCATTTCCTTTTCAGTTTTTACCTTGCCTGTGGCGCGGAAAAAGTAGGCAGTGGGGTTTTCTGCACTGTTTTCCCACTGACTGCGGCTGATATTCAGCAGTGTAAACTCATTTATCCGCTGATATTCCAGATCGGCAAGGGTGAAGAATAAATCAAAAAATACGGCTTTCATATTATTTTTCAGAAAAAGGACAGTTTTCAGGTTCTTCCGGCAGATGTTTCAGATGGTATAAATAATAGCCTGCCAGAATGGCCACCAGGCTCAGCACGCCGTAAACAGTGATAACCACTGTCACCATACCGCGCAGGTCCAGAAAGCTGCCGCTGGCATCGGCGCCATACACCACCAGTGCGGCAACGAAAATAAGAAAAGGTACAAAAAACATCAGCTTTTCAGTTGATGGATTTTTTGCCTTTGAACAGATAAAATATTCCAGTGCGGCAAAGCCAAAAAAAGAAACAGCCGCCAGTAAAATCATTGTAAAGTTCATAAAATCTCCTATAAAATCAGCCCAGTAAGGCTGTGAATTTAAACCAGTTGTCTGATGTGTCTATCAGATAAGGGTAGCTGTATTTATCAAGAACAGAAATAATGTTTTTCAGACCAAAGCCGTGATTAAGGCTGTCTTCTTTGGTGGTTGAAAGGTTTGGACTGATATTTGCCGCAGTATTATGCACACTGAGAATATAGTTTTCGTCTTCTTTTGAAAATTTTACTTTTATCAGCTTTTCGCCGGTGCATTTTTCACAGGCGTCAATAGCATTGTCCAGCAGGTTTGACAGTATAACTACCAATTCTTCGCTGGGGACTGCAAGCTGTGTAAGATCGTCGATAAAAACCTGCATATTTATGTCCATAGCTTTTGCCTGACTGTATTTCCGGGTCAGCAGGGTATCCACCACACTGTTGCCACTTTCGAACAGTCGACTGACAGATATACTGGTATTCAGCAATCTGTCGGTATACAGGGCGGCCTGCTGGGTTTCGCCACTGACCAGAAGAGAGCGTATAACCGTGAGATGGTTGTTGAAATCGTGGGTCATACTGCGCTGTCTGGAATATGCCTGTTGCAGGGCGGTTACGTTTTCCATACCTATTCTTATCTGTTGGTTCAGCAGGGCATTCTGTTGTCGTGTCTGGTTTTCTTCATCCAGCTTGGAAATAAGAGAGAAAAGTAAAATATTTGCCAGAACAATTATAGCGGAAAAGAATATAAGAAATGGGTCGGCTTTATCACTGTCTAAAATATTGTACCCCAGCATTATCAGTGCGGACAAAGTAACAGCAGAGTAGATAAAAACCTGTATCCACTGGTTGCGGGGAATCTGTATGTTTTTTCTTCTGGAAGAAATATATTTTTTCAGAAAGAAGAAAATACTCATTGCTAAAAATTTATTTATGAAAGAAAATATGCAGAACAGCGTCACATTGTACAGTATAACTGTGGGGGCAAGCCCCAGAAGTGCGGTGACAGACATCTGTATAAAATCTACGGCATACAGAATAATAAGATAAACAAAATTGAGCAATATTTTCAGATATGTGCTGCCTTCAAAACACAGAGAACTATAAATATACATTGTCAGCAAAATTATCGGCAGTTTAAACTGTTCCAGCCACCGACCTGCCGCAGTTGTAAAAAACATCATAAAAGACAGGTATATC
This sequence comes from Oscillospiraceae bacterium, assembly GCA_017560985.1. Classification (GTDB taxonomy): domain Bacteria; phylum Bacillota; class Clostridia; order Oscillospirales; family Ruminococcaceae; genus RGIG3102. The sequence continues at coordinate 3,621 of JAFZDX010000020.1, forward strand.
AGAAATGTGATGATGGAATAAAACGGATATGTTTTTTTGTTTTTTACATCAAAAAAGCCAGATAAAAAATAGCTTAAGCTGGTTCTGTCAAACACAGCCAGAATAATGGTCAGAATATATTCCATTACATATCACCTTTCCATTTCAGATAACTGGCCACAACATCTTTCCATCTGCGCTGGCTGGCTGTCAGTACAGTGCCATCTGAAAGAGTTATATTGTAGTTTTTAAGTTTTGAAATATGCTGCATATTCACCACATAGCTTTTATGTATCTGCACAAAGCCTTTATCTGCCAGTTGCTGGGCAATTTCGCCTATGGAAATTCGCAGAGAATATGTTTTATCTGGGGTGTGTATATCAGCCGTTTTATCAAAACTTTCGATGTAGTATATATTTTGCAACGGCAAACTGATTTCTTTGTCATTGTGTCTGAAAGTGAATACTGCCCCCATAAAGTTCAGTTGTTTCATAACACTGTCCATAGTGACTGCAAACAGATTATCAAGGTCGTTTTTCAAAATATAGGCGAAAGCCCTTACATTATAACCTGCCGGGGCATACTGAACATAACCGGAAACATATACCAGTATCAGTCTTTTGTTTGTTGTTCTTATCTGGGCGGCAATATCTATTCCGTTTTCACTGCCCATATCCACATCGCACAGCAAAAGATCGCATTGCCGTGTGTCGGCATTCAGCAGGTCACTGCCACTGTAAAATACGTCAATGCGGTGCTGTATGTTTTTACTGTTGCAGTATTCGCTGACCATACCGGACAGTTTGTCGGCACTGCCTTTATCATCATCACAAATAAATATATTCAGCATATTACACCTCGTCATATAATACATATTATTATAAACATCACATACTGTAAAGTCAAACTGCCCTGCAGTTGCGCTTTATTGCCCTGCATTGACGGCAAATATATTGAAACAGTTCTGTCACAATGATATTGTGAAACTGTAAAATATTATTGGCGGTGGAGGCAGGAAGATGAAGATTCTGTATGTGTCTGAAAAAGATAATATTTCAGGAATAAATGAAGCCCAAAAGAATTCGATAGAATGGTGTAACGAAGTATCGCAGGCTTTTGAGAAGGCAATGAATGGCATATTTTCCGTGGCTGTAATAGATGAAAGTGTGGTGTCCAGCCATATGCTGTGCCGATATATCAGCGAAGATACAGAGTTGCCAGTGCTTTTTATATGTAAAGACAACAGCGAGGAATCTGTACTTTCTGCCTTTGAAGCCGGTGCAGCTGACTGTATGTATGGAAACAACAGGCTGCTGGAAATATATGCGAGAGCCGCCAGACTGTTGAAGAAAAAAGATAAATCGGACTATATCCAATATGATGATATTGTGATACATACCGACAAGGGCCGAGTGACAAAAAGCGGAGACGAAATATATATGTCGCAGTTGGAGTACCGCATATTGTTGGCGCTGTTTACACAGCCAGGGCAGGTGGTTACTCGCCGAAGCATTGCTGATATGATATGGGAAAGCCAGGCCAGTTATGTAAATGAGAATACAGTAACAGTATATATTAGCCGAATAAGAAAGAAGATAGAAGATGACCCACAACAACCGGCTATAGTAAAAACTGTCAGGGGTATAGGGTACAGGCTGGCCATAAACTGATAAACAAAAACCACCGCAGGTAATTTTGCGGTGGTTTATTATTATGCTTTTGCTTTATTGCTGTTCATCCGGCAGGCTGAATGACAACTGCCACAGTTATGTGAACAGCCGGAACATCCGGCACAGCCGCCGTTTTTATGGTCTTTCCACATAGAGCGGACTGCCAGCCCTACGAAGAAAAGAATTACTGATATAACTATAATGTCGCCCATAGTGAGACCTCCTGTAAATTATTTTTTGTCTTCTGGTGAATAGCCTTTTCTGCACACAAGATAAATCAGTGCAATCAGTGCTGCAACTGCGATGAATGTAAACACACTCAGTGTTGCTTCGCCCAGCATAAGACCTGCCAGCTGGTAAACAATCATTGAAATAACATATGCAAAACCGCACATATAGGCGATTGTGCCAACTGTCCATTTCATATTGCCCATTTCACGTCTGATAGCACCCATTGCGGCAAAGCAAGGTGCGCACAGCAGCTGGAAAATCATAAAGCTGTATGCTCTTACAGGGCCGAAGTCTGCGGCAACCATTGCCCAGATTTCATCGCCTGCTTCAGACAGTTCGCCGGCAAAGTTGTACAGTGTACCAAATGTGGAAACTACCTGTTCTTTTGCAATCAGACCTGTAAATGTAGCGATTGTTGCTTTCCATGCCATTTCGCCAGCCCAGCCCAGTGGGTAGAAAATCCATGCGATTGCTTTACCGATGGCAGCCAGCAGTGAAACGTTAGGGTCTTCAACAGCCATAAATGCGCCGTCTACAAAACCGTAGCCCTGTAAGAACCAGAGAACGATGGAAGAAAGCAGAACGATTGTTGTTGCTCTTTTTACAAAGTCCATACCTCTGTCGTATGTGGAACGCAGAACGTTTCTTGCACTTGGCAGATGGTATTCAGGCAGTTCCATTACGAATGGAGCAGGTTTGCCTGCGAAAGCTTTGAATTTTTTCAGAATAACACCGCTGATAACTACTGCCATTACACCGATAAAGAATGCAGATGTTGCCACCAGTGGTGAGTTGCCGAATACTGCGCCTGCAAACAGACCGATAATTGGCATTTTAGCACCACAAGGAATAAAACCTGTGGTCATAACTGTGATTTTTCTGTCGTTTTCCTGTTCGATAGTACGGGAAGCCAGAATACCTGGAACACCACAGCCTGTGGCAACCAGCATAGGAATGATGGATTTGCCGGACAGACCGAATTTGCGCAGGATTCTGTCCATAATAAATGCAACACGGGACATATAGCCCACGTCTTCCAGAATTGACAGCAGGAAGGACAGCACCAGAATCTGTGGTACAAAGCCCAGCACAGCGCCAACGCCAGCTACAATACCATCCATTACCAGACCGTACAGCCAGCCGCTTACACCAAGGGATGTAAGGATGGAATCAAACAGTGTTGGTACCCACTGGCCAAACAGCACATCGTTTGCCCAGTCAGTACCCATTGTACCGATGGAGAAGGAGTAACCGCCCATTGCGATGGCGTACATAAGGAACATAACGCCTGCAAAGATTGGCAGGGCCAGAACTCTGTTTGTAACAATTTTATCTATTTTACCTGAAAGTGTAACTCTGTGTTTTTCGCCGGATTTTTTAACAGCGCGGCTGCAAACATCACTGATGTAGGAATAGCGGCTGTCAGCAACAATGCTTTCTGCATCGTCATCCATTTCTGCTTCACAGTCACGGATATGCTGTTCCACATGTGCCATCACATCTGCAGGCAGGTTTACTTCCTGCTGTACGATTTCGTCACGTTCAAACAGTTTGATTGCATACCAGCGCAGGTATGTTTTGTCTACTGAATTTTCGATGGATTCTTCAATATGTGCCAGTGCGTGTTCCACACTGCCTTTGAAAACGTGTGGTGCGTCGCCGTGTGTATGGTTTTTTGCCAGCTCTACCACTTTTTCCACAGCAGCGTCAATGCCTTCGTTTTTCAGTGCGGAAATTTCCACAACAGGGCAGCCCATTGCTTTGCTCAGCTTTTCAATGTCGATGTTGTCGCCGTTTTTGCGAACAAGGTCCATCATATTTACTGCGATAACAACAGGATAGCCCAGGTCCAGCAGCTGTGTTGTCAGGTACAGGTTTCTTTCGATGTTTGTACCGTCAATAATGTTCAGAATAGCATCTGGGTGCTGGTTTACAAGGTATGTACGTGTAACCACTTCTTCAGGAGAATATGGTGACAGGGAGTAAATACCAGGCAAGTCCTGAATAATTACATCTTCATAACCTTTCAGACCGCCTTCTTTCTTTTCAACAGTTACGCCAGGCCAGTTGCCTACATACTGGTTGGAACCGGTCAGCACATTGAACAGTGAAGTTTTACCACAGTTAGGGTTGCCGGCAAGTGCAATTTTAATGCTCATATATAAAATCCTCTTATTCTACTTCAATCATTTCTGCGTCAGCTTTGCGCAGTGTCAGCTGGTAACCGCGTACTGTCAGTTCCATTGGGTCACCCAGTGGGGCAACTTTGCGCACTTTGATTTCCACTCGCTTTGTAATGCCCATGTCCATAATTCTGCGGCGTACAGGGCCTTCGCCGTGGAGTTTCACCACAGTGGCTGTGTCGCCAACTTTTACATCTTTCAGTGTTTTCATATAATATAATCCTCTCGAAAACTGCCTTACGGCAGCTGGTTTGCAGGCAGTTAACCTGTGCTAACTCTATGCAGTTAGTATACGCTAACTGGTAAAAAAAGTCAATGTACAAAATATATAATATGCACAATAAAACATTATTTGCTAATATATAAAATTGCACAAAACAGGGTATAATAATTCTGTAACAAAGTCACTTTACATTTTCTTAATGATACATTATACTGATAACAAAGAACAAAACAACACGAACAGTTAATATATATGGAGGTATACTATGGGATTCCTTAAAGGTAAAACAGCTATAATCACAGGTGCAGGCCGCCGGGTACTGGCAGATGGCCGCAGCGGCTCTATCGGTTACGGTATAGCCACAGCTTATGCAAAAGAAGGTGCAAACCTGGTTATCACAGGCAGAAATATGCAGAAACTGCTGGATGCAAAAGAAGAACTGGAACGTCTGTATGGCATTCAGGTTCTGCCAATCCAGGCAGATGTAAACAAAGAAAGTGACAATGATGCCCTGGTGGCGGATGTTATCCGCCAGGCGGTGGAAAAATTTGGCGGCATTGATGTGCTTATCAACAATGCCCAGGCATCAGCCAGCGGTGTGACAATCGCACAGCACACCACAGCACAGCTGGACCTGGCAATGTATTCCGGTCTTTACGCCGCATTCTACTATATGAAACACGCATATCCATATCTGAAAGAAAGCCGTGGCACTGTTATCAACTTTGCTTCCGGTGCAGGCCTTTTCGGTAACTTCGGCCAAAGCTCCTATGCAGCAGCAAAAGAAGCTATCCGTGGTCTGACAAGGGTAGCCGCCACAGAATGGGCACAGGACGGTATCAATGCAAACGTTGTTTGCCCACTGGCCTGGACAGCACAGCTGGAAAAATTCCACAAAGACTATCCGCTGGCATTTGAAGAAAACGTGGAAATGCCACCTATGGGCTTCTTCGGTGACCCAGAAAAAGAAATCGGCCGCGTATGCGTACAGCTGGCAGGTCCAGACTTCAAATATATGACAGGTGAAACAATCACTCTGGAAGGCGGTCTGGGTTTAAGACCTTAAAATCAAAAAGAATACAGGGCGGGGTGAATCCCCGCCCGTTTTTATGCCAACAAACTATAACCCTGTCATTCTGAGGGCGTTTCCCGAAGAATCTTTGCACTATAATTAACGTAAAACTATCGCTTTGATTTGTTCTCTGTATCAAAGATCCTTCACTGCGTTCAGGATGACAACTCTCTGCTTTATATTTATAGGTATGATGCAGACATCGTACCCTACGATGTTGTTTTTATCTTGCACAGGGGCGAATGCCTTCATTCGCCCGCAAAAGACGGGAAGCTGATAGCTTCCCCTACGCGAACTGAAAAAACAATAAACCCCGTTTTTATGCCAACAAACTATAATCCTGTCATTCTGAGGGCATTGTCCGAAGAATCTTTGCACTGTAATTAACGTAAAATTGTCGCTTTGATTTGTTCTCTGTAGCAAAGATCCTTCACTGCGTTCAGGATGACAACAGGCGACATTGTACAACATACTATCGTATAGGGGACGGCTTACCGTACGCCCCACACTGTCTATACCCACGCAGGAGACCGGCCTCCGTCACATTATAAAAATATACACAACAAAGCCCGGATGCATTCTGCAACCGGGCTGTAAAGGTTTTATTTCATATTCTTTTTGCATTCATTGATAAAATCAGTGATAATCACTGCAGAATGTGGGCTTTCCAGCATCATTTCAGGGTGCCACTGGTATGCGCGCAGCCACTGGTCATCGCTGTCCAGATACCAGCTTTCCAGAATGCCGTCTGTGGCATATGCCATTGGCACCACACCTTTGCCCAGGTCTTTCACTGCCTGGTGGTGCAGACTGTTGGTGCCGAATTCTTCTTCGCCAAACAGCTGGTGCAGCGGTGTGCCAGGCACTACTTTTATGTTATGTGTAGTTTCCTGTGTAAGGGCTGGGTATTCATAGAATGAATGTTTTATTTCACTTGGTGCCTGTGTTGGCAGGTCCTGGTACATTGTGCCGCCAAAGTAAACATTGGCTATCTGGCAGCCACGGCAGATACACAGCACAGGCTTTTTCAGTGCCAGGGCTGCTTTCAGCAGGGCAATATCAGATTTGTCGCGGTCATATTCTATGGTGCCGCACTGTTCCATCTTTTCCTGGCCGTACAGGGCAGGGTCAATGTCAGCACCGCCTGTCATCATCAGACCGTCAGCCTTTTCCATCAGCGCCAGTGCCTGTTCTTCGTTCAGATATGTTGGTATAACAGGCATACCGCCCCATTTGATAATGGCAGAGGTGTTATAGCCGTTGGAATAGTTATATGGTTTGTCAAAAGGTGCCTCCATAGGCATATTCTGTGGAGTAAGTACGATAAGTGGTGTTTTCATAATAAATTCCCCCTTTTACTATATTTTACACCATCGGTTGTTTTTTTCAATATCAAATGTATTATCAGCCTGCTTTTGTCCATAATAAAGGCGAAAGGAAGGTATTTCATTATGACTAATCTTAAATGTAGTGTACATTCCTGTACACACCACAAAGAAAACTATTGCTGTAAACCAAATATCAAAGTAGAAGGCCCACATGCTATGTCTTCAAACGAAACAGAATGTGCTTCATATGCACCAAAAGGCACACAGAACGCCATCGGTACTACTACACCTAACCCATCACTGGAAATTGCCTGCTCTGCAAAAGAATGTGTATACAACACAGACCACAAATGTAAAGCAAACAATGTGTCTATCAACACAATGGGCGGCGGCGCAGCCTGTTCCACATTTACAAAAAGATAGTTGAAAATGATGTCATTCTCTGGACGTATTCCGGGGAATGACATTTGTTTTGTTGACTTTAAATCGTCAAAAAATTATACTTAAATCAATGATACAAAGAGGTGGTTTTATGTTCAGTTACATACCTATGACGGAAGAAATTTATGAAAAACAATGGCAGAAAACAATAGATACTCACCCTGGGGATATGCGCTGGGTAAACTGGCGTGATGAATACCGCAGATACTTTAAACTGAAAATGTCTGCGCCTTTTGCGGTTATGTGTGGTGACAGACCTGTTGGCGAAGTAACTTTGCTGTTTTCACCGCTGTGCAAGGCGCTGGCTGGCCGCTGTGTGCTGGCAGACGGCAAAACCACCGCAAACATAAATGCACTGCGTATCGAAAAGCGGTATGAAGGTCAGGGCCATATTTCAAAACTTATGAAAGCCGCCGAAGAATACGCCGCCAGCCTGGGGTATAAATATCTGACTATCGGCGTTACATCAACACATACACGAACAAAGGCTATTTATCACCACTTTGGCTATACCCATCTGTTGTTCAGCGAACTGGACGAAGGGGAAATAGTGGAATATTACAGGAAAGAGATATAATGAAAAAACAGACAGAATTTATAAATTATGCAGAAAAATTTGCCTGGGATAATAAAATTCTTATTATATTAGGTGGTTCTTTTTCAAAAGGAACAGCAAACGAATTTTCAGATATAGATATTTATATAAATACCGATAATCCATCTGTTGTTTATAATTTTATTTACGGATATGGCCAGCCTATTTACATATCACAGACAGTTAATCCTAAAGGTATATTGATTGTTATTTATGAAAATGGTGTTGCTCTCGACCTGGAAATCGTAAAATGCGATATTCAAAGTGAAAAACTGTTTTTGCTAAAAAACAGTAATATGAAAATGGATATTAATGAAGATATTGCCGAAACTTTTGTTTTGTCACGGGATAAAATGTACAGTGTTGCCAGGCTTTTCCACAGAAGTATTATCAAATATCTGTCGGGCAAAGAAGAAACAGGAATATCCATCCTGAAAGAAATTTCAGAAATAATAAATACTGTTTATGAAGAAAACAAAAATTACATATTTAATTATGATACAGTTTTAAAAGATTTTGAAAAAATATCTTTACTGCCACAGGATTATAAAAATCTGTTGGAGAGTTTGAAAAACGTTTTGATTGTCAAATATACGGATTAGTATTTTGTCATTCTGAGCAACTTGTTGCGAAGAATCTTTGCACTATTAACAGTGTAAAATATAATATCTGCATCACATAAATACAAAGATTCTTCACTTCATTCAGGATGACATCTCTCTGCTTTATATTTATAGGTATGATGCAGACATCGTACCCTACGAGGTTGTTTTTATCTTGCACAGGGGCGAATGCCTTCATTCGCCCGCAAAAACGGGAAGCTGATAGCTTCTCCTACGCGAACTGAAAAAACAACAAACCCTGTAGGGGCGGATATTATCCGCCCGTTTTTATGCCGACAAACTATAATCCTGTCATTCTGAGGGCATTGCCCGAAGAATCTTTGTACTATAATTAACGTAAAACTATCGCTTTGATTTGTTCTCTGTATCAAAGATCTTTCACTGCGTTCAGGATGACATGGCTCTGATTTAAATATAAACACAAAATATATAAAGGGGAAATTATGAATAAATTGAAAATCGCTTTATTACAACTGATGCCTTGTGCCACACAGGGGGAAAATCTGGAAAAAGGCATTGCCGCCTGTAAAAAAGCCAAGGAAATGGGTGCAGATATTGCCCTGTTCCCGGAAATGTGGAATGCAGGCTATGATATTCCACAGAATGCTGAGATTCTGAAAACTATGGCTGTTTCAAAAGACAGTAAATTTGTAAACACTTTTGATCAGCTGGCAAAACAGCTGAATATGGCAATAGCCATTGCCTATATGGAAAGTTTTTCCCCACAGCCACGCAACACTGTCACACTTTTTGACCGCCACGGCAACAGGCTTTTCGACTATGCAAAGGTGCATACCTGCGATTTTGGGGACGAATGTATGCTGTACCCTGGTGAAGACTTTTATGTGGCAGATCTGGACACTGAAAAAGGTGTGTTCAAAACAGGCGCTATGATTTGTTACGACCGAGAATTTCCGGAAAGCGGCAGAATACTTATGCTGAAAGGCGCCCAGCTGGTACTGGTGCCTAATGCCTGCCCTATGGAAATCAACCGCCTGTCACAGCTGCGTGGCCGTGCCTATGAAAATATGTTTGTTATCGCCACCTGCAACTACCCGGCGGGCAAACCGGACTGCAACGGACACTCATCGGTTTTTGACGGCGTGGCATACCCTGTGGACGGCAGCGGCCCACGCGATACCTGCCTGCTGGAAGCAGGCGGGGAAGAAGGTATTTACATAGCCAGTGTGGATATGGACCTGGTAAACGAATACCGTAATAACGAAGTCCACGGCAATGCATACCGCCGCCCATGGAAATACACCCTGCTGACAGACGAAACCATCCAGCCACCATTTGTAAGGGAAGACAACAGAAAGATAAAATAAAAAGTTTATTTTGATATAGGTCAGGTTTTCCTGTCCATTATCTTGCTTTGTCATTCTGAAGGCTTTGCCTGAAGAATCTTTGCACTATAAACACTGAAAATTATAATTTTTATATTATATCAGTACAGAGATCCTTCACGTCGTTCAGGATGACAATGAACCGCTATGCACACAAACCCAGCCATCAACAGATGGCTGGGTTTGTTATGCTGTAATGTAATATTTTATCTGTTTCTCACCCTGTACTGTGTAGGGGCTATGCCGTATTTCTTTTTAAACACATTGGAAAACTGGTATCCGTTGCTGTATCCGTTTTCTGCCGCCACCTGGGCCACCGATTTATCGGTCTGCAACAGTTGCTTTGCGGCCATATCCAGCTTGGTGTTGGTAATAAACTGTTTTGTGCTGATACCCAGCACATTGCTGCAGCATTTGTACAGATAACTCTGGGACACATTGCACAGCTGGCATAAAGTTTCCACAGTTACCGCTTCTGACGGATTGCTGATAATATATCTGTGGCAGAAAAGCACAGTTTCTTCTTCGTTGCTGCTGCCTTTCTTTGCGGAAGTATCTGCCGTAACAGGACTGCCCAGATAAAAAACAGTGCCTATCAGTCTTTTCAGCAGCAGTATCAGCTGGTAGTAATGCCCACTGCTTTCGGCAAAGCCGTTTTCAAAAATATTGTAAACGCTCTGTGTCAGATTATCGTTTATCAGCTGTGGGTAAACTGCTATATCCTTTATGCCGATGACGTTTTTGAATTCGCTGTCCATTACAGGGGTGGACAGGTTAAAGTTTATGGCGGCAAAACGGCAGCCCTCATCGTTGTCTATCTCTGCGTGATACAGCGACCCCGGTGCAAACAGCACGCAGTCACCGCTTTTGATATAGTATTCGTCCCTGTCTATAAATACAGTGGCTCTGCCTTCCAGCATAACCAGTATTTTGTAGTTGTTCAGAATATCCCTTGGGCTGCGCTTTGCGCTGGTTTCTTCCAGCCAGGCGATGCTGACTATATCATAGCTGAATCCGTCCAGCTTTTCGGCGGCCCTTTCACTTGACAATATTTTTACTGCAGACTTCATTTTTATCTCCATAGAGTTATATTTATTTACAGTTTAACACAAAGTTATTATTTATCAAGTAAAACCGATAAAATAGTTATGATATTTATATCTTCTATGGGGATTTTTGTATTGATAATTTTTTACTTAATAGTAGAATGATAAATGCACAAAGTTTAACTTGTAACTTAATTTTAACAGGAGTAATGAAAATGAAAAAAATCACAGCTATTATTCTGACAATGGCAATGGCTTTTTCAATGGTTGCTTGCTCTTCTGCACCAAAGAACACAGTTCCAACAGTAGAAGCAGATGTAACTAAAACAGCTGACATTGTTATCGTTGGTGCTGGCGCAGCAGGTCTGTCCGCAGCTATCGAAGCAGTAGACAACGGCGCTGAAAGCGTAATCATCATCGAAAAAACAGCCACAACAGGTGGTTCCCTCAACTTTACAAGCGGTTCTATGTCCGGTGCTGAAACAATCATTCAGCAGATTGACGGCGTAGCAGATACAAAAGAATCCTATGTTCAGGACATTCTGAAAAACGGTGCAAACCTGGGTGATGAAGAACTCATCCGTGCATACGTTGAAGAAGACGTAGCAGCTATTCAGTGGCTGTGGGATAACGGTCTGTCCGACAACAAATTCTCTGTTGACCGCGCAACAGGCACAATGAGCGTATTCGCACCAGAACATGCTCTGTACTCTGTAAAAAGAACATACAAAGCTTCTCCAGAAGATGCTACAAAATACAAATCAGCAGCACACGAAATTCTGGACATCGTAGTTAAAGGCGAAGAAAAAATCGCTATCGACTTCCAGACAGAAGCAAAAATGCTGGTTAACAACGAAGCTGGCCAGGTACTGAGCGTAGTTGCAGAAAATGCAAAAGGCGAAACAGTTCTGTACACAGCAAACAAAGGCGTTATCATGGCAACAGGCGGCTACTCCGGCAACCTGAAAATGATGGGCTCTTTCACAGAAAACGGTGCTAACTACCTGGTAGGTGGTTCTGATGCAGCAGACGGTTACGGTATCTACATGATGCAGAACGTTGGTGCAAACATCGATGCAGAAAAAATGGGCTATGTTCCAACATTCCCAATGGGTCTTGACACAGGTATGGGTCCTGGTAAAATCGCTTCCACATATATGTGGAAAAACGGCGCTATCTGCGTAAACCAGGAAGGTAACCGTTTCGTTAAAGAAACAGAAGCTGACCCAGCAATCCGTGAAGTTGCTCTGGAACAGCAGACAAACGCTATTCAGTACGACATCTTCACAGACAACATCATCGAATCTGTTGAAACACTGGGTTCTTCCGTGTTCTGGAACTACTACTATGGCCCAGGTATGCCATACCACAGCTTTGTAATCGAAGCTGATTCCATCGAAGAACTGGCTGGCAAAATCGGCGTTGATGCTGACAACCTGGCAAAAACAATCGCAGACTACAACGCACACGTTGAATCTGGCGAAATGGACGAATTCGGCCGTGAATTCACACAGGAATCCCTGGACGGCAACTACTCTGTAGCTATCAACAAAGTTGAAGGCGACAAATACTATGCAATCGCACAGAGAGCCCTGGTTGTTATGACACTGGGCGGTGTTGAAACAAACACAAATGCACAGGTTCTGGATGCTGACGGCAACGTTATCCCTGGTCTGTATGCAGCTGGCGAATGTGTTGGCGGCATCTGGGGTAAATTCGTATCCGGCGGTACAGGCGTAATGGGCCCTATCGTATTCGGTAGACTGGCTGCAAGACACGCTATGACAAACGAACTGCCAGCAAGCTACACAATGAAAACAGCACAGACAGTTATCACAGAAGATATGTTTGCTGTTAAAGAAGTTGTAGAAAACACAGAATCCCGTTTTGATATGACAAAAGCTCTGAAAGACGGCGAATACACAGCTGAAGTTGAAGGCCAGGAAGGTCCAATGACAGTTAAAACAACTGTTAAAGACGGCAAAATCGCAGCAGTAGAAGTAGTTTCTGAAAACGAAACACCATCTATCGCAGCAGCAGCTCTGGATTCAATCCCAGGTGCTATCGTTTCCGGCAACACATGTGATGTAGACGTTGTTTCCGGTGCAACACTGACATCCAACAGAATTATGGATGCAGTAGCACTCTGTCTGACAGAAGCAGCTAAATAATAGGATTTTTCATACAAATTCCTCATACATAAATGTAAAAGACCCACCATAAAGGCGTTTATCCTCCTTTATGGTGGGTTTCTTTTTATGGTTGTTATGGGTCGCTTTGTAATGAATGGTGCAGCATGGTCCCGCTATACCGAAGCCGTAGGGTGTACATTTGCTGTGCAAACAACTGCCCTGCCGTTCAGAGCACCGCAGGTGCGAAGAATCCCAGATCCACTAAACTGTCATTCTGTCATTCTGAGGGCATTGCCTGAAGAATCTTTGCACTATAATAACGGTAAAATTATTGATTTAACAGTGCTATTACATCAAAGATCCTTCGCTTTGCTCAGGATGACAATATTCTGCTATGTATATTTATCGGTACGATGTAGGCGTCGTACCCTATGAATTTTTTTATCTCGCACAGGGGCGGATACTATCCGCCTAAAAAAGGGAGGCATCTGCCTCCCATAATTTATTTTCTTTTATATGTTACATAGGTATATGGCACAGTGCTCTGGTGGTGGCTTTCAGTTTCTTTGACGAACAGGCTTTCATCAAAAGAAGGGAAATAGGTGTCACCTTCAAACTCTCCGTCAATTTCGGTTATATACAGCACATCCGCCATATCAATGGTCCGGCTGTATATCTGTGCACCGCCTCCGATAAATATATCCTTATCCGGCCAGAATAATCTGGCCATAGAAATTGCACCTGTTATACTGCTGGCAGTATAACAGCCCTCTGCTGTGAAATTTTCATTGCGGCTGATTACAATGTTCACCCTGTCAGGCAGTGGTCTGCCCAGGGAAACATAGGTTTTGCGCCCCATAATCAGCACGTTGTTTTCTGTCAGCTGTCTGAATCTTTTCAGTTCGCCAGGTATATGCCAGGGCATACCGCCCTCTTTGCCTATCAGCCTGTTTTTATCATATGCCACTATAATGGCGGTCATAAAATCACATCCTTTATTATAGTTTACCACAAATATATATGATATGCAAAAACAGAAAAGTGTATTCCATACAACTACATATATAAATATTAAAATATAGTATCAATATATCGAAAAATGCAGAAATATCGTTATAAAACAGCCTTAAACGAAATTATTACAGAAATATTACAAAAAGATAAGATTTTATCCAATACTGTGATTTAGTCGCATTGTTCCTTGACAGGCGTACATTAAATTGATATAATCACAAATGCTAATATTTAGCATTTACAATAATTAACAATTTTTACAATTATTTATGGAGGAAACTACAATGAAAAAAATTATTGCTCTGGTTCTTTCAGCAGTAATGGCTCTGTCTCTCGTTGCTTGCGGCGGCGAAACAGTTGAAAGCCACGAACTGAAAATGGGCCACGTTCTGGGCGCAGCACACGGCACAAAATGCTTTGCATCCGTAACAGCAGTTGTTGAAGGTGACAAAGTTGTTGCAGCAAAAATTGACGAATATCAGTTTATGTCCGGTGATGAACTCATCTCTGTACCAAACGCAGAAAACTATGCAGCTAACCTGGCTGAAGGTGTAAAACTGGTTTCAAAACGTGTTGATACAGAAGTTTACAGTGCAAAAATGGCAGCTGCTGGCTCCACAGTAGCTATCGACAAAAACTACGATGCTATCGAAGCACACGTAGCAGGCAAAACAATCGCTGAACTGGAAGCAGAAATCGCTGGCGAAATGGCAGCAGACGCAGTAGCAGGTGCTACACTGGTTGACTGCGCAGGTTACATCGGCGTTGTTGTTGAAGCAGCTAAAGCAGCACAGGCACAGGAAGCAGTTGTATACGAAGGTTCCCTGGATGCTCTCACACTGAAATACGGTCTGGGTGCAGCACATGGCACAAAATGTTTTGCTGAAGTTGCAGTTCTGACAGACGGCACAAACGTTGTTCTGGCATTCATCGACGAATACCAGTTCATGTCTGGCGATGAACTGAAATCTGTACCAAACGCAGAAAACTATGCAGCTAACCTGGCTGAAGGTGTAAAACTGGTTTCAAAACGTGTTGATACAGAAGTTTACAGCGCAAAAATGGCAGCTGCTGGCTCTACAGTAGCTATCGACAAAAACTACGATGCTATCCAGGCACACGTTGCTGGTAAAGCAATCGCAGACCTGGAAACAGAAATTGCTGGCGAAATGGCAGCAGACGCTGTTGCAGGTGCAACACTGGTTGACTGTGCAGGTTACATCGGTGTTATCGTTGACGTTGCTAAAGCTTAATTTGTAATTTAAACATAAATAAAAGACCACCTCCGGGTGGTCTTTTATTATTCATAGGTTATTATCGATACATCGATTTTGTTTAATATAAACAAAATAATATGAAATAAATTGACAGAATTAGACAAAAAATGTTTGACAATGTTAGGATTGTGTGATAAACTAAAAATAATAAGGGAGTAGTCGACAGATTACCTGTTACAAAGCCAACAACCGAAGCTGCCCTCAGCTTCTGGCAATGTATGAAATGACGAGACTTATCTGCACATTTATGGGGCGGATAGGTCTCTTTTTATTTTGAAAGAGACCCGCCTCAAAACAGTAAAGGAGAAAAGTTTTGAAACATTATCTTGAACATTTTCAAAAAATTATGCAGGACCTTTCTGTAACAGATACAGGCCTTTCCCAGGCACAGGTTGCTGAAAGAATGGCACAGTATGGTCCTAACAAACTGAAAGAAGCTGAAAAAGAAAGCCTTATTTCCAAATTTCTTCATCAGCTGGCTGACCCTATGACAATTATCCTGATTATTGCTGCTGCTATTTCCGGTGTTACTGCTGCTTATTCCGGCGAAGGTTTTGCAGACGTAATCATCATTATGGCTGTTGTTATTATCAACGCTGTTCTGGGTGTATTCCAGGAATCAAAGGCAGAAGCAGCCATCGAAGCCCTGCAGGAAATTGCAGCTGCCACATCAAAAGTTATCCGTGACGGCCACCAGATGACTGTAAAAAGTGAAGAACTGGTACCTGGCGACATTATCCTGCTGGAAGCAGGCGACTCTGTTCCTGCTGATGCACGTATTATCGAAAGCGCCAGCATGAAAATTGAAGAAGCAGCACTGACAGGTGAATCTGTTCCTGTTACAAAACACGCTGACGTGCTGACTGCTGAATCCAATGGCGAAGTGCCACTGGGCGACAGAAAAAATATGGTGTATATGGGTTCTACTGTTGCATACGGCCGTGGCCGCGCTGTTGTTACAGGTACAGGTATGGACACTGAAATGGGCAAAATTGCCGACGCCCTGACAAATGCAAAGGAAGAAGAAACACCTCTGCAGATTAAACTGAACGAACTTTCAAAACTGTTGTCAATTCTGGTAATTGCTATCTGTATTATCATTTTTGGCGTAGATATTTTCAGACATATGTCCACAGGCATCACAGGTGAAATGATGCTGGACACATTTATGGTTGCTGTTTCACTGGCTGTTGCCGCTATTCCAGAAGGTCTGTCCGCAGTTGTTACAATCCTGCTGTCCATCGGCGTTACAAAGATGAGCGCCAACCAGGCTATCATCAGAAAACTGACAGCTGTTGAAACACTGGGTTGTACACAGATTATCTGTTCAGACAAAACAGGTACACTGACACAGAACAAAATGACAGTTGTACAGCGCTTTACAGAAGATGAAAAAATGCACCTTACAGCAATGGCACTGTGTTCAGATGCCAATCTGGAAAATGGCCAGGCTGTGGGCGAACCAACAGAATGTGCTCTTGTAAACGATGCAAACAAAGAAGGCCTGCCAAAAGACAAACTTATGGCTGAATACCCACGTGTTGGCGAAGCACCATTTGACTCTGGCAGAAAAATGATGAGTACAGTTCACACAGACCCACAGGGCGGCTTTATCCAGTTTACAAAAGGTGCACCTGACGAAGTGCTGAAATGCTGTACAAAAGCATACATCGATGGCAAAATTGTAGCTATGGATGACAAAGTAAAATACACTATTCTTGCCGCAAATAAAGAAATGGCAGACCAGGCGCTGCGCGTTCTCTGTTCAGCATACAGAAAATACGATGCACAGCCTGCTTCCAACGAACCTGCAGACCTGGAACAGGATATGATTTATCTGGGTCTTTCCGGTATGATTGACCCAGTCAGACCAGAGGTAAAGGATGCTATTGTTGAATGTAACAGTGCAGGTATCCGTGCAATTATGATTACAGGTGACCACAAAGACACAGCGGTTGCCATTGCAAACCAGCTGGGTATTCTGGGCGAAGGCCATATGGCTATTACAGGCGCACAGCTGAACGAACTTTCAGACCAGGAACTGGCAGAAAACATCGAAAAATATTCTGTTTACGCCCGTGTACAGCCTGAGCACAAAGTAAGAATCGTTTCTGCCTGGAAAGCAAAAGGCAGAATCACTGCTATGACAGGTGACGGTGTAAACGATGCGCCATCCATCAAAACAGCTGACATCGGTGTTGGCATGGGTATCACAGGTACAGACGTAACCAAAAACGTTGCCGATATGGTTCTGGCAGATGACAACTTTGCCACTATCGTTTCTGCTGTTGCAGAAGGCCGCCGTATCTACGACAACATCCGTAAAGCTATTCAGTTCCTGCTTTCTGCAAATATCGCAGAAGTTATCTCCGTTTTCACAGCAACACTTATGGGCTTTACAATTCTGGAACCTGTACACCTGCTGTGGATCAACCTTATCACAGACTGTTTCCCAGCTATTGCATTGGGTATGGAAAAAGCAGAATCTGACAGCATGCAGAAACCTCCACGTGACTCCAAAGATGGCATTTTTGCCGGTGGTATGGGCTTTGATATTGGTTTCCAGGGTCTTATCATCTCTGTTCTCACACTGGCATCCTACTTTATCGGTCATTATATGGAATCCGGCGTATGGGAAATTGCAAACAGCCTGGATGGTATGACAATGGCATTCCTTACACTGTCCATGGTGGAAATTTTCCATTCATTCAACATGAGAAGCCGTCGCGGTTCTATCTTCAAAATGAACAACAGCAACAAATTCCTGTGGCTGTCATTTGTAGTAAGCCTTATCTGCACAGTGGGCGTTATCAACGTACCATTCTTGCGTGTGGCATTTAAATTTGAACACATCTCATTTGCCGAATATATGGTGGCAATGGTACTGGCTGTTTCCATTATCCCTATTATGGAAATCACAAAAGCAGTACAGAGAAAAATGGACAAATAATTATATATAAATAAAAAGGCACCCACGGGTGCCTTTTTATTTATATGCAGTTATTGTGAGTATAGCCCTCCGAAAATAGGGAGGCGGTGGAACGCCTCCCCTACGTGGACAGAGGAAAATACCACCATAGTAGGGGCGGGCGTCCCCGACCGCCCGTTTTACTCACAGGTTGCAATTCTGTCATTCTGAGCCGCAGGCGAAGAATCTTTGCGCCACAAGCACTGTAAAATAATAATTCTGCATTGAATTAAAGCAAAGATCCTTCGCGGCACTCAGGATGACAATACTCGAACTTGAGTATATATCGGTACGATGTGGACATATATACAAAAAACAAAACACCCTGCAGGTGCAGGGCGTTTTCAGTAATTAAATTATTTCAGCAGTTCTTCAACAGCTGCCATTGCTTTATCCATATAGTCGCCTTCGTAAAGTTCGATAACGCCCTGGTCGCAGTTTTTAGCCAGCTGTGGGTCGATAGGCAGTTTAGCCAGCACAGGCAGGCCATATTTTGCTGCTGTTTCTTCCACTTTGCCTTCGCCGAAGATATAAATTTTCTTGCCACAGTCTGGGCAGGAAACATAGCTCATATTTTCTACCAGACCCAGAACAGGAATGTTCATCATATTGGCCATTTTTACTGCTTTTTCAACAATCATACCAACCAGTTCCTGTGGGGAAGCAACGATGATAATGCCGTCAACAGGCAGTGACTGGAACACTGTCAGTGGTACATCGCCTGTTCCTGGAGGCATATCGATAAACATAAAGTCTACATCATCCCAGATAACATCTGCCCAGAACTGTTTTACAGCGTTGGCAATCATACTGCCGCGCCATACAACAGGGTCTGTTTCGTCAGCCAGCATAAAGTTTACACTCATCAGTTTAACGCCTGTTTTGCTCATCATTGGCAGGATGCCCATGCCGTTGCCCTGGGCGCGGCCGTGTACACCAAATGTCTGGCCAATGGATGGACCTGTAATATCAGCGTCCAGAACAGCTGTTTCATAGCCCAGTCTTCTGGATGCAACAGCCATCATACTTGTTACCAGGCTTTTGCCTACGCCGCCTTTACCGCTTACTACACCAATTACTTTTTTTATGTTGTTCAGTTCATGTGTGGCTTCTTTTGGAATGCCGCCTTCTCTGCTGGAACAGTTAGCAGAGCAGTTTGAACAATCGTGATTACAATCTGCCATTTTTCATACTCCTTATAAGTATTTTTCTACTTATATAAGTATAGCACTTTTATTTTTTCTGTCAATGATATAGGTCACACAGCTAATAGCCTTTGTACTTGGCCAGGTTCAGCTTCATAAAATTCATATATCCTTTGGCCAGTTCCATTTCATCTTCAGGGCTGTGGGGAAATCTGTCCATATCAGCACGCAGGTCGTTTATGCCTTTTTCATATCCTTTTGCCAGCATTGCGGCCATATTTTCGCTGCTGTCGTCAGCCATTACCTTCATATCCATTCCCCACTGGCTGCCGGCCTTTGCCATGGCAGAAATCGGTTTTATTACCTGTGTACCCTGGATTTTTATCAGCGCATTTTCAAATTTTTCATAGGCGTGCAGGTCTTCCAGCATAGACCGGCGCAGTCTTTCATCGTCACATATTTCTATCATATGGCGGGTGGACTCCATACCCATCTGTATATTCCCGTTTAAATAATATAGCAATCCTTTTTCCATAATAATTACCTCCGCCGTTATTATGTGCGGTAAAAGAAAAGATATACATAAAGCCGTAGGGTACGCTGCCACATCGTACTGATATAACACAAAGTCGGGTGTTGTCATCCTGAGCGTAGCGAAGGATCTTTGTACTGCTATAATGAAGAAATCATAGTTTTTATAATATGTGCAGTGCAAAGATTCTTCGGGCAAAGCCCTCAGAATGACAGGGTGACAGTTGGCGGATATAATACGGACTGATGCGGGCATCAGCCCATACGTGTAATGATAATTACACAAATTGTATAGGGCACATTGCCACATCGTACCCACATAACACAAAGTCGGGTATTGTCATCCTGAGCGCAGCGAAGGATCTTTGTACTGCTATAATGAAGAAATCATAGTTTTTATAATATGTGCAGTACAAAGATTCTTCGGGCAAAGCCCTCAGAATGACAGG
>JAFZDX010000139.1 GCA_017560985.1 Oscillospiraceae bacterium
ACCGGAAAGCCTTTTATGTCCACAAAAGTGGCACCCATTACTACAATACTCATTACGTTTTCTCCTGTTTTGTCGGATTTTGTAATATTATATCACATTTTGCAGAAGAAAAACAGATTATTTGTGAGTTTTGTTTAATTTGTTAACAATTATGAAAACAACAAATATAACTATTGCTAAAACGGAGAGAATCACTATTTCATCAATGGCATAAAACCACACACTGTCCCAATAAATGTGGTTCACACTATCTCTTCTTGGTATTAAATCATAATTATGATTTGTAAAAGTAAAGAAAAGACGCAACACATAATATACAAATGCTGTAATCGATGCCCAAAGAACAGTAACAGCAGCTATAAAATCCACATTATCAAATTTATTACTGAAAACCGGCATAATTCTTTTATACTGAATTTTCATTTCGACATCGTTTTTTAGCAGATAATCAGTGCTGACAGAAAACAATTTTGCTATCTTTATTATATTTTCATAATCTGGTAACATTTCATTCAGTTCCCATTTTGAAATTGCCTGTCGGGTTACCCCCAGCTTTTCAGCCAAAACACCCTGTGAATAAAAATTTTTCTTTCGCAGACTGTAAAGTTTTTCACCAAAATTCATTTGTTTTCTCCTTTTGAAAATTTTCTGATAAAAAATTTTGCTATATATGCAGTAATGGCAAAAAACAAGAATACTGCTCCTGTTTCAAAATGATGTATCCCCGAAAGCCAAGCTATTTTTTTCCATTCTTTAAATGGAGTATAGGATAATGGTCTGATAGTCCAAGTAAGTTTTCTTGCAAAACAAACAATGGTTTTCATTGAACAGAACAAAAACAGTAATGTAACGATCACATATAAAACTAATAAAATTTTATCGGCATTACTTTTAAATTGCTTTTTCAAATCATGATATTCTACTGCTGTATATCCCAGCAGATAATCTGTTGTAACCCCAAACACCTGTGCTATCTGCACTATGCTTTTTGTTTCGGGCATAGCGGTGCCAAGTTCCCATTTTGAAATAGCCTGGCGTGTTACACCCAGTTTTTCAGCCAGTGCGTCCTGTGACATACCTGCATCTTTTCGCAGTGCCACCAATTTTTCATTAAAGTTCATTTTTACTCCTAAAAAATATTTTGGGATGTCCGGGAGGCCATCCCCTACGCGTTTATTATAGCTTTTTGCTGTAAGAAAAGCTACATATAACTGTTGGAAAAGCCGCAACTTTGGGTTGCTACATTATTTCAAGGTATCTTACGTCACTTTTCCTAAATAAACATATGAAAATTTGTCTATTTATTTTTTGATTTTGCAACATAAAAAATATATAATTAATACAAATAACACGTTCAATAAAAGAAAGGAAATTACTATGGCATATCAGGTTTCTGAAAATGTAAAAAACAGATTGGCTGCACTGACAGCTGATGAAAAAGTGAAAAAAGCCCTGGAGTTTATTGAAAAAGACCGGGACGAAATTCTGGAAAAACAGTGTGAACTGACACTTATCCCTGCACCTACACACCACGAAGCTGAAAAGGCAAAACGTTTTGTGGAAATGCTGGAAGCAGAAGGTCTGGAAGGTCACATCGACGAATACGGCAATGCTGTTGCAATCCGCAAAGGTACAGGCGGTGGCAAAACTGTTTTGATCGAAGCACATCTGGACACAGTTTTCCCACTGGACACAAAACTGGAAATTATTAAAGAAGACGGCTACATCAAATGCCCAGGTATCGTTGACGACACACGCGGTCTGGCAGCTATCCTGTCTGCACTGCGCGGTATGAACGCCGCAGGCATTGAAACAAAGGGCGATATTCACTTTGTGGGCACTGTACAGGAAGAAGGCACAGGCGCACTGAAAGGTATGAAATACTATGTGGAACATCACCCAGAACTGGATGCATCTATCTCTGTTGACGGTGATGGCTGGAGCGATGTAACCTTTGAAGCCACAGGTATCCAGACATACGAAGTAGTATTCCACGGCATCGGCGGCCACGCCTATGGTGCATTCGGCAAAGTTGCAAACCCTATTCATGCTGCTGGCAGAGCAATCGCAAAAATTTCTGACTTTGTAGTGCCAAACGAACCAAGAACATCTTTTGCTATTACAAACCTGGAAGCTGGCAACTATGCAGCTGTACACGCTATCGTGCCTGAATGTACAATCAGATTCAACTTCCGTTCCAATGACCAGGGCGAACTGGAAAAACTCCGCGACAGAATTTTTGCAGCTATCGAAGAAGCCTGCAAAGAAGAAACTGACCGCTGGGGTATGGACACAATTACATATACAGTGAAACACATCTGCGATGTAAACGCAGGTACACAGGACCCACATACACCTATCGTTGAAGGTGCAGTTGCTGTTGCAGAATTTTTAGGCGACGAAGCAACACTGTCCAAAGGCGGCAGCACAAACTGCAACAGAGCTATCGAAGCCGGTCTGCAGGCTGTATGTATGGGTGGTGGCAGAGATTACGCTGCAAACTGCCATATGCTGTCTGAACAGTTCCTGCTGGACGGCACAGAACACAAAGGCTGCCAGGCTGCAATGCTGCTGGCACTGCTGTGTGCAGGTACAGACGCTGCTGAAAGCATTATCGAATAAAATTTTTACATTTAAAATAAAGGGAGGGTTCTCCCTTTATTTTTTTGTGCAAAAGGATATATTTCGCATTGTTTTTTCTACATAAGCCAAGGGTAACTTAATTGTGGAAACATCGACACTGTGATATAATTAAATCAATATAACACGCACCTATATTAATGGAGGAATTATTATGGAATTTTTTGACGTTATGCGCAGCAGAATCTCTATCCGCAAGTACAAAGATATCCCTGTTGAACAGGAAAAAATCGATGAACTGATTGACCTTATGCGTATTGCACCAAGTGCCGCAAACAGACAGGAATGGAAATTTGTTGCTATCACAGACGAAGAACAGCTGAAAAAAATGAGAGTTGCCTGCGAAAGCCGTGGCCCTGCTATGGCAGCTCCATTGATTTTCTGTATCTGTGCAACTGAATATGTGGAAATGAACGACTCCGGCTACAACCGTGGTACAATCGATGCTTCTATCGCATCTACATACCTGCACCTGGCTACATTTGGTATGGGCCTGGGCTCCTGCTGGATTGGCTCTTTCGACCCTGATATGGCAACAGAAATTGTTGGCTGTCCAGAAGGTACAAGAGTAATCACAGTTGTTACAGTTGGTTACCCTGACGAAGCACCAAATCCTCGCCCAAGAAAAGCATTTGAAGATGTAGCAGTTTACAACAAATTTAAATTAAAAGTATAAAGCCGCTGTTTATACAGCGGCTTTTTTATAAGATTTGCAAATAAAAAAGGACATCCGAAGATGTCCTTTTTTTGTTTGTTGATAACGTATAACCTATAAGATTATTCTGTTACAAGGCCCTGAGCCAGTGCCAGGTGGTGGTTAGATTTAACCAGATCCTGTGCATGAACATTGCCTGTTTCAACCAGTGTACCAACTGTTGAGTAAACTGGCATTACGTAACCGTTGTTGTAAGCAACGAAGTCATCCTGGTTGATTGCGTAAAGAACAGCTTTTCTCATGTTAACGTCTGTCATTTTGCTGCCTTCCAGCAGGTTAAATACAGCGTATGTTACACCGTTTGAAGAACGTTTGAGAACTGTGTTTTTAGCATCACCTTCAACTGTTGCAACGTCGTTAGCGTTTACAGAACCAAGGATATCAACTTCGCCTGCACGGAATGCAGATGTTGCAGAAGTTGTATCTTTGATAAATTTCATGTAGAGGTATTTGATAGATGGAGCAAATCTTTCATCTTCTGGCATGTAACCTGGGTTCTTTTCGTATTCGATACCGTAGTCATCAGCTTTGATGAGCTGGTATGGACCTGAACACCACAGCATATCTGTCATACCGCCTTTAACCTGAGCGTAGTCACCGTAGCAGATGTCTTTGTTTGGATCGTAGCTCATACCGTCAAATTTGGAGTTGTACAGTTCTACCTGTTCTTTGTGCAGGATACCTGCAGACTGGTGAGCAAGGTAGTTCAGAACCTGTGGGAATGCGTATTTTGTTGTTACTTTAACAACCTGGTATGTACCAGCAGCGTTGTTAACTTCTTCGTCAACAGCTGTCAGAGCAGCAACTGGAACTTCAACGCCAGCGTTGAGTGTATCGATGATAGCTGCGCCTGTGTCGGAATCTTTAACAGTTTTGAGTTCTTCAATGTCTGTTACGATTTCGATTTTTTCCATGTGTTCATGGAGTGTGTTTGTTTTGTGTGTGTTGATTGTTTCTTTGTCTTTAGCTCTGTTCAGAGAGAATACAACGTCGTCAGCAGCAACCAGAACGCCTGTGTCAACTGCAGCGCCGTTTTCTGTTTTAGCAAAGTGAACATCATCACGGAGCAGGAAGTAGTATGTTGCGTTGCCTTCGCCAACTGCGTAAGCATGTGACAGTGAAGAGTCTGTCATGATTTCATCATCATCAGAAAGGTTGATGATTTTGATGTACTGGTTACCGGACAGTGTGTTCATTGTACCGTCGTTAGCCTGGATTGGGTCCAGTGTAGAAACAGCAGAAGAAGTCTGAGTAAGTGTCAGTTTTCTTGTGTCGTTGTTAGCTGCATCTACGTATTCGTACATTTCCCAACGACCTGGACGGGATTTTGGCTGGAAGATGCCTTCAGCTGTCAGCAGTTCGTTGTTGTAAGCCATCATTTTCATTGATGCGTAGATTGGCAGTGTGTAAGCCATTTCTGTAACCAGGTAGTTTTCCAGTTCTGTGTAAGTTACAGCTGCGTTTGCTGCTGTTTCTTCAGCACCTTTGTCGATCAGCTGGTCAACTTTTTCGTCAAGGATTGGGCCGTAGTTATAGTTACCTGTTGAGTGGTAAATGCCACGTACAGCATAGTCAACGTTACCTGTAACTGTTGTCCAACCTGTCAGAGCGATGTCGTAGTTGCCTGCTTCACGCTGCTGTCTCCAAGATGCAGAGTCTGGAACTGTGTTCATTTCTACTGTGAAGCCTGCTTTTGAAAGCTGGTCACGCAGAATGTTTGCGTTTGCTTCGCTGGAAGACTGAGCAAGGATTTTGATTGTTTCTGGGTTTGTTGCGATGAGTTCGCTTTCTTCTTTAGAAGAGCCGCCGCCGCAAGCTACCAGAGAGAATGCCATAACCATTGCCAGTGCAAGAGCAATAATTTTTTTCATTGGTATCTACTCCTTAAATAGATTTTTAATTTATGTGAAGCCATTTTGGCTATTCACCTTAATTAATTATACGATATAGACCAGTTAGCAGCCTATATCGTATAGATTTTACTATAAAACATTTGATATGTAAAGAATTATTTTACTAATTTTTTACTAAATATCAGTATTTTACTATTTTGTAAACTTTTTGTTACCTTATGCTAACAAATATTAGTCCTGATTGTATTTCAGTGTACCGTCTGCGATTTCGCTCCAGCGATGACATGCAACAAAGTGGTTTGGTTTTGCTTCCACAAATTCTGGGTTTTCAGATGTACATTTTTCTGTAGCAAATGGACAACGTGCAGCGAAACGGCAACCAACTTTAGGGTTGATTGGGGAAGTGATTTCACCTTTCAGAATGATTTTGTGGCTTTTTTCCAGAACGTTTGTTGATGGAATAGCTGAAAGCAGAGCGATTGTGTATGGGTGCAGTGGTTCATTGAAGATGTCGTTTTTGGAAGCTTTTTCAATCAGCTGGCCAAGATACATAACACCAATGTTTGTGGAAATGTGTTTTACAACAGACAGGTCATGGGAAATGAACATGTATGTAAGACCCATTTTCTTCTGCAGGTCCATAAGCAGGTTCAGAATCTGTGCCTGAACAGAAACGTCCAGAGCGGAAACAGGTTCGTCACAAACGATAAACTGTGGGTTGATGGACAGTGCGCGGGCAATAACTACACGCTGACGACGGCCGCCGTCGAATTCGTGTGGGTACTGGTTGTAAGAACGCATTGGCAGACCAACCAGATCCATCAGTTCTTCAACTCTTGCTCTTCTTTCTTCAGCTGTTTTGTACATTTTGTGAAGTTTCAGAGGTTCTTCGATAATCTGACCGATTGTCATACGAGGGTTGAGAGATGCGTATGGGTCCTGGAAAATAATCTGCATGTTCTGACGCATTTTGCGCATTTCATCAGCAGAGAAGTTGTTGATGTCCATACCATCATAAAGAACGTCACCGGATGTTGCTTCGTGCAGACGCAGGATAACACGGCCCAGTGTGGATTTACCACAGCCGGATTCACCTACGATACCCAGTGTTTCGCCTTTGTTGATTGTAAGGTTAACATCATCAACAGCGTGAAGGAAGCCTGCTGGAACAGGGAAATACTTTTTAAGACGTTTGGTTTCAATAAGTACCTGGTTTTCCATTATTTTTCTTCCTCCTTGCTGAAAAGATCAAAGTGGCACATAAATTTATGGCCTTCGCCTTTTACTGTAGGCTGCTGTGTTTTACAGATATCCTGGCAGTAACGGCAACGTGGGTGGAAGTAGCAACCTGTTGGCAGGTCAGCTGCGTTGGAGATTGCGCCTTCGATTGGGATAAGTTCTGTGGAATCGTCATCCAGTTTTGGAATAGAGTCAAACAGACCTCTTGTGTAAGGATGTTTAGGGTTGAGGTAAACTTCTCTTACTGTACCTGCTTCAACGATCTGGCCAGCGTACATGATAGCAACATTGTCACATGTTTCAGCAACAACACCCAGGTCATGTGTGATAAGAACCATAGCCATTTTGTACTGTTCTCTCAGCTGGTTGATAATATCAAGAACCTGTGCCTGGATAGTAACGTCCAGAGCTGTTGTAGGTTCGTCAGCGATAAGCAGTTTAGGGTTGCACAGCAAGCTCATAGCGATGATAACACGCTGTTTCTGACCGCCAGAGAACTGATGTGGATAGTCATCATAACGGTCGGATTTAACACCAACGATTTCCAGAAGGTCGATAACACGCTGTTTAGCTTCAGCTTTTGAAACTTTTTCGTGGTTAAGAACAACTTCTGACAGCTGGTCACCAACAGTCATAACTGGGTTAAGAGCAGTCATTGGGTCCTGGAAAATCATAGCAACACCGTTACCGCGCATTGCCTGGTTTTCTTTATCTGTATTGAGAATTACGTTTTTGCCTTCAAAGTAGATTTCGCCATCTACAATCATTCCAGGTGGGTCAGGAATCAGCTGCATGATAGAAAGAGCAGTTGTTGTTTTGCCAGCGCCTGTTTCACCAACAAGGCCCAGAGCTTCACCTTCTCTAACCTGGAAGTCGATGCCGTTAACAGCTTTTGCTGTTGCATCCTCTGTAACATAGTGAACATGAAGGTTTTTAACGTCTAAAACTACATTTTTATCCATTTTAAATACCTCCTGTTATTATTTAAGTTTAGGGTCAAGAGCATCGCGCAGACCATCACCGAAGAAGTTGAAGGACAGAACGATGATGATGATAGCAATACCTGGGAAGATAGCTATGTAAGGGTTTGTTTCAAGGAATTTGGAACCTGCTTTCAGAATGTTACCCCATTCTGGAATGTGTGCTTCAACACCGATACCCAGGTAAGACAGGGATGATGTGGAAAGAACAGCAGAACCCATACCCATTGTAACTCTTACGATAACTGGAGCAAGTGAGTTTGGAATAATGTGGCGGAAGATGATAGTGCCATCTTTTGCACCACAAGCTTTGGCAGCTTCAACGAATTCCTGGTTTGCAACACCCAGAACCTGAGCACGAACTGTTCTTGCGTAACCGGAGATACCACCGATAGACAGGGACAGAATCAGGTTAACTGTGGAAACACCCAGAGCAGCGATGATAGCGATAGCCAGCAGGATACCTGGAACAGCAGCCAGAACGTCCAGACAACGCATGATCATGTTGTCAATTTTACCGCCGTAGTAACCAGCGATAGCGCCCAGCATACCACCAACCAGACATGGCAGGATTGTAGAAATCATACCAACCAGCAGGGAGATACGTGCACCGAAGATAATTCTTGTAAATACACAACGGCCGTAGTCGTCACAACCGAATGGGTACATAAGGCTTGGTGCAGCAAGTCTTACTCTGAAGTTGTTGTCGATAGCGATTGCATATTCAAATGTCAGGTTAGATGCAACTGAAACTGACAGCAGGAAGATAACAATGAACATACCGATACATGCCATATAGTTTCTGAACAGACGACGGATAACGTCGATCCATTCTACGTTAACTTCTTCGTTTTTGTTGTAGTATTTGCCCAGTGCAACGATACCCAGAAGGAATGAGAATACGTTACCCAGTGCAAGACCTGCAACAGAAATGTAAGCATATGGCAGGAATTTTTTGTCTGGTTTTTTGCCGAATGTGTATTTGCGAACTGCCTGCATAACAACCAGGTTCAGAACTGTGTAAAGACCGTAAAGACCGATACCCAGCCAGAATGTGCTTGCCTGTGTTTCTTTGAACAGGTTCAGCATGGAAACAACGATGATGAAGATTGAAACCAGTGTTGAATAAACAGACAGCTGATATTCAAGGTTTTTGTTGTTTTTGATGAGCATACAGCCTGCGATAAACAGGAAGAAGTCACCTACAAATACGAATGGCAGCAGCAGCCAGCCAAGTTTTCTTGTTGCAGGAGAAACAGCATTTGCTTCGCCTGTAACTTCTTTTACGATTTTTTTGCAGATTACATACTGCAGAAGTGCTGCAACTGTGTAAACAGCAGCAACGCCCATCCACATAACACTGCCTTTGCGTGCAAAGAACCAGAACACAAGTGCCAGTGCTGCGGAAACCTGGTAGCCCAGTCTTGAAGTAGTAAATTCAAGGGAGCCACTTAATTTTCTGTTAGCAACTTTTTTAGCATAAAGTGCTTCTTTTTTAGACATTGTATTAGCCATTTATTAAGTTTCTCCTTTCTTAATAGTTCTTCATTCTGGATTTGATACGTGGGTCGATAACTGCGTACAGAATATCGATAACCAGGTTCATGATGGAAATGATAAATGAGATGTAAACAACGCCAGCCAGAACAACAGGGATGTCTGGGATGTACTGTTTGTCAACGATGTAGGAACCGATACCGTTGATGTTGAATACTTTTTCTGTTACGGAAGAACCACCCAGCATACCGCCGAACTGACCACCGATTGTAGTAACAATAGGAATCAGAGCGTTGCCCAGGATGTGTTTCATAACAACTTTGTTTTCAGGCAGACCTTTTGCACGGGCTGTCTGAATGTAGTCTGCGTTTTTAACTTCCAGCATGGATGAACGTGTCATACGTGCAACGGAAGCAGACATACCTGTACCCAGAACGATAGCTGGCATGATAAGTGTAAGCCAGTTACCTACCTGGAATGTAGCAGGCAGAACTTTGAGGTTGATAGCAAAGTAGAGAATCAGCATAAGACCAAGCCAGAAGTTTGGAATTGAAAGACCCAGCAGGGCGATAAACATGGCGATGTAGTCAAATGATGAATACTGTTTGATTGCAGAAATGATACCTGCTGGCAGAGCAATACCCAGGGAAACAAACATGGAAGCGAATGTTACCTGAAGTGTGATTGGGAATTTGTTGGACAGAGCAAGAATGATGTTTTCGTTACCCTGGTAAGAGTTACCCAGATCAAGTGTAAGCAGGTTTCTGAATGCTCTGAGCAGCTGTGTCAGATATGGCTGGTCCAGACCGTAAACACGGTTGAACTGTTCTACCTGTTCAGGTGTAGCTGTCTGACCAAGAATGTTCAGGGCAGGGTCCATTGGGGAAATGTAAAGAATTGTGAATACCAGCCATGTAACGCCGAAAAGTACGAAGATCATCATAACAATACGGTCTGTTGCATATTTGGAAATTGGGTTCTGGAACAGAACCATAACGATGTACATTGGGAATGATACAATCACTGAAGCAAAAAGGAACAGTTTATTGTCGATAAGATCGGCATAAGCCTGTGCCATTGTAACTTCGCGAACACCCTGCATTTCAGCGGCAATCTGTGCGCGGTCCTGCAGAATCTGTTCAAAGTTTTTGTTTGCAATAGCTTTTGCTTCTTTTTCAATATCAGCTTCGGAAGCATTTTTCTTGAAGTACTCGTTCTTTTTACGTGCCTGAAGCATTGCATCATGCAGAAGCTGTTCCTGCAGGTCTGTTGCTTCAAGTTCTTTGCGCAAGTCAGCTTTGATAGCGGCGAACTGGTCTTTACCTTTTAAGCTCTTGTACTTGATGTATGTAGCAAGAACTGTGAAGAAGCCCAGCACCCAAAGCCAGATGCGATAAACAGAATTGCGATACATTCTCTGGAATGTATCTTTGAATCTTTTAATGCTCATCACTGCACTCCTAAAATTTTATTTCTATTTTAAAATGAATCTCTCCCCTACTTTTCACTACTGATTTGTTCCTGATAATCAGTGGTGAAAAATATAACAAATAAAAACAGATCCATTTAAATTTAGACTGTACTATTATACATTAAATAATTATCAAATACAATACAAAAATTTTATTTTGTAAAATTTTGAGTAAAAAATACTAAATCCCTTACGTAAAAATCTATATTTTACACCGAATTTTTGTTATTTTGTCAATTTTGTATCATCATTTTCCTTTATATATTTAAATCGATATAAAATAAACTTAAAAAATTAAAGAAATAATACTGTTTTGTGTACTTGATATGTTTTGTACGATTGCACAAATTAGTTCGCTTTACGTACAATATTTCCCATACAGGACTATATGTATTACACTTAAAATATTTGCTGACAACAAATTAAAAATATGTTAATATATATCCGTTAAATACTAAAATCCCCGAAAGGAATTAAAACCAATGAAAATTGACGGCAAAAGACAGTTTGAACTGCTGGAAAAAATGAGCTTTGTGCGTATGGGTGGCACAGAGGAAGAAATGGCAGCAGCCAACATACTGATGGATGAAATCAAGGCAATGGGCCTGGAACCAGTTATCGAAGAATTCGAAATTGAAGATGCAGAATTGATTGCAGGCGAGCTGGAAGTTCTGGTTCCATTTAACAAAAAATATGTGGTAACAGCATACAAACTCAGCGAAAGCACTTCTGAAGAAGGTCTGGTTGCACCATTTTACTATGCTGAAAACCTGACAGCTGTTGACCTGGCAAACTGCAAAGGCAAAATTGTACTGGTAAACGGTTTCTTCAATCTGGATATGTTCAAAAAACTGCAGAAAGCAGGTGCTGTGGCATTTATCACAATGAGCGGTACAATGCTGGAAACAGAAGAAGACTCTGACCTGTTCACAAGAACAATGCGCGACACTGTAAGAGCATTTGGCAATATGCCTGGTGCGAACATCAGAATCACAGACGCATTTGAAATTGTGGCTGGCGGTGCTACACAGGTTAAACTGACAGCAATCAACAAACCAATCACAAGAACAAGCCACAATATCACAGTTACAATCGAAGGCAGTGAAAGACCAGAAGAAATAGTGTCCTTCGGCGGTCACTTTGACTCTGTGGAATTTTCAAAAGGCGCACACGACAATGCAGCAGGCAGTGTAATCAATATGGAAATTCTGCGCTACTTTGCAGAAAACAAACCAAAGAGAACTGTAAAAGTTATGTGGTACGGTGCTGAAGAAATGGGCCTGCTGGGTTCAAAAGCCTGGGTTAAAGCTCACGAAGATGAACTGAAAGACCACCTGTGCATGATTAACACAGATATGGCCGGTGTAGTTATCGGTTATGATGTGGCAAGAGTTATCGGTACAAAAGAAGCAACTGCACACTGTGATGCATTTATGAGAAGAAAAGGTTACAATGTTGGTGTAACACAGGAAATCTATTCTTCTGACTCTATCCCATTTGCTGATAAAGGCGTACCAGCTGTAAACTTTATCAGATTCGGCCACCA
>JAFZDX010000140.1 GCA_017560985.1 Oscillospiraceae bacterium
ACATCCCAGCCTACAAAGTTAAAACCATCCTTTGATGGGTCAGGCTGTTTTTCAATATCATCGCCGTAGTGAAGTGTTTTAGTTGCTACTGTTCCACCTTCTACTACCCAATTAATAAAGTAGTTAATATATACAGGTCTGAATACGGCCTGTACTTCAACGCCATCTTCTGTGATACTGTCAAATGTCTTGTTCCATTCTACAAATTCATAAGTATATGTATTATCTGAATCACGAGAAGGATCTGTTGGTGCTTCAGCAGGGTCACCGTATTCTACAGTGCTTGTGCCAAGAACATTTTTTACACCATCTATATAATCTACAAACTCTACTGTATAATAACGGGTTTCTACATCATATTCTGCTTTTACAGTAGTTGCACCTGTAATATTATCAAAAGATATATCCCAGTTTTTGAATGTAAATACCTGTGTGTTTGTTTTATATTCCTGTGGGATTTCAGGTGCTGTTGCAGCAGAACCGTGATTTACTTTTACAGTTGTTGATGTGGATTCACCATCGGCATCCTTATAGTTAAACACTACGTCATAGGATTTGATAGCATATGTGATAGAAACTGTACCATTTGCTGTTACTGGAACAGTAACACCAGATGGACCGCTGGTAATATCATAACCTTCAACAACAGCGCCAGCAATTGTAGGTGTTGTGCCATAATCAATCTGAACAGTTTCACCATCACCATAAACTGTACCATTGATATTCACGCCAGCACCTGTAGGAACTGTTTCATTGGTTACATCAACAGTAAGTGTCTGGTATACTTCATAAGTAAATGTAAAGGTGTATTTTGTCCACTTAGCAGAAATAAACCCACTACGAGTGTAGTATTCGACAGTATAAGATTTTCCGTCTTCAAGTCTTGTTATGTCACCGCCAGCATTAATATTCTGTGTTGATGTGCTGTCATAATACAGTTTATAACCAACACTTGTAATATTCTGTTCAGAATACACAACAGTTTTACCGGATATTTGAGCCAATGCAGCCACAAGGCTTAATTCTGAAATTGCTATACCTTCATTGCGAATAGTCGTACCGATAACTTCAGCATAAGCCACCTGATCTTCTTTTACATCATAGTATGCATCCAGAGCATCCTGTGCGGCAAAGAAGTTTGTCAGGTCCAGTTTTGCCACCTGGTCATCTGTCAGTGTCAGCACAGCATCGTCCACTGCATAGATAGCAGTTTCCAGTGCCTGTGCATCTGCATCTGTTGCCACAGATGTGTCCAGTGCGTCTATCATTGCCTGTACATCGGCCACTGCCTGGTCCACCTGTACTTCTGGTTCAGTAGCTTTGTCCACAACTGGTGTTGCAGATGGTTCTACAGATGGTGCAACAGTTGGTTCAACTGTTGGCTCTGCAGAAGGCTGTACAGTTGGCTCTGCTGTTGGTTCCACTGTAGGCTGTACAGTTGGTTCCACAGTTGGGGCCGGTGTCTGTTCCACTTCCGGTGTTGGTGATGTGGTTGGTTCTGCAGTTGGTTCTGTAGATGGTTCCACAGATGGTTCTACAGAAGGTTCCACAGGCACATCTTCACCGCCTGTTGTATCAGTGGTTTCACCCTCTGGCACAACAACAGGGTCCGGTGTGGTTTCATCATTGTCATTTTCAACGACTGTGTGGATTTCTTCGCCGTGATTATGTTCTGTTTCGGCGGCGAATGCCTGCACAGGTACCATATTCACTACCATTACCACTGTCAGCACCCAGGCCATCAGTCGTTTAAAAATAGTATTTTCCTTCATGATTTTTCCTTTCTGAAAAATTTTATATTTGCGCAAAATTTAACAAAATTGTCACATTTTGCTCATAGTTATACATTTTAATTATACCTCTACTGAAAAAAAATGTAAATTAAACTTTCAGACTTTAAGTACCGAAAAAATGATGTTTTTATAGGTAATTTATATACATAATGCCTAAACATCAATGTATAAAGCAAAAACCGGCCTTTCGACCGGTTTTTATTTAATATTCTGTTAATCTCTGCGGAAAATATCTCTGGTGTAAACTTTGTCCTGAACATCGTCCAGCACGGCATCATATCTGTTGGCAATAATGGCATCAGACATCTGTTTGAATTTTTCAATATCGTTTACCACCAGACTGCCGAAGAATTTTTCACCGTCTTTCAGTGTTGGTTCATAGATAATCACTGTTGCGCCGTCTGCTTTGATGCGTTTCATAACGCCCTGGATAGAAGACTGGCGGAAGTTGTCTGAATTGGACTTCATTGTCAGGCGGTAAACACCCACTGTTCTGTGGTTGCTTTCATCAACACCTGCGATTTTCAGCACCTGTTCGGCGATAAATGATTTTCTGGTTCTGTTGGATTCAACAATGGCTTCAATCAGGTTCTGTGGCACGTCGTTATAGTTTGCCAACAGCTGTTTTGTGTCTTTTGGCAGGCAGTAACCGCCATAGCCGAAAGATGGGTTGTTGTAATGGCTACCGATACGAGGGTCCAGACCTACGCCGTCAATAATCCGTTTTGTGTCCAGGCCACGCATTTCTGCATATGTGTCCAGTTCGTTGAAATATGCCACGTGAAGTGCCAGATATGTGTTTGAAAACAGTTTTACTGCTTCTGCTTCAGTAAAGCCCATATAAAGCACATCAATGTTTTCTTTTTGTGCACCTTCAACCAGCAAATCTGCAAATGTGCGGGCGGCGGCTGTCAGTTTTTCATCAGCCATATCTGTACCTACGATGATTCTGCTTGGGTAAAGGTTATCATAAAGAGCTTTTGACTCTCTTAAAAATTCAGGGCTGAATATAATATTCTTGCTGCCTGTTTTTTCTCTGATTGATTCTGTGTATCCAACAGGAATTGTGGATTTGATAACCATAACAGCCTGTGGGTTTACTTTCATAACCAGGCTGATAACAGTTTCAACAGCTGATGTGTCAAAGAAATGTTTGTCCGAATCATAGTTTGTAGGTGCGGCAATAATTACAATTTCTGCATCACGGTAAGCTGATTCGCCATCAAGGGTGGCAACCAGATTCAACTGTTTTTCTCTGAAAAATCTTTCGATTTCATCGTCCTGAATAGGTGAGATTCTTTTGTTTATAAGGTCAACTTTTTCAGGAATAATATCAACGGCTGTAACCTGGTGTTTCTGCGCCAGCAATACAGCCAGTGACAGGCCCACATAGCCTGTGCCTGCAACTGCAATTTTCATTTTGGGTACCTCTTATTTTATAACAATGCCTTTATAGTCTTCCTGTACTTTCTGGTAACTTTCCAGATTGCCAATGTCATAGCGACTGCCTGGCATTTCCATGGCGTAGACAGGTGTCTGGCTGCACAACCACGCTATATAGCTGCCAGGTGCATCTGTACCGCAGCCACTGTCAATGCCTTTCTGAACCAAACGGGCATCTTCTTTTGTATAGTAATAGAACGGCGGGCAGCACCAGTGGGATTTTGGCTGCCGTGGTTTTTCTTCCATTGAGATAATTCTGTCGCTGTCGTCAATTTCAACCACACCGCATTTTGTCAGCTTTACATCACTTTCTTCATAATATCTCATTATGCAGGAAGTGTTTTTTTCTTTTGCGTATTTGATAAACTTTGTCAGGCTGAAATCCAGCACATTGTCCCCTGCTATTACCAGCATATCATCGTCGATATTCAGCTGGTCAATGGCAAACTGAATGTCTTTTACAGCACCCAGTCTGGTTTCGTTGGTGGAAGTGCCGTCGTCAACCACTGTGATTTTCTGCGCCTTTTCTGCTGCCCATTCATCAAAATGATGTGCATATTTGTGGTTGGAGATAACCACATATTCATCAACAAGGCCAAGAGTATCAATATCATCAATCAGCCAGTCCAGAATGGTCTTTTCCCCCACTTTCAGCAGTGGTTTGGGGAAATTTTCTGTGAGAGGATATAATCTTGTGGCATAACCTGCCGCCAGAATAAGACATTTCATATTTTTACCCCCTAAAACTGTGCGCCATCTGCACTTTCGCAGATATGCACTGAATATTTACCTTCAAGATGTGGGAAGATAGCCAGATATTCTCTGGTTACCTTTTCCACGATGCTGTCTTCAAAATCAGGGTTAATCAGCGCCATACAGCAGCCTTTGAAACCTGCACCGGAGAAACGGCCGCCGTAAATACCCTCTGTCTTTGTCATAATTTCATAAAGGGCTTTCAGTTCAGGTGAGCCTGTTTCCCAGTTTTCGATAGAACTTTTGCCACTTTCAAAGGAAAGACGACCAAATTCTTCGATATCGCCTCTACGCCAGGCTTCTGCACCTTTCTGAACGCGGAAAAACTCTGTATACCAGTGTTCTGCGCGCTTTGCCCAGTTTTCAGGCAGTTTATCTTTGTACTGAAGATAGATGTCATAAGGAACATCTCGCAGGTTTGTTTCGTTGAATTTGCCATAACCCATACCTGCATAGGCTTTCAATGCATAAGCGGCAGAACGGCATTCGTCAACTCTCATATTAAACCGGGAACCTGCCAGTGTTCTTTCAATACCGGAGAAGAAAATAGCAATTTTATATGGCTTCATATCAGGATGCTGTGGAATAAGCTCATATGTATCGGTGAGAAAATCCATATAAAGCAGCTGATTTTTCTTGCAGTAAACTTCACAGGACTGGTCCAGCTTGCCACATGCAACACCAACATAGTTGTTTTCTGCAGACAGGGCCATATTGATCATTTCTTCCTCAGTAACCCGGATGTTGTTCAGCTTGCAGAGTGCAGACAGGAATGTGATAATCACTGCCGCAGATGATGACAGGCCGCCAATAGGCAGCTGACCGTCAATAACTGCGCTCATACCCGTTTTTATTGGATAGTTTTTTGCCAGTGCTATTGTAGCACCACGGAGATAGTCTGCCCAGTCACCCTGTTTTTCGCTTGGGACATTGTTCACATGAAACTGTGCACGCTTGCCAAACTGCAGGCTGGTCAGTTCCACAATACCAGAAGTTTTAGCTGAATAGGCGATATGAATACCTTTGTCTATTGCAAGACCTGTGATTTTACCCAACTGATGGTCAGAGTGGGCACCAATAGGGCAGATTCTGTATGGAGTAAAAGACACGTCCAGTGGGTCTTTTTTGTACATTTCTTTGTAAACTTCAACACATCTTAACATTTAAATTCCCTCAACCGGCGGATTGAAAAACAGACCGCCAAACATACATTTTATAATAACACCGCAACGTTCCATGCGGTTATTTTTTGCTTTTAGAATAATTCTTAAAAGGTTAAAGCCGCATTTTGCCACATAATAGCAAAAGCCTTTTATTCCCTCTTTGCGGTACAGGTAATTTTCATTTCTGAAAGCGTAGTTGTATCGGCCTATTCTTTCAGGCACATCGGTGGCGATGTTGCTGCCGGTGTTCTGGGCCATATGGTGCACAACCGTGCTGTTTTCCACCAGATAGGACGGCATATCCATACGCACAGAAATTCGTCTGGTGTACTCAATATCGTCACCCCAGATGAAAAATTCCTTTATCGGCAGGCCGGCTTTTCTGATGTTGACTGCCGGAAACAGCAAAGACACAAATGTTGCCTGTGTTACCGCTTTCAGCCCTTTTTCTTCGTAATAATCATTTCCAACGGCCTGTTTTTTGAATTTCTGTCTGTTCATCAGACATTCTGACCCATCTGTCCACAACACTTTACTGGACAGAAAGCCGTAATTTGACACACCGCCCAGTATACTGTCGGCAGTCATAAGTTTTTCCAGGCTGTCAGGGTTTGGTATGCAGTCATCATCCATTATCCACACATAGTCATAACCGGCTTCAACTGCTTTTCGCATACCATAGTTGAACCCGCCAGCACCGCCCAGATTGGAGCCGGTGTTGAAATAACGGATATTTTCCTTGTCTGTAATATAAGCCTGGGCCCACCGGGCTGTATCGTCGGTGGAAGCGTTGTCCACAATCAGAATATCACAGCCACACCTCTGCTGCTGCAAGGCTGATATATTCTTTTTCAACATTTCAAGGCGGTTGTATGTAACCACCACGGCTGCAACTGGGTTCAACTGTGCACATCCTTTCTATTTTGCAGTGAACTTCCTTTTCAGGAAATTTAAAATCTTTTTCGGCCAGTTCTGGCTTTCCATATTGATAACAGGCAGTTCTGTATATTTTACACCGTTGGTTATCAGCCAGATATCCAGCAGTCTTTCAGACACAAAGCCAAAAACACGTTTGTCATAATCTGAATAGTCTGAAATATCCAGCACATTTTCCAGACTGAACAGAATATCAAACATCCAGTCCATATAGCTGTCAAAAAGGTCTTTTTTCATAACAAACATATTGAAACGGTGACCTTTTGTGCTGTTCATCACTTTATCCCAGGCTGGGGTGTACTGTGGATATTTCTCTTTTATAATTTCCAGGGTTTTGTCCAGGTCCTGCCGGTGATGGGCGTGGATGTACTGGTTATAAGTGGTTTCTATGTAATAGTTTCTTTGCTTTGGAAGAATCACATCATAGTTTTCCAGCAGTTTTTCAGCCTGCCGGTCTGTCAACACCGCCTGCCATTTATCCCCTGTACCACCTTTGAAATGACGGCGGTAATGGGCCAGACCAATATAGTCAGCCTGCAGGTTTTTCCATGCCCAATACAGGGCCGTCAGTTCGCAGTAATTTTTGTTTTTACTGCTGATATTTTCGCCGGTGTCGTCGCCTGTATACTGTGCAAGGCCAGTCTGCTGCCAATCGGCGCTGATTGCCCTGCCCACGTGGACAGGCATATACATTTTATCTGCCGGCATAGTGTATGGTTTGTGGGTTGCCACAATAATTTTTATATTCATTGCCATGTCTCTAATTGATCTTTTCGTTGTTTATCATACCGCCAAACACGGTCATAAACAGTATTTTTATATCCAACCACAGGCTCCAGTTTTCGATGTACCAGATGTCGTATTTAACACGTTCTTCGATGCTGGTGTCACCGCGCAGGCCGTTTACCTGTGCCCAGCCCGTCATACCAGGGCGAATCTGCTGGCGCACCAGATACAGTGGCACGTCTTCTTTGAACTGGCGCACATAATGCGGCACTTCAGGGCGAGGGCCAACCAGGCTCATATCCCCTTTCAGCACATTAATCAGCTGTGGCAGTTCATCTATTGAAAATTTGCGGATAATACTGCCAAACTTTGTCTTTCTGGGGTCTGTATCTGTTGACCAGCCTGTCTGTTCGGTAGCATTTACTCGCATACTGCGGAATTTCAGCATTTTAAAAGGTTTTTTGTTCAGGCCTATTCTGTCCTGCTTGAACAGTACAGGTCCTGGGCTGGACAGTTTTACACCGATTGCCACAGCTATCATCAGCGGGCTTAACAACAGCAGTCCCAGGCCGGAACCTACCACGTCGATGGCGCGTTTTACAACACCGGCCAGAAGATTGTCCAGCGGTGTGGCGCGCATATCAATAAGCTTTGACTTTCCTACCCTTTCCATTCGCACATTGGCAGGAAAATAATCATTGAAAAATGGTATCAGGCTAAGACGGACACCTTCTTTGTCCGCACAGGAAATAACATATTTCATAAAGTGTATTTCGTGTGGTTCCAGGGCAACTATCAGTTCATCAATATCATTTTCCTGCAGAATCTGTTCCAATTCTTCATAACTGCCAAGACATTTGCCCAAGCCTTCTTTCTGGAATTTGCTCACATAGCCGTCCACTGTGATACCCAGATGAGGGTTTCTTTTCAGGTCTTCTACATATTGAAAAGCGTGGTGACCGTTGCCCACGATGATAACATGCTTCTGATTGTAACCCAACCGGCGATAGTGATGCAGTATCTTACGTACAATAAAACGTTTAAGAATAACTGCCACACTGGACACGGCCCAGTAAATAATCAATACACTGCGTGAAAAGTCTTCCAGGCGCAGAATGTACATAACCGACATCAGCGACATGATACCAACACCGTTGATTGACAGTATTGACAGGTTTTCTACGCCTGCGGCCTTGAAACGGTAAGAGCCGTACATACGCATACCATAATAGAAAAACACCATTGCAATACTGTACATAACAGCCACAAGGGTGTATGGATAACGCCATAGTATCAGTGAAACCGTGCCATTCATCAGTACAAAACGGATAAACAGGGACACA
Organism: Oscillospiraceae bacterium; assembly: GCA_017560985.1. Taxonomy (GTDB): domain Bacteria; phylum Bacillota; class Clostridia; order Oscillospirales; family Ruminococcaceae; genus RGIG3102. The sequence goes on from JAFZDX010000140.1 coordinate 8,158, forward strand.
AAGTAGGACAGGAATATAATAATCCCGTCAGAAAGCATATTCAGTATGTTGATAATCTTCTGATTTTTCTTTATCACTGTCTTTCGTCCCTTTCTTTTTTATTTTTCACCAGTGACAGAACTGTTTCACCAATCATAAAAATCAGCCCAGGTACTGTCAGAAGTGTAAAAGCGTCACCTGCTGTAATACCCGCCACAGTTGACAGTGTGGGGGTGTTTATTGTAATACTGTCAAAAACCACAGTGATTGAAGGTTCAACACCGGTGTCCAGACGTATCTGTTTTGTTCCCGGCGGAAATTCAAACCAGTAACAATCCCCTATGATTTTTGCATATCTCATTCGGTGGATGCCAAACGCATTGTTGCCCCTGTAATTATAAAAGCAGACAAATTCACCGGGGTCAGTGGAAAAACTGCATTTTATCCGCATATTCCTGATAGGGCCTGTGTAAATTAGCTGGCTGTCGCCAGTGGAATTTATGATTGTGTTTTCATTTACAACTTCCACATCTACTGGAGTGAAATCTGCCACGGTCAACTGCTGTTTTGCATTACCGCCAATAAAGCCAATGCTGCTTATAGCAGTATATCCCAGATGGAACATTGACCACATGCAGATAAACAGCAGATAGGCTGCCAGCAGCCTGTTTTGCGGGGTATTCAGATGTTTTACGGCAAATTTTTTCACTTTTTCTGTCATAATATCACCGCCTGCATAGGAATCTCTCCTGTGGTCACTTTGTATAGTGTGCCCGTAGTCATACCGTCAGAAAACAGTTCTGAATAACTGGTATAGAATTCTTCATCTGGCTGTATTACATAGATATAATCAAAATACGTGTTCATCACATCAGTAAACTTCTGTGGTGAAGCCACATTGTAGTACTGTCTGTCACTGGTGTAATCGATTTTCTCCCTGAAATTTATAGAAAAGTCAATACCAGTTGACAATGTATCTATGCCAGCATAAGCAGGCTGAAGATTGTATCTGTATGCAATATATGTTTCACCATCCTGATCCGGATAAACAAGATATACCCTGTCTCCTTTTTCCAGAACCATATTTACCTTTTTGGTTTGTTCAGTTACAGATTTAGCCCAGCTTGCAGGATTCTGCGGCCGGTCAATTACTGTGTAATCAAGACCTGTACCATATACATATACAAGGCTTACAGTAAGTACAGTGGTGATGAGCATATTCTTTACACTATCCCTGATTTTTTCAGATGTAAGAAACATAAACATCACAAGATAAATCCAGCTGAAATAGTAGCTGAGCATATATCGTGGGTACTCCACCATCATATCATTGTAGAACTGCATCTGGTAAGCTATGACCAGACTGTAAACAAAGCAGCCTGCTGTAATTCCAAAGACTGTAAACAAAGCGGCAATACGCCATTCTTTCTTGCCTCTGATTGCAGCTACAATTCCCAGTACAAAGAGGAAAGCTATAAGGACAATATCTGTGCAGAATACAATCTCTTTATTGTTGATAAAATACCATTTCATTTCATCCAGTATTTCATTGTATCTTTCTGTTCTGAGAGATGGAATAAATATAGCTTTTATGCTTGTTTCTCTTGGCTTAACCCGCTTTTTCACAGGCAGTTCAGATATTTCTTCTGTTTTTTCAGCATCCACTGCCTGTTTTGCTTCTGTTTTGGGCTGTGCGTCTTTAAGATTAAAGATTTTTTCCTGCTTTGGCAGTTCATAATAATCAAGGTGAACTGTCCAGGCACCATAAGCCAAACCTATTGCCACAATGGCGGAAAGACAGGTTACAACTGCCTTTTTCAGTTTCCATCCTTTTTCTTTAAATACAAAAAACTCATAGCAACCAATTACGCATATTGCAAGCAAGGCAAAAAATATACCGTTTTTCTTAATGGTAATCAGATAGATTAACGGCAACAAGAACCATTTTCTGTTTCTTTCACCAAAATACAATGCTATTACAGCTATAAACACCACCGCAAGGTTAAAATCAACCATTGTGGTACCATAAGCATAGGAAATGCTGGAATAATCCGCATTTGGCAGGTGATTTGCCGCTATAAATGGACTTAACAGCATGACAAAATAGCTGCCAATGGCAACTGTGTGATTTTTTGTAAGTTTATATATCACGCTGGCTACCAGTGCAAAGCAAGCCAAAAACAAAAAAGCATAGGAAATCAGCAATACATACTCACTGTAATCAGAATCAAAGAAGCTGAAGAAATAGTTGAGTATAGCATTGCCTGGTGGATAATTTCTGTCGTTGGTAGAAGGATTGATACCTATGGAGTACAGCCTGTCAAACAGTTTCACCGCTTTTGCAGATGGACCCCAGATATTAAGTTCATCCCAGTAATATAAAGCCGGTTTTTTCACGCTGAAAATAAGCGAAAAAACAACACAGCTGATGTTGTGAAGTATGAAATATACGTCAGGTTTATAGTTGTTTATCCGGCTTTTTCCTTTTTTGGCGACAGAGAAAACACCGGCCGTCGAAACGACACCTATCACCGCGAAAACAACCATAGCTGCAGGCCTGAGAAAATCAGCCAGTGCAGCAAAATATAAAATATCTACAGACAGCATAAGCGCAGCAAAATGCACCACCATGGTGTCTGTTTTCAGTCTGTCTTTTACAGCTATACTGAAAAAGGCCAGCATCAGCAAAGGAATCAACGCCAGCATTGTACCTCCTGATTTACATCGGGATAAAAATACCCCTGCATCTATATAAAGTCATTCGACCAGAATTTAAAATTTTAAAGCAAAACCATCACTTTTATCAGTTGTTTTACCTTGTTTATCACATAGTTATCCATAATAACATAATTGTATCAATTTTATCATATTTTGACACAAAAGTCTATGATTTTACCATTTTGTCATATTTAAATTTTCCGATTAGGGAACAATATAGTAAACCTTGCTAAAACAGGCTTTTCTCCCTCGTAAAAATCAAAAATCCGACCAGCTTCCGGTCGGATTTTTCTTTATTCAGCCAGACTGTTTTCATCCAGCCATTTTGTCAGGATGTCACGGATTACAAATGTGGCCGTCATATTTTTGTCTTCATTTTCCATCAGGTCTTTACTGATTTTGCCTATGGCATTGTATGTTTTATCTGAAAGATAAATAGATGTCTGTTTTGCATTTGTGCTGCCGGGGCCACGTTTCAACTGGAAGTCCCCTTCCCTGTCGTATATTTCGTAATTCCACCGGTCAGGTGTATTCAGCTCCAGAATATTGGAAATATAAGTGGCTGGCAAGTACCCTGCCTTTTCTGCCATATCTGTAATCTGTTGCATAACCACTGGGTGCAGACGCACCACATATCTCTTTCTCACAGCTCGTGCCATTATTCGTCACCTTCAATCAGCTTTTTCAGCCGTATAAGCTCTGAAATCAGCACGTCGATTCTATGACCGATTTTTAACCCATTTTCATCGGTTGCTCCATCAAAGCGTCTGATATTGGCTACAGCTTTCTGTGTTGAAAGACGGGCAATTTTGCCGGCAATAGCATCGCAGTCTGCCAGCAGCATATCTCTCTGCGCTTTTTTCACTGTCGGTTTTACTGGTTTCATGGCCTGAACTATGTTTTCCACTTCCGTGCGCACCTGTGCTGCACTTTTTTCCAGCGCTTCATTTATCTTCTTATCTGTCTTTTGCTCTGTGGCGTCAAAAAAGCCCTGTACGGCCTTTTTCATCAAATTTGTATAATCTGTATCGTTTTTTAGACAAGCGGCTTTTAAGCCAGAAATCGAGTCACTGACAAGCTTTTGCTGTTGCTGGGATAATTTTGCAAATGTTAGAGCCTGTTTTTTATTTATTTCGTTGCTATCAAGCATATTTTTTAACTCTGCGCGCAGATTGTCTTCAATCATAAGATTGGAGTTGACCGTGGTTAAACCCATAGGGCTCATATCTACAATTATGTCTCTTACCTGACCTTCAGTCAGCCCATATTCGGCCATTACATTTTCACGGTATCTTACCATTGCTTTTCTGGTTGCAGCTTCGTCACCGGCGCCACCTCTGGTCTGCAGGTTGGCAGCATCCAGCATGATCATTTCCTGGCGATCTGTCAGGCCTTTTACTACACGACAATTAACTGTCGCATATTTGCCGGGGTCACCGGTACTACCGTTTTTTACCTTTTCCACTTCCCTTTCAGTCAGCAGTCTGATGGCACGCAGTCGGCGTTCACCGGAAATCAACAGATATGTAGTTACACCATTATCCACTTTTTCAGATACCACCAGATTATGCAGCAAACCCTGTCTTTCGATGTCTTCCGCCAGTGAACGTATGCTGTCATCATTGTCCTGCCGGCGGTAATCGTTGGCTGGATTCAGCTGTATTTTTGCAGTTGCAACAGTTTCCACTACACCTGCATCTTCAACACGCTGTGTGAAATTTTTAATTGATTCTTCTGTAAATGCTGCAGGTTTTGTCTTCTTAGCCTGGCTGGCAAGTTTGGATAGCTTACTCATTATCGGTCAATCCTTTCTTTGATTTCCTGCCACAGATTCAGATAATCTATGCATGGTTTTGCTTTTTTGTTTATCATCAGTGCTGGTTTTTTGTATAAACTTGATTCGTTTATCACATTGCCTTTGTGGATATAGTTTTCAAATATTTTGTCTTTGTAAGGCACTGCCAGTTCCTGCCGTGCAGGGTTTTCTTCTTCATTTGTATTTCTGAAAGCCAGATCCAGATAATATGTGGTAAGTGCTGTTCTTTCCACCATGGTAGGTAGAACACCCAGCAGGTTTATTTCTGTATCGTACTCTTTTTCCAGCTGCAGGCGCAGACTGTCAGACAGTTTCAGGGCATCAATACACTGTTCATCCAGTTTTACAGGCACAATTATATGATCAGATGCCAACAAAGCATTCCGCACCAGCACATCATTTTGCGCTGGCGGTGTGTCTATCACTATAAAATCGTAGTTTTCAGCCACCTGTGACAGTGCGTGCAACATAAATTCCTGTGCTTTTATGCCTGAAACTTTTTCCAGTGTTTCCAACTGTTGTGGAATCAGGGGAGTGGCGTCATTGGATACAATTACATCTATACCGTCAATCTGTGAATGATGGATATAGTTTTCCACGTCAATAAGCCCCCAGGCGCGTATCATATCAAATAAACCTTTGCCGCCAAAAGCTTTTTCATTCAGTTTATATCCTGTCAGGAACATTGTGGTGTTTGCCTGGGTATCAGTGTCTACCACCAACACTTTTTTGCCGTCCATTGCCATTGCAGTGGCCAGATTTACACATGTGGTAGTTTTTCCGGCGCCACCTTTGCCAACAACTATTGATATACAGATTGCCATATTTTTTCCTTTCGCCTATGTTTCACCGTTGAAACGTTGCTGTTATTAAATTTATTCGATTTCTTTATGATTTTATAATAACAGAGCAGGGAAGTAAAGTCAAACATAAAATTTAATTCACCGTTGAATCGTTGCTACATCAAATTACACTTATTGAAATAATTATCCTGCAGGGAAGCCGAGAGGCTATATAAAGCACTCTGTTGCAGCAACTAAATAGCTATGCATCTTTGAATTATAAAAAAAGAAACCTCCCTGTTGGGAGGCTTATTGTATTATTCTTTAAATTTTGGTGGAGTGATATCCCATTCAGGCATAGCATTACTTTCCCGTGGAGTATAGAAAGTCTTTTCACTGCGGCGCAGAAAACTTTGCCAGTCTTCAATATCCTGTCTAATACAAGATTTGATATAAGCTTCCTTGTTGTTTATAACTCTTTCGTCAAGCAGGTTTTTCCACTGACGGTCTGTGTATTTATCAAGCTGAGCATTGATAAAACTTTCCAGACATTCGTTTTCTATCATCTCGTTGAACAGGTCAATATACTGCACATTTCCACCATCAATACGCACATCATCTTTCATATGTCGGTTTGCAAGGGTAGCATACTGGTTTTGCAACAGTTCCCACATTTCTTTTTCAGCCTGGGTATTACAGCTTACAGCCACTCTTTTCAACAGCTCTTTCTTAAATACAGGCTTTGACGCACCATGTTTATAGCTGAACATGGCAGGGGACAGGTCTTCTTCCATATCAATAGGGTTGTTTTCTTTATCAAGAACCTGTGTTTTATAGCCAAGTCGGAACACGATTGCATATGGAACACGTTTTATTACTTTGATTTCCAGAATTTCCAGATTAATATCTGTATATCTGTTTGTTTCCTCAATGGCTTTATCAAGTACACGACGTCTGAAATCAGCAAATTTTTTATATTTGTTAGGGTCGCGCACGCCATCATTCTCGCTCAGCAGCACGTCTTTCAGCTCTTCCAGGTCTATTTCTATAATTTCTCCATAATTGGCATAGGATTTAATATATTCATAAAACCTTAATGAAAATTTGCTGGTCATCGGCATAATATATTTCAGTGAATAGGTAGTATAAACACCTTTCAATCCTATAAGATGCTTATTTAGTTTTTCATTCAGCTTTATTTTTCCCTTTGATGCAACAGTTTCTCCTTTGGAATTGATTCTTTCCTCCAGCTCAAAGTCAAACCAGTTAACATTTGTGGTACGTTTAATAAAGTTTCCGTTCTTGTCAACCTTTGCTTTGCCGTTTTCATCTGTTTCTATTTCTTCCAGAAAGAAAGTTTCAGACAATCCCATAATAGAATCGCGGAACAACAGATAGTCATTGTTACCTGGATTACCGGTTTTACCGGTTAATTTATTAAAATCCTGCACAGAAATATCCAGCCATTCAAACCCGGACTGCTGTGGTTTTATTCTGGATATGGCATATGCCACCAGTTTCTGTTGCTGCAGTGTCAGGTTATAGCGGCTGTTCTGTATTAACTGGTTACCTTTGGTAACGGGATACAGTTTATCTTTTTCGTCGATATTTTTGCTCATTATTATCTCCTTGAAACAGTTAGTTATATTATAACCATTTCGGCGACAAATGCAAACTAATTTTTCAATGAAAAAAACTTTTCTGTGACTATTATTTTTTTTATAGAGTTATTGTGATTATTATGATATAAAAGACGGTGTACAAATATCCGAAATTAGGTGTACAAATATCCGAAGTTAAGTGTACATCAGTCCGAATTTTGGCGACTTTTATCCGAGAGAGTGTGTACAAAAATCCGAAAGAAGAAATATTGTACTATAAACATCAAAATTGTAACATTTCTTGACATTAATTATCGTATTTCAGATGACAAATATCCGAAAACTCACTTTTTTTCAGTGTACAAATATCCGAAAAATTTTTTCGATAAATTTACCGACAAAAAAAGAGGATTTTCTGAAAATTTACCAATAATTTTGTTATAAATAAACAAAATATTACAAATAGTATATAAAATATTCTTTTCGGCGACAAATATCCGAAAAAGGGAAAAATAGGGGAAATAAGTAAAGGAAATAGCTTTACATATTAACGCGACAAAAATCCGAAAAAATAAGGGTTTTGGCGTCATATTTCCGAAAAAACGACCGTTTTTTTCACTTTTGGCGACATTTTTAAGAAATTTTTTAAGAGGGAAAAAGAGGGGATTTTTCGGATTTAAGTACACCGAAACAAAAAAATTATACGGTATGTATATATAGGTAAGACTATATACATACAAATTATATTGTAGCAGGTGAAGGATTTATATAGTAATTTCCTTTATTGTGTGATTATCAAACCAAACAATGTTTTTCGTACATCAATGTATTGTTTTTGATATTAGTAGAGTATATAATATTCTTATTAATATTATACGATCTATTATCTGGAGGAAAAATGAAGAGAATAATAGCGTTAGTATGAAACATCAGTGGCAATAGCAGAAAAATTCTTTGCAAGTCCTGATTATGCGGTAATAGCCTATGCAGAAAACTTCCCGGATGGTCTGTGTGGTGGCCCACTGGCAATGACAATGGATGCACCGCTTATCCTGACAAAAACAGGTAAACAGGCAGCAGCAAAAGGATATATGCAGGCTAAAGGCATTGAATCTGGCGCGGTACTTGGTGGCGCAAGCCTTATTGACGATGCAACAGCAAAAGATATTTTCGGCGCAACTGAAATTGTTACAAAATAGGTATTAATTGAAAAGAGTCACGGAGTTACGTGGCTCTTTTATTTGTTAATATATTGTTTTTAGTATTAGTCAAGTATATAATATACTTATTAATATTATTATCCGGAGGAGAAATGAAGAGAGTTATATCAGTTATAACCAGTTTTTGCATTCTTTTTTTGAATCTTACGACACTTGGTTATGCATTGGATCTAGAAAGCGAAGAATTTGCTGGAGGAAATGGTACAAAAAGTCACCCATATTTAGTATCAACCAAAAATCAACTTAATAATGTGCGAAACCATTTAGATGCATATTTTTGTTTAATAAATGACATAGTTTTCGAGAATACAGATTTTGAGGAGGGTGGCGATTTTTACCATATTAATCAATTATGGATACCAATTGGTTTAGAGGACAAGTATGATAATAGTTACGCTCCTTTTACAGGATGTTTTGATGGTAATGGTTTTTCCATAAAAAATCTACATATTAAGACATGCGAAAACACAGGATTATTTGGCATAAATGAGGGTATAATAAAAAATCTTGATTTGGAAATATATGTAGATGATCATGATTTTAACCTAAACACATTTTCGTTTTGCATAGGAGGAATATCTGCTATAAATTCAGGTAATATCGCTTCATGTAACGTTTCAGGTTTGATGCAAATTGATATGACAGAATTTGAATACTTATCTAAATCTGTACAAAGTTATAGTCGATTAGATAACTGTATGATTGGAGCTATAACAGGTGATAATTTAGGATCAATAATTGACTGTCAAAATAACGCTAAAGTAATTGTTGATTTATATCATAATTTCAGTGCGAACGATAAATCAATGTATATTACATCAAGAGGTTATATTGATTTGTCTCTGTATTTGGGTGGTATTTCTGGTCGTAATCGTGGTGATATTAATAGATGTTGTAATTTAAGTTCAATAACCTCCTCATCATCCAGAAGTGCTTCAACGGAGTCAACGTTTTCTCCGCAAGTATATATGTATAATTATCAGAATAATTTTGTAGGTGGTGTAGTGGGTAGCAATGAAGGTGTAGTTGAAAATTGCTATAATTTAAATAGTGTTGCTGTGAATATAGATAGTCATGCATATATATGTAAATCAACGGAACATGTTGCATTGTGTAAAAGCTATGCCTTTGCGGGTGGAGTTGTAGGAAATAATAATAATACTGTCACATCATGTTATAATATCGGTGAGATAGTCAAAGGTGAAGATAGTTATGATTGTTCTTATAGAAATTCAGTTGCTAGTTCATCCGCTTTGATTGGTAGTATATGCGGAGAAAATAGTTCAGAAAAAATAGAATACTGTTATTATATAGAAGGTGAGCTCAATGGTGTGGCCAATAGTTCTGTAGATGTGGATATCGAAACATTGTCAACAACACAATTCGAGCAAAAAGAGAATTTTGTAGGATTTGATTTTGAAACAGTGTGGAAAATGGGAACACTTTATCCTCAATTGCAGAAATATGAAGAACATGATATTCATATTCATAAATATAGTAAAGTGCCTACAGAGCCTACTTGTACAAATCAAGGGTATACAACATATATTTGTGTGGAATGCAGTGATAGCTTTATGAGTGACTATGTAGAAGCAACAGGTCACTCACCAAAAGCTGCAGTTAAAGAAAATATCAAATCTGCAACCTGTTACAAAGCAGGTTCTTACGATGAAGTAGTTTACTGTTCAGTTGCAGAATGTAAAGCAGAACTGTCCAGAACAGAAAAAACAATTGAAGTCACAGGTCATAGCTTTGGTAACTATGTGTCCAACAGCAATGGCACACAGACAAGAACATGTTCTGTATGTGGTGAAAAAGAAACTATCAATGAACCTGTAAAACCAGTTGCAGATGAAGTAATCCGCGTAAAAGGCAAGACAAGATATGAAACATCCTTTGCGATAGCAAAAGAAATAAAAGCAAAAATGGGTGTGGATAAATTTGATACAATCATTATCGCCAGTGGTGAAAACTTTGCGGACGCATTGGCAGGCAGTTACCTGGCGAAAGTAAAAGGTGCACCAATACTTATGGCCAGCGGTAAAGATGCAAATATAGCAGATATTAAAGCCTTTGTACAGTCTAATCTGAAATCAGGAGGCATGGTATACATTCTCGGTGGTACAGCAGCAGTGAATCAAAAGACAGAAGATACACTGAAAGGCGTTTCAGGGGTATCAGTAAAACGTCTGAAAGGTAAAAACAGATACTTGACAAATATTGAGATTCTGAAAGAAGCTGGTGTAACAAGCGAAGATATACTGGTTGCAACAGGCGCGAACTTTGCAGATAGCTTGTCTGCATCAGCGGTAGGTAAACCAATCCTGCTGGTAAACGGCAAAGGCGGTCTTTCACAGGAACAGATAAACTATCTGAACAGATTGTCAACCGATAATCTGTATATCATTGGCGGTACAGGTGCAGTAGGTGCAAACTATGAAACTGAACTGGCACGTTATGGTAAGGTAGAAAGAATCAAAGGTGCAAGCAGACACGAAACATCAGTGGCAATTGCAAATAAATTCTTTACAAACCCATCCAGCGCAGTGGTAGCAGATGCATGGAACTTCCCAGACGGCCTGTGTGGAGGCCCATTGGCAATGACAATGGATGCACCACTTATCCTGACAAAATCAGGAAACCACAATGCGGCAAAAGCATATGTGCAGGCAAACGGAATCAAAAATGGTGCCGTTCTTGGCGGCACAGCCAGAATTGATGACGCAACTGCAAAAGATATTTTCAGAACAAGCGAAATTATTGTAAAATAACAAAATAAAGTAAAACCCACGGATTACTCCGTGGGTTTTATCATTTTTATAAGATTTTTATTTTTCTTCAATCAATGGTTTGGCAGCAAGTCCCAGCATTATCCAGAAATAAGGGGCCACGTCGATTACGCTTATGTTAAACATTGCCTGGGTCAGATACCCGATGATGATCATCATCAGTGCCATATTTACCGGTTTATTGCTATTGTTTTTTATTTTTGCAGACAGGTCTTTCGCAATAAAGAAATATATCAGCAGACAGCATATCAACACAACAGGTCCCATTGTAATCAGTATATGTATCAGTTCATTATGAGCCTTATCAAGATAAGTGCCGAATAGCAGCCCATATCTGTCAAAATATGGCTGTTGCAAGCCGTCTATACCTACTCCGAAAGGCAGATATTCCGGCAACATTTTAAAAATATTAATCCATACCATTAGTCGGCCGGAAGCAAAAGTTTCTATGTTTATGCCATTTTTTAGCTGATTAATAATTTCAATGGAAATTATACCATAGGCCAGTTTGTCCACTATAACCAAAAGGATAACGCCAGTTACAGCCACAATAGCAACAAAAGCGGCCGCGGTTTTCCGGCCTTTTCTGTTTCCAACAAATTTCACGGCAATAATAAAAACTGTCAGCAGTATCATAGCCAGCCCCATATATGCGGACATAGTTTTTGTAAATATCAATGTAGCGGCAAAAACAGGAAATAGCAGTACATAGATGACTTTTGTCATCATTTTTGGGCTGTATATGGCCATACCTACACAGGCACCACAGGCCATAACCATCAGACTGCCCATAAAGTTAGGATTGCCAGCAACACCGCTGATGGCGTAATGGTAATAGTCGTGGATAAAAGGCAACCATGTAAGTTCATAAAATTGCCCCAGACCATACAGTGCGTGAATTGCCATAATGATGATAAATATATTTACAACGCGGGTACGTATCTTCTCGTTGGTTATCAGGCGTGCTGTGTAAAATGTCAGATAGTAACACAGCAGCATAAACAACCCTTCGTTTCTGCCAGATTCGCCAAACAATGCTTTGTATGGATTCAAGGCGTTACGCCATGACAACAGCAAAAATCCGATCATCACACCAAATACTACTTCATATCGGGACAGCGTTATGTTTTTTCTGTAGACAAACATAGCAAACACAACTGATGCAGCAATCAGAACACTGCAGCCGTAGATGGTTTTTGCAATGTATGAATAATATTTTCCTTTAATAATACATATGTAATGGGTTAGGGGGATTGCGACCATAACCAGGGACAGAAGCAGTAGAATTAAAATTTCTGCTGCGTTTTTTAAAATAGATTTTTTCATAGACATTTCGTTTAAAAAAATAACCAGTTTTTATTAATATTAACAAAGTTTGTATGTTTTTTCAATAGTTCAATGATCAACTATTTAAAATGTGAAAATTATGTGATAGAATAGTCACAATATGAAACTATATATTACATACATAATGTAATATAAAGAAAGGAAGTAATTATGAAACAGAAGAGAATTATCAGTTTTCTGCTGGCATTGACAATGATGCTGAATATGGTGTTAAGCAGCGCAATACCTGTATTTGCCGCAGATACTGATAATGAACCAAAACAAACAGTTGAATTTCAGGCCGTTTCCGAAGATGAAATGACCAACGATCAGCGGTTTGAAGCCTATGCAACACAGCTGTTTTACGGTAGCAGTGTTTCTATGCTGGGCGATGCCGCCGGTGAAATGCTGTCAGCAGATGCAAAAACTCTGTATGACGGTCTGAAACCTGTTATCAAACAGATTGCAGCAGGGCAGAGAGCTTCTGCATCAATTTCTCTGGGCCAGACATATATTGACGAAAATGGCGCAGAAGTTGTACCTGATGCACAGGTTGTCCTGCCATCAATTACACAGGAAATGGTATTCAGCGTAATTGATGCACTGCTGGCTGACATGCCATACGAAATGTACTGGTATGACAAAGTAACAGGATGCAGCATTTACAGCGAAGGTCCTACAGGTATGGATCAGCTGGTGTTCGGCTTTACAGTGGCAAACAGCTACCGTGGGGCAGACCAGAACACAGCAGACACAGCTGTAACAGGTGCTGCAACAGCATCAGTTGCAAATGCACAGGCAATTATCGACAAATATGCCTCTGCATCTGACTATGAAAAACTGGTGGGCTATAAGGAAGAAATCTGTGCACTGGTAAGTTATAACTACGATGCTTTTGAAGCCGATAACTTCACAACAGAAATTAACCCTTGGCAGCTAATTTATGTTTTTGACGGCAACACAGACACAAACGTTGTGTGCGAAGGCTATTCAAAAGCATTTATGTATCTGTGCGATATGACAGATTTTGCAGGCGATGTAGAATGTTACACTGTAATGGGCACAATGAATGGTGGTGCTCATATGTGGAACATAGTTTCATTCAATGGCAGAAATTATCTGATAGATGTGACAAACAGCGACGAAAACACAGCCGGCAGTGACGGTAGCCTGTTTATGAAAGGTGTTACAGGTACTGCTACAGAAGGTTATACAATCAATGATATAGCCTATGTGTACGATAATGATACCAAAAACCTGTGGGGAACAGGGGATAGCAGTATTCTGAATGTGTCACTGACAGACTATGGTGCAGATGTAACCGAACCGGAAGTTACACCTACACCAGAACCAACTGCTGAACCAACACCGGAACCGGAAGTTACACCAACACCGGAACCAGAAGTTGCTTTAACAGGTTCTTGTGGTGATAATTTGACTTGGACATTTGATGAAACAACCAGTACATTGACAATCACTGGTACAGGCGAAATGTACGACTATGATTTTGATTCGCTGGATTACAAAAAATATACACCATGGTTTGATATTAAAGAAAATATATACAATGTTGTAATTGCAGAAGGTGTTACTTCTGTATCTTCCTATGCATTTGCTGAGTGTAGTTCGCTTTCAAACGTTACATTGCCTGATAGTTTGGAAAAAATCAACGGATATGCATTCGAAAATACAGCTATCAAAGAAATAAAAGTTCCTGGTAATGTTACAATAATTAGTCATCGTGCGTTCGTTTATTGTAGTTCACTGGAGGAAGTTTATCTTCCAAATAGTTTAACCTATATAAGTGACTATGCATTTTATGGTTGTTCATCTGTTACAGATGTTTATTATGGCGGGCACTCAGTAAATTGGGAGAAAATCCTTACTAAAAACGGTAACGAATCACTGACAAATGCAACCATCCATTACGGTGAAGATGAACCAGAAACTTACACAGTTACATTTGTTCCTACAATGGGGGATACTCCTTACAACTCTCCACAAACAGTGGAAGCAAATGGTACAATAAATAATAATTATGGTTGGAAAGAAATCGAAACAGACCCATCTTTAGGATATTCCAGAATCAAATATGTTGGTAACCTGTATAAAGATTTCGAATGTACACAGCCATGGGATTATGAAAACGACATTGTGTCCACAGATATAACTCTGTATGAACAATGGATTCCGTATTATCAATTAAAGTGGAAAATAAGCGAGAGTTATTCTAACACAAGAGATATTACGCCTAACGATACAGTTAATCATTATGATGTGTATTCTGTATACAATTCGTTTGATGGTTTTGCCATTACAGGTTGGTATTACGATGAAGACCTTACACAATTGGTAGAAAAGGATGATATTATTACTGTTGACAGAGATATACTTTTCTATCCAATGAAAGAAGAAGGTACTCAGCTGGTTATTGAATACTATGACCAAGACAATGAAGCATACATTCATGGCCTTTTTGCTGTTAAACCAGGTGAATTGATTCCAACACCAGAAATAGAACTTCCTGAAGGTTATGGTATAGATAACTCCACCTGGATGTACAGCTACTGCGATACTGATGAGAATTGGTATAACGGATATTGGGATTTTGAAGATAATATTCCAGAAGATATAGGCCGCATAATTACTCTCAAAACCACTATAGTAAAGGTGGATGAATACCCAATCACAGGGGAATGCGGTGACAATCTTACATGGACACTGGCTGAAGACGGCACACTGACCATCAGCGGCACAGGTGAAATGTATAACTATGACAGTGATACTGTGCCATGGTATAGCTATAAAGATAATATAATCAAGGTTGTTGTTGAAGAAGGTGTTACATCTATAGGTGCATCGGCATTTGCAGAATGTAAACAGATTACAGAGGTGTCATTGCCAGATAGTCTGACTTCTATAGGTGTATATGCATTTCTTTACTGTGACAGTTTGGAAACAATTACTATTCCTAATAATGTGACATCAATCGGCTGGGCTGCATTTTTCTATTGTGAAGCTCTGAGAGAAGTAACTATTCCAAAGAGCATACAGCAAATAAACTATGATGCATTCTATGGATGTGTTGCTCTCACAGATGTTTACTATGGCAGTCACTCATTTAACTGGGAGAAAATTAGCATAGATTCACACAATGACCCGTTGATAAACGCTACTATTCACTATGGCGAAGAAGAACCTGAAACATATACTGTAACATTTGTCCCTTCACTTGGTGATACTCCATATTATTCTCCAAGAAAAGTGGAAAAGGATGGTAAACTGACTCAAAGTTATCCTTGGACAACAATAGAAACAGACCCATCTTTAGGTTATTCTATACTTGTTTTTTCAGGCGATATATTCAAAGACCCTGAATGTACACAGCCATGGGATTACTACAACGACACAGTAACATCAGATATCACACTGTATGAACATTGGACTCCATATTATCAGGTTCACTATGTAAAAGCGGAAGATGATATCAACAGTTTATATTTCACACCTGGTGACACAGTAGATTACAATGAAATATATGGTCAGTATAATACTACTGATAGCCATATGGCTGTTGTAGGGTGGTATACAGATGAAGAACTGACTCAGCTTGTTGAAAAAGGTGATGTGTTTACTGTTGATAATGACATTACCTTCTATGCAAAAACTGAAGAAGGTATGCAGCTGGTTATCAAATATTACATCGACGATGGTAATGAACAACAGTATATCTATGGTCTTTTTGCTGTTAACCCTGGTGACAAGATTTCAATACCTGAAATTGAACTTCCTGACGGCTATGCTATAGACAATTCCAAATGGGATTGCGTATATATAGATCAAACTGTTACAGAAGATTTCCCAGAGCACTTCTATTGGGATTTTGAAAACGATGTTGTAGCAGACAGTATGGATTATCTGATTATTTTCAGCAACACTGCAAAGGAAGTATTGAATTATCCTATCACAGGTGAATATGGCAATAGCCATACATGGACACTGACAGAAGACGGCACACTGACTATCAGTGGCAGTGGCAGAATGTCTGACTGTTATTATGATGAAGTTCCATGGTATGAATATAAATCATATATTGAAAGTGTAGTAGTAGAGGAAGGTACAACATATATATCTGACTACCTGTTCTACTATTATGACAGAATTACAGAAGTATCATTACCAAGCAGTCTGACAGAAATCGGCTATTATACATTCAGAGGTTGCACTGCTCTGGAAACAATTGTTATCCCTGAAAATGTTAAGATTATTGGAAATGCCGCATTCAGTGATTGTTATGCCCTCAGGGAAGTAACTATTCCTAAGAGTGTTACAGATATATACTATGATGCATTCTGGGCATGTAATTCAATTACAGATGTTTACTATGGTAGCCATTCACTGAACTGGAACAAAATTTACTTTGGTTCATACAATGATTCATTGAAAAATGCAAATATCCATTATGGTGAAGAAGAGCCGGAAACATTCACAGTGACATTTGTGCCTTCACTGGGTGATACTCCATACTATTCTCCAATGCTGGTTGAACAGTATAGCAAACTGGAAGAATCATATCCTTGGTCAACAGTAGAAACAGACCCATCCCTGGGTTATTCTGTACTTCAGTTTGAAGGCGATCTGTTCAAAGACCCTGAATGCACACAGCCATGGGATTATGAAAATGACATTGTATCTTCAGATATAACACTGTATGAACAGTGGAATCCATATTACAAAGTAAAATGGTTATATAGTGAAAACAGTTATAACAGTAGATATGTTACACCGGGTAGTACCGTAGATTACAATAAAATATACAATGAATACAGCTATTACAATGATGGTTTTGCTGTTGTTGGTTGGTACACCGATAAAGGGCTGACCCAACTGGTTGAAAAAGATGATGTATTGACTGTTGACAGAGACATCACTTTATATCCTAAAAAAGAAGCAGGGGCACAGCTGGTTATCAGATATAATCTGGAAAGCACTTCCAAATATGAAAGCTGTGTTTACGGCCTTTTCGCTGTTAACCCAGGCGACAAAATACCTGTGCCTGAAATAGAAGTTCCTGATGGATTCACACTGGATAATTCCAAATGGAGTTATAGTTACAGTGATACAGATGGGAACTGGCATAACGGCTATTGGGATTTTGAAAATGATTTAGTAGGCGACGTAGCAAGCGTACTTTATCTTGATAACTCAATTAGAGAGAATATTACTGTAACATTTGATACAGCAGGTAGAGGCCAGGCTATTGACCCTGTGCAGATTCCTGCCTGGAGCAAACTGTCAAGTCTGCCACAACAGTCTGCGGATGGTTTCTGTATCACAGGTTGGTATTATGAACCAGGCTGTATTAACAATGTAACAATTGAAACAGATTATTTCAAACGTAATACAACCATTTACGCAAAATGGGAAAGACTGGAAGCAACAGGATCAGACCTGCCACTGGAACCAGATATGGTAACAGTAACATTTGACATGATGGGCAGGGGCGAAGCTATTAACCCTATGCAGCTGGAAAGATATACAATTATGGAATCTCTGCCACAGCAGTCTGCAGACGGCTATTGTCTGATAGGTTGGTACTATGATGCAGATTACACCAGAGGTGTATCACTGGAAAGAGACAGATTCTACCAGGATACAACAATCTATGCAAAATGGGACAAACTGCGTGCAACAGATTCTGACCTGCCAGCAGAAGAAAGAGCAACAGTAACATTTGATACACAGGGCAGAGGCGAAACACCTGCACCAGTAACACTTACAAAAGGCTATAACCTTGTTACTCTGCCAACAGGCGAGGCAGATGGTTACTGCATCACAGGCTGGTACTATGAACCAGAATGCGAAAATCCATTTACACTGGAAAGAGACCGCATCTTTTACGATATTACTCTCTACGCAAAATGGGAAAAACTAGCTGCAACAGGTTCCGACCTGCCAACAAAAGAATACACAATCACAGTACAGCAGCCTGAAAACGGCACAGTTTCTGTGGATAAAGAAGTTGCAGCAGCAGGTGAAACAGTAACAATTACAACTATACCTAATGAAAAGTACAAACTGGATAAAATAATTGTAAATGGCCAGGAAATCAGTGGCAACACATTTACAGTTACAGAAGACACTGTGATTACAGTAACGTTCAGACTGGCAGTATTCACAGTTGAAATCGGTTATGAAATCGAATATAAAGACGGCACATCAGACTACTTTGTAATCGAAACAAAAGAAGTTGAAGAAGGCACTTTGATTGCAGAACCAACAGACTTTATTCCTGATGGATTCAGTATACTGGATGCACACAGAGGCTGGTATTACAACTTTGATACACAATATGGCACAGCAAGTGGATATGGCTGGGATTTTGCAACAAAACCAGTTGAAAGCAACACAAGAATCAGCGTAATGCTGGTGCCATATATGACAGTAACATTTGATACACAGGGCAGAGGCGAAACACCACGGCCTGCATTGGTTCAGAAATACAGATTCCTTGATAGTCTTCCAACAGGTTCAGCTGACGGCTACTGTCTCACAGGCTGGTACTATGAACCTGAATGCATCAACCCTGTAACAATCGAAACAGACAGATTCCTGTATGACACAACTGTTTACGCAAAATGGGAAAAACTGGTGGCTACTGGCTCAGACCTGCCGGTTGAACCAGAATATCCAATTACAGGTACATATCGCGAAGATATGGTATGGTCTCTGGATGCAGATGGCACAATGACAATCAGCAAAACTGGTGCAGTTGCAGGCGATTACTTATATGCTGATTATGCAGACAAAGCTACAAAACTTGTAATCGGAGAAGGAATTACTGCAATAGAAGACCGTCAGTTCTGCATGAATAGCAATCTGAAAGAAGTTGTTTTGTCAGAAGGCGTTACACATATTGGTGAATGGGCATTTGAATGGTGTAATAATATTGAAACATTTATCATGTCTGACACAGTTGTTTCAATAGGCAACTATGCATTCTGGGAATGTGAAAGTCTTTCTACACTGGTTCTCAGCAAAAATCTGCAAAGCATCGGTGACTGTGCATTTGACTACTGTATGTCACTGACAGAGGTTGTTATCCCTGACAGCGTTACAGAAATGGTTGGCGCAGTATTTGCAAACTGTACATCATTGAAGGCAGTTGAATTCCCAGCAAATCTTACAGCTATTCCATATTATGTTTTCTCCAACTGTACATCACTGGAAACTGTTACAATTCCACAGCCAGTAACATCTATCGGAGAAAATGCTTTCGTTGGCTGTGAATCACTTAAAGAAATCAGATTTGAAGGTAGCCGCAGCCAGTGGGCACAGGTTACAATCGCGTCAGGCAATGAAGCCCTTGACAATGTGACAATGGTTTACGGCAAATACGATATCACAGTACAGCAGCCTGAAAACGGCACAGTTACTGTGGACAAAGCTATCGTTGAACCAGGCGAAACTGTAACAGTTACAGCAGAACCAACAGATTGTTATAAACTGGATACAATCTATGTAAATGGTACAGCAATCACAGGCAATACATTTACAGCTGATAAAGACTGTGTTGTAAGTGCAACATTTGTTGAATCACACACAGCCGGCGCAACAGTGAAAGAAAACGAAATTGAAGCAACATGTGTGGCAGAAGGCAGTTACGATGAAGTAGTTTATTGTACAGTATGTGGCGATGAACTTTCAAGAGAAACAATGACTGTTCCTACTGCTGAACATACTCCAGATGTGGAAGTAGATGAAAACATAATTCATCCAACTTGTTCATTGGAAGGCAGCTATGACAGAGTAGTTTACTGTTCAATATGCGATGAAGAAATTTCACGTAATACAATTTCTGCTTCTAAAACTGACCATACACCAGGAATGCCTGTGGAAGAAAACAGAATAGAAGCTACATGTGAAACATTTGGTAGTTATGAATTGGTAACTTACTGTTCAGAATGTAATGTATTGCTTTCAGTTCAGGCAGAAACTATTCCTGCCCTTGAGCACACACCTGTAACAATCCCAGGTACACCTGCAACAGGCACAACAACAGGCCTGACAGAGGGTAAAAAATGTTCAGTATGTGGCGAAATTCTGGTAGAACAGCAGGTAATACCTGTGGTTCGATATACAGTAAAATTCGTTTACCACATCGAACATATTAACGAAACATATGATTCTGTTGTTATCGAAGAAAAAGAAGTAGCTCCTGGTGAACACATCACAGAACCAACAGGATTTATCCCTGAAGGTTATGGTGCAATGGACAATTACTGGAACTACTACTATGTAAGTGAAACAGGAAGTGGATGGGGCGCAAGCTGGGATTTTGAAGAAGATGTAATCGAAGGCGATACAGAACTGTCAATCTATCTTGCTCCATATATGACAGTAACATTTGATACACAGGGTAGAGGTGAAACACCAGCCCCTGCAAAAGTGGTAAGATACAGATACCTTGACAGTCTGCCAACAGGCTCAGTTGACGGATATTGTCTCACAGGCTGGTACTACGAACCTGAATGTATCAACGTGGTAACAATCGAAACAGACAGATTCCATTATGACACAACTGTATACGCAAAATGGGAAAAACTGAAGGCAACAGCAACTGATCTGCCAACAGAACCAACCCCAGGCGCACCAGTGGTAACACCTGACACAACAATCACTGAAGACAAAGCCAATGAAGATGTGGTTGAAGTGGTAAAAGAAAATGTTGTAGTGGAAGAAAACAAAGCAACAGTAAATAAAGAAACAGTTGAAGCAGTAGTAAATGCTACACAGCCTGGCCAGACAGTAGTTCTGCCACTGACACAGGCAACTCAGGAAACAGTAACAGAAGCAGCAGTTAATACACAGGCATTGCAGACCGTAGCTGAAAACAATGCAGATGTAGTAATTGAAATGACAGACGTAACTGTAAAACTGGATGCAAAAGCAGTGCAAGCGGTTACTCAGCAGGCTGATGGTGAAAACATCGAAATCAAAGTAGTAAAAGTAGCAGAAGAAACACTGACACCACAACAGCAGGCAGTTCTTGAAGATAAAGAAACAGCAGTTGTTGTGACAGCTCAGATATTCTCCGACGATGAATATATCGGTGATTTCGAAGGCGGCACAGCCACAATTATGCTGCCATTCACACCAGCAGCAGGCACACAGGCAAAAGACTATGTTGTTTACTATCTTGCAGATAACGGTACACTGGAAAAAGTAAATGCTGAATATGTAAATGGTCATATGATATTTACAACAAGCCATTTCTCTGACTATGTAATCGTAAATGAAAAACAGCCAGACGAAGTAATCCGCGTAAAAGGCAAAACAAGATACGAAACTTCAATTGCAATAGCAAATGAAACAAAAGCCAAAATGGGTGTTGATAAGTTTGATAATATTATCATCGCCAGTGGTACAGGCTTTGCAGATGCCCTTGCAGGCAGTTATCTGGCAAAAGTTAAATCTGCTCCTATCCTGATGTCCAGCGGTAAGAACGATGCCCAGCTGAAAGATTATGTAAAAGCAAATCTTAAAGCAGGCGGCACAGTTTACATTCTTGGTGGTACAGCAGCTGTTCCACAGAATACAGAAGATGCGATGAAATCTATCGGCGGCATTACTGTAAAACGTTTGAAAGATAAAAACAGATATGGCACAAACCTTGCAATTCTGAGAGAAGCAGGCGTGCAGAACGAAGATATTATTGTAGCAACTGGCCTTAACTTTGCAGACTCACTTTCAGCATCAGCAGTTGGTAAACCAATATTGCTGGTAAACGGTAAAGGAAATGGACTTACTGCTGAACAGAAATCCTTCCTTGCAAGTGCAAATGCAAATAACATTTACATTATCGGTGGTACTGGTGCGGTAAGTGAAGCCTTTGAAAATCAGCTGAAAGCCTATGGCAGAGTTGAACGAGTAAAAGGTAAGACAAGATATGAAACATCAGTGGCAATAGCAGAAAAATTCTTTGCAAATCCTGATTATGCGGTAATAGCCTATGCTGAAAACTTCCCAGACGGTCTGTGTGGCGGTCCACTGGCAATGACAATGGATGCACCACTTATCCTGACAAAAACAGGTAAACAAGCAGCAGCAAAAGGATATATGCAGGCTAAAGGCATTGAATCTGGCGCGGTACTTGGTGGCGCAAGCCTTATTGACGACGCAACTGCAAAAGATATTTTTGGCGCAACTGAAGTTATTGTAAAATAACATAACAACGACAAACCCACGTATAATCCGTGGGTTTGTTTATTTCTAAACATTAATTCCATTGCAACCTTATGTCAGTTGTTATATAATTATTATATATACATTTATATAAAGCGGAGGGAATATGAAAAGATTAATATCAATTGTTCTTTGTTGTTGTATTTTCATGTCCAGTTTTGAACTGCTGGTTTTTGCTGCTGATGAAGTGGCTGAAGAAACCACAACTGCTGTAGAACAGGTAACAGACTTGGAAGATGAACAGGACGAATCTGTATGGACCCCAGCAGATGGCCCTATAATCGTTACCGACACAGCTGCCGCACGGGGCACATCCCTGTACAGCAATGGTTATCACTATATAATCACAGGTCCTGATACATGCGAAATCACCGGTTGCGAAGGCACAGAAAAAACGGTTGTTATCCCATCACAGATAGACGGATACAAAGTAACCAGCCTGGGAGAATATATTTTTTATAACCTGCATTATATGCGAGAACGGGTAATCCCAGACAGTGTGAAGAATATAGGTAACTTCACCTTTTACCGTTGTTACAAATTGGAAAAAGTTACTTTACCAGAAGGGCTGTTGTCTATTGGCGAAGGTGCTTTTTCAGGTTGCAGCGCATTGAAAGAAATAAAAATTCCTAAAACAGTCAAACGTTTCGGGGCTAATATTTTTGAAGATTGTACTGCATTGGAAAACAAATACAGCTCAGCACCAAAACAGACTGTTACATTAGGGCAAGAATACCAGGCTACAATAGAAATCCCGGATCTTTACAATGTTTACTATACTTTTATTCCATCTGAAACACGAACATATGCTTTTAAATCTTCTGGTAATTACGATACCGTTGGATATATCTATGATTCATCAATGAATCTGCTGGCAACAGATGACAATGGCGGCGAAAATAAAAACTTTACTGTAAGTTGTGCTTTGCAGGCAGGTGAAAAATATATTCTGGCAGCAGGTATGTTTCAGAATGTAGGTAGTTTTACCGTAAAGCTGGATACAACTCACGAATTTACAAGCCAGATTATAAATGAAGCCACATGCACAGAAAACGGTCTGGAAAAATTCAGCTGTAAATACTGTGACCATTGGTATACAGACAGTATTCCATACGGCCATACATATTCTGGCGGTAAATGTACCCGTTGTGGCAAAACAGAAACTTATACCATATCAGCAACAACGGCAAAAAATGGCTCTGGCATTGCACCAGCCACCAGCAATAACTATAATGCCCTGAACTACAAATATTTTTTTGCAAATACAATAAAATCCCATCTTGTAGAGGAAAATGGCGGCTATACAAGGGTAGAGTACAACGGTGGGAAACTGCTGGTTGAAACTTATGACAAATCCCTTAAAATAAAATCAAAGGGAACAGTTTCACTTGATTTGCCAATATATGGCGGAGTGTATATCTGCGATGATTACAACTTTGTTGTAACAGGGCAGAACAATCCACATGAAAGTGACAGTGTAGAAGTTTTCAGAGTAACCAGATACACAAAAGACTGGAAAAAACAGGGTTA
Source organism: Oscillospiraceae bacterium (assembly GCA_017560985.1). GTDB lineage: Bacteria > Bacillota > Clostridia > Oscillospirales > Ruminococcaceae > RGIG3102. The sequence goes on from JAFZDX010000140.1 coordinate 32,164, forward strand.
CGCCAGCCTTTTTGGCGGAAACACTGTTATTCCTTTTGATGCAGGCAGTCTGAGATTTGCCAGGGCAGGGGACGTGCTGTATGTGCGCACCGCCCACGAAATGTATACTTATTCCGATGGGCTGAATCATCAGGCAAATTTAACCATGGTTGTGGATGTTTCTGATATGACAATGCTGGATGCCCATTACGAAATTTCCAACAGAAACCACGGCTATATCAGCCATTCATTCAACCAGTTTATTATTGTGGACGGCAACGAACTTCTGGCGCTAGACCATGGTGATGCAATACCAAGAAGTATTATTATCAGCAAATACAGAACACCTGCAGGAAAGAAAAGTTTTTCAGATGCGGTAGATACTGTAGAAGTGCTGAAAATTGCCAACAATATTTATCATTATAATTTCACCGGTGTTTCACTGGGTGGTTTTGATTATTCCGATACACATTATCTTGTGGCGGGTAATACCTGTGCGCAGACTGGTGGCATTGACCAGTCAGAGGCACAGCGTAATATTTTTGTAACATATACAGATAAAAATAATTTTACTGAGGCAGGTACAAGAATTATATACCTGACTACTTACGCAGAAAATGCGGGAGTAGATATTTCAAACGCCCATCTGGTAAAAATTCTCAATAATAAATTCTGTGTTATCTGGTCTGTAGAGGATACCGTTTATTACTGTATGGTTGATGGTATGGGCAACAAAGTATCCAAAACCTTCAGTGGTAAGGGCAAACTGTCTGACTGTGTGCCGATAGTGGATAAAGATAAAATAATCTGGTATGCAACTGATGGCAATGTACCGGTATTTTATCAGATCAATCTGGGTTACAGTTTAAAAGCAGAAGAGCATAGCCATATTGCAAAAAACACTGTAGGAGTTGTACCTGGACAGGATACAACAGGTCAGCTGTATAAGGGCTGTTCTTTGTGTGACAGAAAAGAATATGTTACTCTGCCAGCTATTTCTTCAGGCGAATACAACCTGACAACAGTGAAACCTATTACATGTACATCAGCTGGTAAGATAAAATATACCTGGAAAAATACAAGTTACGGCACAGTTTCCTTTGAAATATCCTATCCTGCCACGGGGCATAACTATTTGACTGCCGACGGCAAAACCTACACCTGTGCAAACTGTGGAGATACCTTTACAGTGGGTAACAAATATCCGATTACAGACACTGTAACAAGGATAAAAGGCAAAACAAGATATGAAACCTCTTTGGAAATCTGCTATGCAACAAAAGAAAGAATGGGTGTGGACAAGTTTGGCACAATTATTATTGCCAGTGGTGAAAACTTTGCCGATGCACTGGCAGGCAGTTATTTAGCCAAAGTAAAGGGCGCACCGATACTGATGACCAATGGCAAGAACAATGTACAGCTGAAAGCATATATTTCTGCAAATCTTGCCCAG
>JAFZDX010000141.1 GCA_017560985.1 Oscillospiraceae bacterium
GCACGTACACCTTCGTCAAGGCTGCGGATTGTTGCCAGCATTTCTACATCGTCAGCAATAATGTTTTCTTTTGTACCGCCGTGGATAGAACCAATTGTGATAACAGCACCCTGTACAGGTTCCACGTTTCTTGAAACGATGGACTGCAGTGCTGTAATAAAGTATGCAGAAATTACAACAGGGTCGATTGTGGCGTGTGGATATGCACCGTGGCCCCCTTTACCGATGATTCTGAATTTGTATGTGTCACAGGCAGCAGCACCAGGGCCAGCGCCGAATGCCACATAACCTACAGGCAGTGCATTGCTTACATGGAAGCCCATAACGGCGTCAACATATGGGTTTTCCAGCGCGCCTTTTTCCACCAGTTCTTTTGCGCCACCAGGAATTTTTTCTTCAGCAGCCTGGAACAGCAGTTTTACATTACCGCTCATCTGGTCTTTTACTTCATTGATAAGCAGGGCCACGCCCATCAGTGCAGCTGTATGTGCATCGTGACCGCAGGCATGCATCACACCTTCGTTCTGTGATTTGTATGGTACATCATTCAGTTCTGGCATTGGCAGTGCATCAATATCAGCGCGCATTGCAAATGTTTTACCAGGTTTGCCGCCGCGGATAACACCAACCACTGAATAGCCAGCACCAACTTCCTGGATTTCAATACCATTGTCTTCCAGGAATTTTCTGATTACAGCATTTGTTCTTTCTTCACAGAAAGATGCTTCAGGGTGCATGTGGAAATCACGTCTGAATTCCACCAGTTTGTCTTTAAGATTGAGAGCAGATTCTTTAAAATTCATAATGTACTTCTCCTTTAACGAATTTAATAATAAACAAATTATATCTTTTAATTGTCTTATCTTCAAGCAAACAGAAAAACTTTGTAACAAAACACAAAAAAGCAGTATAAAAACTGCTTTTTTGATAAATTGTACTATACTGAAAGTTTTTCCACCTTTGTTCCCGGATAATAATACTCCAGTATTTCTTTATATTTTTTACCATTTGTTGCCATACTGTTTGCCCCAAACTGGCTCAGCCCAACACCGTGTCCGTAACCTTTGGTAGCTATTGAGAATATTTCATCTTCATAAAAAATCATTAAACAGGTTGATGGCAGTTTCATAACGTCCCTTATCTGACCTGCTGGTACCAGGTCACTTCCCACAGTCACATAGCTTGCATATCCACTTTCTGTGTATATTATATCGCCAAACCATTCCTCGGCATCAAGATTTTCAATATCTATATTGGGATAATTTATTCTCAATAAACTATACATATTATCCTTTGGGATTTCTGTCACTTTCACATAGCTTTCACTAATCTGGTCCTGACTGCTGTCCACACTTACAAGATATGGCAATTCCTGCCCCCACACATCCTTGCTGTCAGCAGTTTTTCCGCAGGATACCGCATAATAGCTGGTCAGCGCAGGCTGTCCGTCATAAGTCACCACCATATCCATAACTTCTTCGGCACATTTTTCAAACTTTTCATAATATGTATAGTAGTCCATCTGCCAGAATTCCATCAGTCTTGAGCTGTCTGCATAACCTTTCATATTCTTTGTGTCCACTGTAATATATCCCTTTTCCAACCAGTCAGGGTGTTTTTCCACATACAGATAATAGCTGTGGGCGGCAACCATCTGTGCCTTTATTGCTTCTTCGTTGTACAGGGCAGGCATTTCACAGGCAGCGGCACCTATCAGATAATCTTTCAGCGGTATTTCCAGTATCTGTTTTGTATTGCTGTCCATAAGAGTTACATACCTGTTCTCTTTAGTAGTGTTTTGTGTGTTTTCAATATAAATATCAGCAGACGGCAGGCTGCTGTAAACCCTGTGGTAAACCACCGGTACTGCAAAATTCACAATCAGTAAAAATATAAATACTCCTATAAAATTTTTCATAAACTCCTCATTTGTGAACAAATTGTCACTTGTGTTTAAAATTATTGTAATTTACATCATTTTGTATTAAAATGTTTATATCAGAGAATGATGAATTACTGTTATTACAGTTTATTTATATTTTATTTGTATTATACCTTAAAGGAGAATATATGTTCTTGTTTTTAAATATTTTATTTATCCTGGTATCTGTGCTGTTTTTCACAGGCCGTTTATATGAAGTTGTATTTCTTATGGAAGAAGGTACAAATTTCCTTGTACAGCCCGGTATAGTGACACGCCCGCTGATGATAGGTATTGTACTGCTTATTTCTGTATGTTGCGGTGTGCTTATTTTTGCTGACAAAAAACCAAACACCAAAAAACTTAAAATCCCTGTGGGTATTTTCGGTTTTGCAACAGCAGTGCTGTTTGTCATCACATCGGTGTTGAATGTTATCAGAATTTTCACAGTGACAGGTGGTTTCCTGGGCTATGATATTATGATGGTGCTGGCGTCCATAGGTCTTTTACTTTATGGTATAAAAGGTATCAAGGGTAAAAAAAGCGAAATGGCACCAATGGTTATGACTATTCTTTTCCCATTGGCAATGTGTATCAATGCCACTTTGATTAATGTTCAGCCTATTGCTGATACATTTTATTTTTACCGCAGCCTGTCAGCTGTTACAAACCTTGTTTTCTGGCTCATGCTTTATAAAGCAGCATATTCACCTTCAAAACTTGCCAGACCAATGCTGTATGTGTCAGGTCTTATGAACTTCCTTATCAGTACTGCAGCCCATCTTGCAGGGCTTATAGGTGGTGTTGTTCTGTCAGCTCTGTCTGTGGCAGATATTACTATGTCACTGGCACTGGTGCTTATGGGGGCATTCTCGCTGTTTACAGCATTTTATATTATGCCAGTTAAAGAAGAAAAAGATGTGTTGAATACAGGCAAAAAATCCAGAGTTCAGCCTGTGGAACCAGACGAATATGATGACGAAGAATACTATTCCACAGCACGGTTCACAGCACCTGTTGCCGAGCCTGCACACTCAAACCCTGTTTTTACACAGGATACCCAGACACGGCAGATAAACAGAATCAGTGAAGAAACTATAGCAATGCTGTTTGCGCAGAAAGAAGAAAGACAGCAGGCAGAACCTGTTCAGACGCAGTCAGTAAGGGAAACTGCCACACAGCCTGTTTCGATACCTGTATCACAGCCGACGGAAGAACCAGAGGAAACAAAGGTTATCCCCGTTGTAAAACAGCCACAGCCAAAGGCTGAAAAAAGTGTATTCAAATCATCCGGTGTAAAAAAATCTGCAAACACAAAAACAGTATACAAAGCACCTAAAAAGTAAAATTAAAACCATCAGCCCTATAAGTGCGTACTACTGGCTCACCACTCAAGAGGTATTGAAAATCCGTCAACTACATTACACGCACTGCAACCACTAAAGTGGTAATATGTCATTCTGAGCGAGTGTAACGAGGCGAAGAATCTTTGCTCTACAGCTTTCTGTAGAGCAATTATTTTTATGTTTCTTCAAGTGCAAAGATTCCTCGCTTATGCTCGGAATGACATTTCGCTTCGCTCAATGCTTGAAGCTAAAGTTTTTCCCACCAGCAAAGCTGGTGGTTGTCTCTACACAAATCAAAGGCACAACAGTTTTACTGTTGTGCCTTTTACTTATGTTATTTTAATTCAGGTAATTTACAACTGTCACACAGCTGTACAAACAGTTCGCTGTATCTGTTCAGCAAAAAGTCTGTGGCACTGCTTTCCATCGCAATATCGGTCTCTTTTACCAATGGAATTGAAATATTGTATTTTACTCCATTTCCAAAGCTGCTTGTCAACATCATTCTGCCGCCGGTCTGTTCAAAGGCTGTTTTTGCAATAAATAACCCCAATCCCATAGATGGGTCTTTTTCACCGTCTGCAAATGGGTCTTTTGAAAAATATGGTTTGAATACATCTGCCAGATATTCGTCCTTTATCCCGGTGCTATTATCTCTGTATGTGAATACAGCCTTGTTTTTATCCGCTTTCAGTTTTATAGCAATTTCAACGTTGTCATCTGTCGAAAAAGAAATACTGTTTGAAACAAGGTTCAGAATAGCAGTTGATAAAAAGTTCTGATTACCCTGTACAAATATGTCTTTGTCTATGTCTGTGTTTATTTTTACATTGCGTTCAACGGTTGTTACAGAAACCACCAGACTATCGGTCAGTGCAGACAGGTTGATTGTTTCCAGTGGTGGCAGGTTGCCACTCATTACTTTTGAAACAAGAGTCATATTGGTTACATTTTTCAGCAGTTTATATGACCGCCTGTTTATTTCTTCCAGAGTAGATATTGCTTTTCGGTTTTCACCTTTGTTTATGGTGTCTGCCAGAACAGGCATAAGTGAAAAAATGCCGGTGATTGGTTCGCGCATCTGGTAATGTACGTTCATATTGGCCATACCTGCATATATTTCGCTTTTCAAAGGCCAGCATTTAATTTCGTTGCCATCTTTTTGGAAAACCAATCTTATCCCGGCAAGATCAGTACCTGGTGCAGACATAACAACAGGCTGGTCAAAATGACATACGTCATATTGTCCCAGCAAATCCCGGAAAAAGCCGGGTTTCAGCAATATAGAGTACTTTTCTTTTATCTCCCGATGGGCGTAGGTAACTGACCAATTTTCTCCCAGGGACACATAAGGTGTTTCATTTCCAAACATATCCAATACCTAAAAACAAGTGTTTATACATGGTTTTATACTACAATATTTTTATTTAAAAGTAAAGATATTATGTGTATAACATTTGTATTTATTTATCACAACGTATAATATGACATAATTTACTATGTTGCTAATCAAAAATATGTTATTATAAAACAGGTGGATAAGCAATAATAATTTTTGAGATAATAGTACAAAAATAGGAAATATTAATACAAATTAAAACATTGACAATTTTTCTACAATGTTTTATAATGTGTACACAAAGTTAAAAAATTAACAAGTAATAATCCATCAAAGGTAAATATATTGGAGGTATTTAATTATGGCAATTAAAATTGGTATCAATGGTTTTGGTCGTATCGGCCGTCTTGTTTTCAGAGCAGCAGTTGCACAGCCTGAACTTTACGAAGTAGTAGGTATCAACGACATCGGTGTTACACCTGATTACGCTGCATACATGACAAAATACGACACAATCCACGGTCGTTTCCAGGGTGAAGTTTCTTCTACAGAAACAGAACTGGTTGTTAACGGCAAAGCAATCCCATTCTTTGCAGAAAAAGATCCAGCACAGCTTCCTTGGGGCAAACTGGGTGCTGAATACGTTGTAGAATCCACAGGCGTTTTCACAACAACAGAAAAATGTATGGCTCATATTGCAGCAGGTGCTAAAAAAGTTGTTATCTCTGCTCCAGCTAAAGATAAAGAAACACCAACATTTGTTTGCGGCGTTAACCTTGAAGAATACAACAAAGATATGGTTGTAGTTTCCAACGCTTCCTGCACAACAAACTGTCTGGCTCCTCTGGCTAAAGTTATCAACGACAACTTCGGTATCGTTGAAGGTCTTATGACAACAGTTCACGCAACAACAGCTACACAGAAAACAGTTGACGGTCCTTCCAAAAAAGACTGGCGTGGTGGCCGTGCAGCAGCAGGCAACATCATTCCTTCTTCCACAGGTGCTGCTAAAGCATGTGCTCTGGTTATCCCAGAACTGAAAGGCAAACTGACAGGTATGGCATTCCGTGTTCCTACACTGGACGTTTCTGTTGTTGACCTTACAGTAAGACTTGCTAAACCTACAACATACGAAGAAATCTGTGCAGCAGTTAAAGCAGCATCCGAAGGCTCTATGAAAGGCGTTCTGGGCTACTGTGACGAAGCAGTTGTTTCTTCCGACTTCTACGGCGAAACACAGACTTCTGTATTTGACGCAAAAGCTGGTATCATGCTGAACGAACAGTTTGTAAAACTGGTTGCTTGGTACGACAACGAAATGGGCTACTCCTGCAAAGTTCTTGATCTGATCAAACACATGGCAGAAGTTGACGCTAAATAATAATTAAATCTACTCTGTAAAATGGCGTGTGCAATAGCACACGCTGTTTTTTTGCACTTTTATAAAATTTGTGATACAATTATTTAATACGTAGGGAGGGTACACTTGACCACCCGATATAAAACTAAAACGGAGCATACTATGAAAATCGTACTTTGCAGTATCAACAGTAAATATATACATTCTTCCCTTGGTGTATGGTATCTTTTTGCTGCGGCAAAAAAAATAAACACACAGCACACAGTCAAAGTGGTTGAAAGCACAATAAATAATCATATTGAAGATATTGTGGCTATGGTAAATGCCGAAAACCCTGATGTGGTTGGTTTCTCCACATATATCTGGAATGTGGAATACGTGCGCAAAGTCGCATCTACATTAAAACTTATCAATCCTGAAATCAAAATCTGGCTTGGTGGACCGGAAGCATCTTTTGATTCTGACAGTCTGTTAAAGGAAGATTATGTTGACTGGGTTGTAAAAGGTGAAGGCGAATCAGCTTTTATGCAGATGCTGTCTGAAAATTTCACTACCCCAGCAAAAACAGTGGTTACAGGCCCTTGTTGTGAATATATTAATCCGTATACTCCAGAATATCTGGCCGCTTTAAACGGCAGAATTGTCTATCTGGAAACCAGCCGTGGCTGCCCATTCAGCTGTGGGTTCTGCCTGTCCGGACGAGATGAAAATGTCCGCTTTTTTGATATGGAAGAAAGCAAGAAAAATATTGTTCTTCTTGCCAACTCTGGAACAAAAACAGTTAAATTTGTAGACAGAACTTTCAACTGCAATGATAAAAGGGCGAGGGAAATATTTGAGTTTATAGCAGGTGAAAAGGAAAAAGGAAACATACCGGCAGATGTGGTTTTTCACTGTGAAGTTGAAACCGACCTGTTTACACAGTCCACCCTTGACTATATGAAAACTCTGCCAAAAGGTCTTTTCCAGTTTGAGGCAGGTTTGCAGAGTTTCAATGTGGAAACACTCAAGGCAGTAAACCGCCGTACAAATATGCCTAAACTGGTGCATAACCTTAAAGAAATTGTGGCAGGCGGTAATATACATCTGCATATAGACCTTATTGCAGGTCTGCCTCATGAAGATTTTGACAGCTTTGCAAAAAGCTTTAACCAGGCCTATGATATAAATGCCAATGTGATACAGCTGGGCTTTCTGAAGCTTCTCAAAGGGTCAACACTGGAAAAAGAAAAAGAAAAATATAACTACCGCAGTTGGGATTATGCTCCGTATCAGGTAGTATCCTGTGACAGCATTTCCTATAATGACTTACTGGAACTGAAAAAATGTGAAGATGCCGTGGAACGTCTGCTGAACAGCGGCAAATTTCCATTTGCAGTGCCTTATCTTATAAATGCAACAGGAATACTTCCATTTGATTTCTTCTATAAATTCGGCAGTTATATATTTGACAGCGGTATTAAAAGTCCATCCCTGGAAAAATATTCTTCATTGTTGTTTGACTATTTTACACAGAATTATAATATTGATAAATCATCACTGCGTGACGTAATGGTGAAAGACAGAATTATCACAGACAATACAGGCAGACTGTTTGGTTTCACACATATCCCAGACACTAAATTCAAGACTATCACCACAGCATTACGTCAGCAGACTGTAAATGTTTTTGAAAACCAGTCAGAAAAAGCAGCAAAAGGTAAAATTGGCTTTGCTATACTTTACAGCACTGACCAGGTAATTCTGGCTGATTATACAGACCAGGATCCTGTAACAGGTATTTACAATCATAAACTGATTGATTTGCAGAATTTTATACCGACAGAAAAATAAATTTTGAAATTCAAAATATTTAGTTTGAATATCTAAATATTTCACGCTTTTCACACATATAGAGTATATACTAACATTGCTTTGGTATTCAAAGTATTTATGGAGGGCATATGGAAAAATTCAAACAGGATATAAATTCATTTCTGGTAGATGCTTTTAACAGCCTTTTACAGATAGAAGAAGATTTTCTGGCAAAAGGTCCGTTTAAAAATATTACAGTTAAAGAAATGCACCTGATTGATACTGTTGTTAATATGAAAGACAACAATATTGCGAAAAACATTGCCCGTAAATTGAATATTACACAAAGCTCACTGACTACTGCAGTCAACACACTGGAAAAGAAAGGTATGTTGATTCGCAAAGCGGATGAAAAAGATAAACGTATAGTAAAAATTTATCTTACGGAAAAAGCTATGGAAGTTTATCTTCATCACAAGGAATTTCACAGGGAACTGGTGGACGTGGTTACCAATAAACTGTCTTCACAGGAACTGGATGCTTTTGTCAGTGGATTGAATAAAGTGAGAGGTTTTTTTGATTCCAAAAAATAACTCTGCTTTAAGATATTCAAAGGAGATAGTATGAATACAGTTATTTTAACAGACTCTACAAGTGATATTGAAAAAAGTGTTCTGGATCAGTTAAAGGTTAAGGTGGTTGCTTTAAAGGTAAATTTCGGTGAAGAAAGTTTCCTGGATGGCATAGATCTTTCCAAAAAAGAATTTTTTAATAAGCTGGCAGCTTCTTCCGTAAACCCAACAACCAGCCAGCCTTCTCCAGAGGATTTTCTGGCAGTTTTCAACCAGCGGAAGCAAAACGGGGACGAAGTGGTTTATATAGGCATTTCTTCTGTTCTCAGTGGAACACTGCAGTCTGCCAGAATTGCAAAAGAAATGTGCGGATACGATGGCATTTATATAGTTGATTCATTGGTTACCACAGCAGGTCTGGAATTGCTGGTAAGGGTTGCCTGTCAGATGAGAGATGCAGGTGACAGTGCAAAACACATAGCACAGAAAATCGAAGAACTGGTGCCAAAAGCAAGAATCTATGCCTATGTTGATACACTGAAATATCTTGTACGTGGCGGCCGCCTTTCCAAAACAGCAGGGGCAATCGGTGGGGCATTGGGTATCAAGCCTATTATTACGGTTGCAGACGGTGCTGTACTTTCCATCGGCACAGCCCGCGGCCAGAAAAATACTTTTGAAAAGCTGTGCAGCATTGTTAATGATGCAGATATAGACACCACAAAACCAATGATGCTTACTTTTACAGAAAATGAAGAAAATATGCATATGCTGGAAATGTATATGAATGAAAATGGTGTAAAATACGATTGGCTTTATGGCGAAGTAGGCAGTGTAATAGGCACTCATGTTGGTCCAGGTGCAGCGGCTGTGGCTTATTTTGTTAAATAAAATGATACACTACGGTCAAAACCGTAGTGTAATTTTTATGTTAGTAAATACTTATTTGACAATGATATATAAATAATGTATCCTTAAAAGGATACATATAATAAACTTTTGTAAAGAAAGAATTACAAAACTGAAAGGGGGAAGGAATATGAAAACAGTGATTATCACAGACTCTACCTGTGATATTACACGTTCAGTACGGCAGCAGCTAAATGTTGAAGTAGTTCCTCTTTCAATTTCATATAATGATTTTTGCTATAAAGACGATTTTGGAGAAAAAGACAGAAAATCTTTTTATTCAGACTTGCGCAGTGGCAGTATCGTACCTATGACCAGCCAGCCATCTCCTGATGATTTCCTTACAGTTTTTGAAGAAAACCGCAGGTTGGGAAACGAAATGGTTTATATTGGCATATCTTCCAATTCCAGCGGTACAATACAGGCGGCAAAGGTAGCCAGGGAATTATGTGGTTACGATAAAATACATATTATTGATTCCATGCAGCTTTCCCACGGGCTGGAAGTATTGGTGCGCCTGGCCTGTAATCTGAGAGATAAAGGCAAACAGGCTGTGGATATTGTAAGAGAAATTACCGATTCCATACCAAAAGTAAGATTTTTGTCTTATGTGGACAGCCTGAAATATCTTAAAAAAGGCGGCAGGGTAGGGAAATACTCTGCATTTGATGACGGCAGACTGAATATGAAAACTCTTGTTTCTATGATAAACGGCAGGTTTACACCTGTGGGGGTTTGTCGTGGCAGCCAGATAGCATTTGAAAAATTCTATGAATTTATGAATAAACATCTGCCAGATGATAGTTTGCCTATGGTTATAACTCACGCAGACAATATTGAAAGTATGCAGAAATTCAAAGATTTCCTTGCAGATAAAGGAATGAAATTTGACTGTCACCATTCTGAAATCGGCGGTGTTATCGGCAGCCATATGGGCCCAGGCACTGTTGGCATTGCATATATTGAAAAATAAAAATCAGGGTTCACACCCTGATTTTTTTGTTATATGTCTGTTTGGTAAATTGGAATTTGTTTATTCGCTATCTTTGCTGAAGAAACCAATTACAGCCATAACAAAACCTACGACGATTAAAAGAAACGAAGCCCACATTGCTCCTACATATATCACCTCTAACCCCGCAAGTATCATTATCGCAATGCCCAATAGCATTAAACTATTTCCAAACATAATATTTTTCATAACACTGTACTCCTTATGCAAATTCAAATTTTCCCATCAGCTATATATTATCACATACTTTATTACAAAACAATAAATCCCTGCTAATGCAGGGATTTTTGTTTATATCAGCAGTTATGGCAGGCAAATGTAATCAGTGATTTGCCGTCCATTTCTTTAGGCTGTTTCTGCCCCATAATCTGAATCATTGTTGGTGCAATGTCAGCCAGCACGCCGCCTTCTCTCAGTGCGCAAGGGTAGTTTACCACGCAGAATGGAACAGGGTTTGTTGTGTGGGCTGTAAATACGCTGCCATCATCTTCCAGCATTTTGTCTGCATTGCCGTGGTCAGCTGTGATAAGCAGTACGCCATTTACCTGCAGGATTTTTTCATACAGTCTGCCAACGCATTCATCCACAACTTCCACTGCCTGTACAGCTGCATCAAAGTTGCCTGTATGGCCAACCATATCGCAGTTTGCGTAGTTGAGGATAATCATATCGTATTTGCCACTGTCAATTTTTTCCAGCAGATGGTCTGTTACTTCTCTTGCACTCATTTCTGGCTGCATATCGTAGGTTTCTACTTTAGGGGAAGGTACCAGCACTCTGTCTTCGCCGTAGTATGGTTTTTCAATACCGCCGTTGAAGAAGAATGTAACGTGGGCATATTTTTCTGTTTCAGCAATTCTCAGCTGTCTCATTTCCAGGTCTGAAACAAATTCGCCCAATGTGTTTTTCAGGCTCTGTGGTTTGAAAGCTACTTCAACATTTGGCATTGTTGCATCATACTGTGTAAAGCAAACATAGTTAAGACCCAGGTTTTCCTTTTCTCTGATAAAGCCGTCAAATTTTTCGTCAACCAGACATCTTGTGATTTCCCTTGCTCTGTCAGGGCGGAAATCAAAGAAAATAACAGTGTCGCCTTCATCGATAATACCATCTTCGTTTACGATAAATGGTACTGTAAATTCATCTGTTACATCATTTGCATAGCATTCTTTCAGATGTGCCACAGGGTCAGCAAATTTTTCAGCTTTGCCCAGCACCAGTGCATCGTATGCTTTTTCGATTCTTTCCCAGCGGTTATCTCTGTCCATTGCATAGAATCTGCCGCATACAGCACCTATTTTACCTGTGCCAGTTTCATCCATTTTGTCCTGCAGCTGTGCCAGGAATTCTACACCGCTTGTTGGTGCAACGTCACGACCATCCATAAATGGATGAACGAATACATTTTCAGCACCCAGTTTTTTACACATTTCCAGCAGGGCAAAGCAGTGTTCGATGTGTGAATGAACACCGCCATTGGACATCAGACCGTAAATGTGTACTTTTTTGCCGTTTTCAACAGCTTTGCTGATTGCGTTTTTCAGTACGTCATTTTCAAAGAAATCGCCGTCTTTAATTGATTTTGTAATTCTTGTCAGTTCCTGATACACAATTCTGCCTGCGCCCATATTTGTATGGCCAACTTCACTGTTGCCCATCTGGCCTTCAGGCAGGCCTACATCCAGACCGCTTGCACCGATAATTGTTGTTGGGTGTTCTGCAAAAATTCTGTCCAGGTTTGGTTTGTTAGCTGCTTTGATAGCATTGCCCAGTACATTTTCTGTACAGGCAAAGCCGTCCATAATACATAAAACTATAGGTCTTTTCATCAAAATACCTCTTTCTTATTTAACACATGATACGATTGTAGCAAAGTCGTCAGCTTTAAGGGAAGCACCGCCGATAAGACCACCGTCAATGTTTTCCATTGCCAGCAGTTCAGCTGCATTTTTTGCGTTCATAGAACCGCCGTACTGAATTGTAACAGCCTGTGCAGTTTCATTGCCGAACATTTCAGCCAGAAGACCGCGGATATATGCACACACTTCTTCGGCCTGCTGTGCAGTTGCTGTTTTGCCTGTGCCGATAGCCCATACAGGTTCGTAAGCAATAATGCTGTTTTTCATATTTTCAGCTGTAAAGCCAGCCAGACCTTTTTCAATCTGAACCTTGATTACATCTTTTGTAATATCTTTTTCTCTTTCTTCCAGGTTTTCACCTACACAGATGATAGGGCAGATGCCGCCTTCCAGACAGGCCATTGCGCGTTTGTTTACAGTTTCGTCTGTTTCACCGAAATACTGTCTTCTTTCGCTGTGACCGATGATAGCGTATTTAACACCAAAATCATTCAGCATATCTGCGCTGATTTCAGCTGTAAATGCGCCGTTTTTTGCCCAGTGGCAGTTCTGTGCGCCGATGTTGATCTGTGTGCCTGCAACTGCGTCCATAGCTGTACCGATGTTGATAGCAGGTACACACAGCAGGATTGTTGCATTGCTTTCTGGCAGTTTTTCTTTCATTTCAGCCAGCAGGGCTTTTGTTTCAGTGGCTGTTTTGTTCATTTTCCAGTTGCCAGCAATAACAACTTTTCTCAGTTCTTTATTCATAATCGTAAAAACTCCTTGGTTTATAAGATACAAATAAAGCGGCAGTGCGCCGCTTTATTCTTTTTTAATAATTATTTGTCGTTCAGTGCTGCGATACCTGGCAGTTCAAGACCTTCCAGGAATTCCAGGGAAGCACCGCCACCTGTGGAGATGTGTGTCATTTTGTCAGCATAGCCCAGCTGTTCAACTGCAGCTGCACTGTCACCGCCACCGATGATGGAGATTGCGCCGCTTTCAGCAACAGATTTTGCAACAGCTTTTGTGCCTTTTGCAAATTCAGGCATTTCGAATACGCCCATTGGACCATTCCAAACAACTGTACCAGCGTTTACGATAGCGTCGTTAAACAGTTCTCTGGATTTTTCACCGATGTCAAGACCCTGCCAGTCAGCTGGGATTTCTTTGCTGTCAACTGTTTTGAAGTTGCAGTCTTCTTTGAAGTCATCGCCAACTACTGTGTCAACAGGCAACAGGAAGTTAACGCCTTTAGCTTCTGCTTTAGCCATCAGTTCTTTTGCCAGTTCTACTTTGTCATCTTCGCAGATAGATTTACCAACTTCATAGCCTTTAGCTTTGAAGAATGTGTAAGCCATACCACCACCGATAACCAGTGTGTCTACTTTATCAATCAGGTTTTCAATAACACCGATTTTGTCAGAAACTTTTGCACCACCCAGGATAGCAACGAATGGACGTTTTGGGTTTTCAAGAGCTGTGCCCATGATTTCGATTTCTTTCTGAATCAGGTAACCGCAAACTGCTGGCAGATAGTCAGCAACACCTGCTGTGGAAGCGTGTGCACGGTGAGCTGTACCGAAAGCATCGTTTACATAGATTTCAGCCATTGAAGCCAGTTCTTTAGCAAATTCTGGTGCGTTCTTTTCTTCTTCTTTGTGGAAACGCAGGTTTTCCAGCAGCATTACTTCGCCGTCTTTCAGTGCAGCTGCTTTTGCTTTTGCATCTTCACCGATAACATCGCTTGCCATTGCTACTTCACAGCCCAGCAGTTCTTCCAGTCTTTTCTGTACTGGAACCAGGGAGTATTTCATATTGAATTCACCCTTTGGTCTGCCCATATGGGAACAAAGGATAACTTTTGCACCGTTTTCTTTCAGATATTTGATAGTTTTCAGCGCTTCTCTGATTCTTTTGTCGTCTGTGATAACGCCTTCTTTTACTGGTACGTTAAAGTCGCATCTTACCAGGCAAGTTTTGCCGGCAACATTGATATCTTCAACTGTTTTTTTACCTAATGCATTCATAGTGATTTATCTCCTTTATTATATGTGATTGATTGTTAATTAAATATCAATTTGATATAGCTCTATTATATACAATTTGTACAATGAATTCAAGAAAATATTGTATTTTTGTTATAAATCACAAAAAGCTGAATAATTATTGTGCATTGTTGTTAATTATTTAACAGGAGTGATGCTTTATTATGAATTTTACGCCATTTATCTGATAAGTAACAGCAAAATATATAAGTGAATATAATGATTTAAGCCTGTTTTTATGGCTATAAATTGAAAGAAAGGTGATAAAATGGCAAAGATTTTTGTATACAATACGGCCACAGGTAATATGGAAACTTTCTGGCGCAACGAAAACGAAAGTATGCCTTATGTGTGGAATAATACAATGCGTGTAAGGGAATTCCGCGGTTCTTCCAACAGTCCTACGCTGTGGACAACCCGCCAGGCAATGGAAAGCTGGAATGCCACCCGCCAAAGCTATAATTCCCCGATTCCATTCCGCTATGCGTTCAAAAGAATATGGGAAGGCGGTCACGGGCGTACCAGCCAGCACTATCGGGGTGTGTCCTTTGATGTGGGGCAGACACTTTCCAATACACAGCGCCGCAGAATACACACAATAGCCAGCGACCTGGGTGTATGGGGTTATGTGGAACCGCTCAGCATGACCCCTACCTGGGTACATTTTGACCGCCGCTATGGTCGTGGTGCCTGTGGTGGCACTCGGGGATACAATACTCTGTATCGTGGCAACAGGGGCGTATACGTACTTATTTTACAGGATTGCCTGAATACACTGGGTTATTCAACTGCAGGTCTGGATGGCATATTTGGTGGCGCAACAGAAAGGGCAGTGTATAATTTCCAGGGAGATTACGGCCTTGCCCGTGACGGTGTATGTGGCTGCAATACCTGGACACAGCTGACAACTATTGTCCACGGCAACGGCCCGTCATCTACGACGATAAATTAATTAAAAATTAAGATTTGTGATGTGAAATACTATTGAGATTAAAATAAAAACAATGGTATTATAAGTACAGGAGGTGGAATTATGAAAAAGAAGATAATTTTTATAATTCTGTTTGTGATAATTGCCATTACTTTAAATAATATTTATGGAAATCCAATTTCAGCCAACCTTGCACAAAAAGCCGTAGAAAAACATCTGGAAGAAAACCACCCGGAATATGAAATAAAACGACAATGGTACGATTGGGTTAATGGTAATTATTGCGCAGAAGCCTGGATACCGGGCAGCGAAGACTGTATATTTGATATGACACTTAATCATTTTGGATATATGAGACACTCTGGATATGAATATACTGTTGCCAATAATTTCAATACTTTTCTGCGTGCCGGCAGAATGTATTCAGAAATGTGTGAACCTGTTATAGATAAATTCACTCACGAAAGCGAAAAATCTGAAGGTGTTGCCCATCACGGCAGTTTTGGTGGTGCAGACATTTTGGATGTGCTGGAAGAAGTTTACATGCAACCGCCTTTTGAGAATGACAAGGTGTACACAAAAGAGGAAATTGATGCCCTTGCAGCGGTATATGGCAACGTTTTCATATACTTAAGACAACTTCCAACGAGTGATATCACAGCAGAAAAACTTGCAGACACGATATTACGGGTAAAAAATGAATTTGATTCCAATGATATCAAATTTAATAAAATGACAGTTGATTTAAGTGGATATGAAAGTGGTATATATTGGATGTATATTCCATATGAAATTATAAATGAAAGCAACATTTTGCAACTGACAAAAGAGAATTGTACATTTGACCAATATTACGATTAAAAAAAGCGGACAGAGAAATCTGTCCGCTTTAAATTTAATATTATGTTATTCGATTACGGCGTTGATGTAATTCAGGGCAGGGATGGTGTACATTTTGTCTTTGTAAACAAATGTTTCCGGTCCGTTGCCTCTGTTTACAGCTGTCAGCACTTCGTCCTCGTGTTCATAACGCACATATGCAACAGCATTGTGTGAAACGTGAATGAAATGCAGACCACCTTCACGGTATTCGTGGTGGCTTTTTCTGAAGTTTGCCAGCCATTTGATGTTTTTTAGAATGTATTCATCCTGGTCCCACCATTTGAAATATCCACGGTTGAATGGGTCACGGTAACCTTGCATACCTATTTCGTCACCGTAATAGATACAAGGTACACCTGGCAGACCAAACATCAGCGCATATGCACATACCAGCATTTTGGATGCTGTCTTGTAGTCGTCACCTTCCACTTTCTGCATACTCTGCCAGTATCTGTCGCTGCTTTCAGGGTTTTTACCCATCAGCCAGGTAATACCTCTTGGGGTATCGTGGGTGGAAATAAAGTTCCAGGCATTATCCAGTGCTTCTTTAGGATAGTTTTCGTAGATGGAGAAAATGCTTTCGCAGAATTTGTGTCCATCCCCATTTTTGATAAAGTCCAGAACAGCAGTCCTGAACGGATAGTTCATAGTGCTGTCCAGCCCTTTACCCAACAGGTAGGAACGCCTTTTGTCGTAACTTATTTTAGTTACAGCATCTTCCCACACTTCACCGATAAGCAGTTTGTTTTTACCACACTGTTTCAGTGAACGACGTACCTTTTCGATAAATTCGTCAGGCAGTTCGTCAGCTACGTCCAGGCGGAAACCGTCTGCACCGCTTTTCAGCCAGTGGTTTATAACGCCGTTTTTGCCACAGATATAGTTGAGGTAATCCTTATTCAGCTCATCTACATCAGGCAGGGTAGGGAAGCCCCACCAGCTGCGATAGCCGTGGTCATAATGTTTATCAAAATCGTACCAAGGACGATATGGACTGTTTGGGTCATTATAAGCACCACCTGTGCCGTATCTGCCTTCTCGGTTGAAATAGATACTGTCGCTGCCTGTATGGCTGAAAACACCATCCAGAATAACACTGATGCCACGTTTATGGCATTCGCTGCACAGCTGTGTAAAATCTTCAGTTGTACCCAGGTCAGGGTCCACTTTCATATAGTCTGCTGTATTGTAACGATGGTTTGCGTGGGCTTCAAAAATTGGATTCAGATAGATACAGGTTACACCCAGACCTTTCAGATAATCCAGTTTCTGCATAATGCCTTTCAGGTCACCGCCATAATAGTCAGTGTTGATAGCTTCTGTTTCGCCATCGCCCCATTTGAAGAAAGGCTGTCCTTCTTTATCCTTACGGTAAACCCTGTCAGACCAGGCCAGTTCTTCTTTTTCTTTGCTTTCATAGAATCTGTCAGGGAAAATCTGGTACAGTATACCGCCTTTGAACTTATCCGGTGTGGAAAAGTTTTTGGCATATACTGTCTGCATAAACCACTGACCGCGTTCTGTCACAAAGCCTTCGCCTTTACCGGCGTTGTAAATACCGTATTTGCCGCTGTCAAATTTAAAACAGTAAAAATACAATCCTAATTTGTCGAAAGTATAGTCGGCAGTAAATATTTTTGTGCCATCTTCGGCTGTATGCATATTCATAAGAATACGCATCTCTCTGCCGCCCTCTTTTGCAATACACAAAACAGGTACAACAGATTCATTGTCACTTGTCACGGTGAAAGTAACAGTGGTTGTTTCTTTCACCGCGCCAAAAGGTTGTTTAAAAAAAGTATTTCTGCTGTTGAAGTAGTACATAGTGAATTATTTTACTTTCTGAAGGTGCCAAATATTCTGAGCGTAATCTTCAATCGCTCTGTCTGCGGAGAACATGCCTGCATTTGCAATGTTCATCAGGCTCATTTTTGCCCAGCGCATTTTGTTTGTATAGATTCTCTGCAGCTCAACCTGTGCGTTATGATATGAGTCAAAGTCTGCACATACCATGAATGGGTCGCTGTTTACCAGGTTGTCAACGATTTCGTTGAAGTAGTTGCCATCAATGCCGCCTTCCAGAACAGACAGTACATCCTGCAGAATTTTGCTTCTTGCGATGTATTTTCTTGGGTTGTAGCCTTCCTGTGAAAGTGCTTTTGTTTCTTCTGGCAGCATACCAAACTGGATAAAGTTTTCAGCGCCACAGCACTGTTTGATTTCAATGTTTGCACCGTCATAAGTACCCATTGTAACAGCACCGTTGATCATAAACTTCATGTTACCTGTACCGGATGCTTCTTTACCAGCCATAGAAATCTGCTGGCTTACTTCAGAAGCAGGCATCAGTCTTTCAGAAGTAGATACGGAGTAGTTTTCCAGGTAAACAATATGCAGTTTATCTTTTGTAACAGGGTCTTTTTCAACCATGCTTTTGATTGAATGGATCAGTCTGATAATCTGTTTTGCCATATAGTAACCGGAAGCAGCTTTTGCACCAAAGATATATGTTTTTGGTGTGAATGGAGCATCTGGGTTCTGTTTGATATACAGATATTCAGCAATGATGTTCAGTGCGTTCAGGTGCTGACGTTTGTATTCGTGCAGACGTTTTACCTGTACGTCAAAGATTGTATCAGGGTTGATTTCTTCACCTGTCAGGTTTTTCATATATTTTGCAAAGTCTACTTTGTTCTGATGTTTAACTTCCAGAATTGCTTTCAGTGTTTCTTCATCATCAGCAAATGCTTCCAGTTTTTTCAGCTGGAATGCATCACGTTTGTAGCCTTCACCGATTTTTTCGTCCAGCAGTTTGCACAGACGTGGGTTGGACTGCATCAGCCAGCGGCGATATGCAATACCGTTTGTAACGTTTTTGAATTTTTCAGGTGTAAACAGATAGAAATCATTGAAAACTGTTTCTTTGATGATTTCACTGTGCAGTGCAGATACACCGTTGATAGAGTGACATACGTAGCAGCAGATGTTTGCTGTTCTTACTTCGCCGTTTGCGATAAGGCTCATATAGTCTACTTTGCCATGGTCGCCAGGGAAAGCTGCAAACATTTCTTCTCTTGCACGTCTGTTCATTTCTTCCAGAATTTCGTAAATTCTTGGCAGAACTTCTCTGAACATACCTGCATTCCATTTTTCCAGAGCTTCTGGAAGAACAGTGTGGTTTGTGTATGCAAATGTGTTCTTTACGATTTCAAATGATTTGTCCCAGCTGAAGCCACAGTCGTCCAGCAGAACTCTCATCAGTTCTGGAATAGCCAGAGTTGGATGAGTATCATTGATGTGGATAGCCACTTTGTCAGCCAGATTATCCAGGCTGCCATATTTTGCCATGTGCTTGTTAACGATATCGTTGATAGAAGCACAGCACAGGAAGTACTGCTGTTTCAGACGCAGGATTTTACCTTCCAGGTGGTTGTCGTTAGGGTACAGAACTTTGGAAATCAGTTCTGCGTCACTACCGGATTTGATAGCTGCCAGATAGTCGCCTCTGTTAAAGCTTTCCATATCGATTGTAGGGCTTTTTGCCTGCCACAGTCTCAGTTTGGAAACGCCTTCGCTGCCGTAACCGGACACGTACATATCGTGTGGTACAGCCATAACGCTTGTATAGTCTTTGTGAATTGTGTGGTGATAGTTGTCAAACCATTTGTCTTCTACATGACCGCCGAATCTTACTTCGATAGCCTGTGAAGGATGTGCTTTCAGCCATACCTGGCCACCAGGCAGCCAGTTGTCTGGCATTTCCTGCTGCCAACCATTCACGATTCTCTGTTTGAAAATACCATATTCATACAGAATGGAGTAACCGCCGCCTGCATAGCTGTCTGCAGCGATACCGTCCATATAGCAGGCAGCCAGACGGCCAAGACCGCCGTTGCCCAGACCTGCATCTGGTTCGCATTCGTAAATAATATCTTCGTTGATACCCAGGTTTTTGAATGCCTGGCTGGCAACTTCATTGAGACCCAGGTTGAAAAGGTTTGTCTTCAGGCTGCGGCCCATCAGGAATTCAATGCAAAGATAGTAAATCTGTTTTGCACCCTGACCATTAGCTTTGGCCATGAATTCTTTCTGTCTGGCACTCATGATTTTGCGCACATTAAAGGCTGCAGCTTTATAAATATCTTCATAGGATGCAGTCTTAAGATCTGTGGAGAATTCGTGCAGCAGAGTATCTTTGATCATCTGCTCAAATTCTTTCGCAGTAATGTTAAGCATGTTGTAAAGTTCCTTTCTTATAATTAAATAGATTATATATAATCTATGTTAATGACTTTATTTATATTTGGATATAGTCACGCAACATATATTATAATATTGCGTTAAGAATTTATCAACCCAAAATTTTAAAAATTTATATAAATTTGTTGCTTAAATATGTCATTTATAGTATTATTATAGTGGATAAATTTATAAAAAACTAACATATAATTACTTTAAATATCTTGAACAGGGGGAGCAATCATGGCTTTCAACAAAATTAAATTGAATATAGCAGGTACAAGCTACGTTATAAATTCCCGGGACAGTGAAGAACACGTATTGGAACTTGCCAATGTTCTGGATAATGATATGAAACAGATACTGGAAAAAAGTCCATCTGCATCAGTGACTGCAGCAGCAGTTATCTGTGCACTTACTTATCTGGATAAACTGGATAGGTCAGACAGCAGCGCAGACAATATGCGTAAGCAGGTACGTCAGTATCTCGAAGATGCAAACAGTGCCAGAATGGAAGCCGAAAAGGTTAAGATGGAACTGGAAAAACTGAAAATAGATATTCAGTATCTGAAAAATCAGAGAGGTCACAATGATTAATAAAACTGAAATTTTAGCCCCTGCCGGTAATATGGAAAACCTTGTTGCTGCTGTATACAGCGGAGCAAATGCTGTTTATCTTGGGGTGCAGAGTTTCAATGCCAGGGCGTCAGCGGCCAATTTCAGCTTTGAAGAACTTAAAAAGGCCGTTGGCTTTTGTCATGCCCGAAATGTAAAGGTAAATGTTACTCTCAATACGATTCTCTATGACAGGGAACTGGAAGAATTCAAAGAAACGGTAAAACAGGTGGCTGCCTGTGGCGTTGATGCTATCATTGCACAGGACCTGGCATCTGCAAAAATTATAAAAGAAGTTGCACCTGGAATCGACCTTCATGGGTCCACACAGATGGCAGTGCACAATCTTGCCGGCGCCATTCTGCTGAAAGAAATGGGCTATTCCCGTGTAATTCTTGCAAGGGAACTGACACTTGAACAGGTGGAACACATTACAAAAAACTGTGGCATTGAAACAGAAATCTTTGTTCATGGTGCCCTTTGTATGTCACTTTCTGGTCAGTGCTATGCTTCTGCATTTCTTGGTGGTCGCAGTGGTAACCGTGGCAGATGTGCCGGTACCTGCCGTCTTCCAATGTCTGCAAAAGGAGATATGGAAGACAACCACCTCAGTCTGAAAGACCTGTGTGCTATGGAAATGCTGCCTGCTATTGAAAAAATGGGGGTTAAATGTGTAAAGATTGAAGGTCGTCTGCGCACACCTGAATACGTGGCTGCAGCAGTAGACAATGCCCGAAAGGCACTTGCAGGACAGCATTTTGACAAACAGCTGCTGGCTGACGCATTCAGCCGTTCAGGTTTTACAAATGGCTTCCTGGAAAATAAACTGGATAAAAACGCATTTGGTGTCAGAACAAAAGAAGACAGCGCAAAAACAAAAGAAACACTGCCTAAACTCCGCGCACTGTATCGTAGGGAAGGACAGTATGTGCCGGTTTCTTTCAAATTCACTATGGGTGAAACAGAAAGCACACTTACAATTTCTGATGGCACGAATTCATTCTCACAGCTGATTACAGCAGAGGTTCAGGATACAGAAAAAGATTTTTCCGCTTCAGTGAAAGCATCTCTTGAAAAGCTGGGCGGTACACCTTTCTATCTGGAAAATCTGGAATGTAACCTTATCCCAGGTAAATATTTGCCTTTGGGTGCTGTAAATGCAGCACGCCGCACATTGGCAGAAATATTGCTGGCTCAGCGTGAAACAGTTGTGCCTCATCAGGTAAAAGATTATGAAATTCCACCAGTAAAACAACGTTTTACTACCCCGGAACTGGTTGCGCGCTTTGAAAACATAGATCAGATTCCTATGGATTATTGTCACCTGTTCAAGTATGTTACAATACCTCTGGAATATGCAGATGAAATTCCGGACACATTAAAAAATAAAGTTGTACTGGAACTTTCCCGTGATATATTTGGTAAGGAGGATAAAATACGTCAGCAAGTGTTGTCTGCAAAGCAGAATGGCTTTACACGTTTCTGCGTTCAGAATATAGGTCATATCCCACTGGTAGAAGGATGTGAAATTTTCTCATCCTTTACTCTCAATATATCAAACAGCCTTGCTGCAAATGAATGCAAGGCTTTGGGGGTTGAAAACATCACTATCAGCCCTGAAATCACTCTGGAACAGATTGGCAGAATAACAGCGGATGTTAAAACCACAGTTATCGGCTATGGTCATATTCCTGTTATGCTGGTAAAAGCCTGCCCAATGCACAATGTGAAAACCTGTGCAAACTGCAATGGCAAGGGTTTTCTGACAGACCGTAAAGGAATGAAACTGCCACTGTTGTGTCACGGTAAGATTGCAGGTTACAGAGAGATTTTCAATCCTGTCCCACTGTACATCGGTGACAAACAAAATGAAATCAATGCTGACTTTGTTTCCCTTAATTTTACAGTGGAAAGCAAATCAGCTGTTGAAAAAATAATCAATAAATTTATCGCCGGCCAGGCTCTGGGTGCTGACTTCACCCGTGGTCTTTACTACAAGGCATCTTTATAAAAAATAAATTATGGCGGATAAGGTTTTTGCTTGTCTGCCATAATCTTTTGGAGTTATAAATGAAGAAAACATTTTTATTTTTATTCTATCTTCTTGCCGGTATTCTTACCGGTTCACTTCTTGCAAACCTTTGCAGGGCCATCCCGGCACTCAGCTGGATGGGCTATGCCAATACAATAGGTTTTGCTGCAGGCACACCGGCTGTGCTTGACCTTATAATTGTAAAAATCACATTTGGCTTTGCTATGTCTGTTTCCATTGCACAGATTATTACTATTTCAATAGCAATGGTGCTTTACAACAAATCGAGGTAATTATGGTATATCTTGCATCCACATCTCCTCGCAGAAAAGAAATTTTATCAATGTTGTTATCTGATTTCCGCCAGCTTTCTCCGATGGTGGAAGAAAAAGAGTATTCACAGCTTACACCAAAAGAAAAAGCTGTACGCCTTTCAAAAGACAAATGCATCGCAGCTGTTAACCACATCCGTCAGAAAGGTATGGTGGTTATTGCCAGCGATACAGTAGTGGATCTGGAAGGCAGGGTACTGGAAAAACCAAGGGATAGGCTGGATTGTGTTGATATGATTACATCACTTTCTGGTAAAGTGCATCATGTTTATTCTGCGGTTACCGTATACAAAAATGGCAAAATTTACACGTTCTGTGATGATACAGCAGTTTACTTTGATACAGTGCCAGCAGATATTATTCAGGAATATGCTGACAGTTCAGAGCCATATGATAAAGCCGGTGGATATGCTATTCAGGGCTTTATGGGAAAATATATTCAAAAGATAGAGGGCGAATACTACAATGTTGTGGGACTTCCGCTGGAAAAACTTAAGAAGTTATTAATTTTTTTGAAAATTCTGTAAAATTTGTTAAAAGTGACAAAAAAGTAATTGCATTTTTATAACAATATATGCTAAAATGTTTTAGCATTAAATGATAACAGATAAGTATAATATATAATTACATAAAGGAGAAGAAAATGTTTGGATTAAGCAAAAGTATCGGTATCGACTTGGGTACCGCCAATACTCTGGTATTTATGAAAGGCAAAGGCGTAATCATGCGTGAACCAAGCGTGGTTGCTGTAGATACAAAAAATGACACTGTAAAATTTGTAGGTAGCGAAGCTAAAGACGTTATCGGTAAAACACCTGGCTCTATTATGGTTGTAAGACCACTGAAAGATGGTGTTATCGCTGACTTTGACGTTACAGCTGCGATGCTGAGAATTTTCATCAAAAAAGCATGTGGTCCATCACTGGTTTTTAAACCAACTGTAGTTATCTGTATTCCATCAGGTGTTACAGAAGTTGAAAGACGTGCTGTAAGAGAAGCTGCAATGAATGCAGGCGCAGGCCAGGTTATGATTATTGAAGAACCAATGGCAGCAGCTATCGGTGCAGGTCTTCCTGTACAGGAACCAGCAGGCAGCATGGTTGTAGACATCGGTGGCGGTACCAGTGAAGTTGCTGTTATTTCACTGAATGGTATTGTTGCAGCCCGCAGTGTAAGAACAGGCGGTGATGAATTTGACCAGGCAATCATCGCTTACATCAAAAGAAAATTCAACCTGCTTATCGGTGAAAGATCAGCAGAAAAAATTAAAATCGAAGTTGGTACAGCTTACAAACTTGACGAAGACCTGACACTGGAAGTAAAAGGCCGTAACCTTATCAATGGTCTGCCAAAAAATGCTATCATCTCATCTGAAGATGTAAGGGAAGCTCTCCGTGAAAGTCTGGAAAAAATTATTGAAGCTGTAAAAGAAACACTGGAAAGAACACCACCAGAACTGGCCGCTGATATCATTGACAGCGGTATCACACTTACAGGTGGCGGTGCTATGCTGCGTGGTCTGGATAAACTTATCAGCGCAGAAACAGGTATCGATGTTTACGTGGCTGAAAATCCACTGGACTGTGTTGCCAACGGCACAGGTTATGTTCTTGAACATATGGATACACTCAAAGAAGTGCTTCAGGAAAGCAACAGAACTATCTAGTTTATATCACACTTTGCAAGCTCGCTTTCCCGGGCTTGCAAATTTGTTTATTTGGGAATACTCTGATAAATATCACTTAAAGGAGAAAAATAAGTGAATATCCAATCAAAAATCATAAAGGCTTTGCTGGCGGCCCTGTTGGTAATGGCAGGTATTATGGCGTACGCTGCATCCACAGGACAGCTGACCACACTGCCACAGAATATTGCTGGGGCAGCAGCGGTACCTTTTCAGAAATTTACCGCAGTAATAGGCAACAAACTGGAAGTATGGTCTGACAGAAACCTGAATATTGACAATATTATCCGGGAAAATGAAAAACTGAAAAAAGACCTGGCTATAATGCGTTCAAAACAGATTGAGTATGACCGCATGGCTATGGAAAATAAAGAATACAAAGAACTGTTGGGTATCATTGATGATATTTCACAGTACAGTACAGTGGACGCCAATGTAATCGGACGTGATGGTATGGATAAATTTTATTCATTTACCATAGATAAAGGTGATAAACACGGCATCGGGGTAAATGATGTTGTAATGACAGCCGACGGTGTTGTAGGTGTTGTAGTTGAAACAGGCCCTAATTTTGCCAGAGTTTCTACAATTCTCAGCCCGGCTGTAAGTGTGGGCTGTATTGCAGGCGGTGAAAGGGATGTAGGCATTGTTACGGGCAGTTACGATTTAAGTGAAAGCAATATTTGTACGATGCACTATCTGCCAAAGGATACAAAAGTAAAAGCGGGGGATATTGTCAGCACGACCGGCTATGGCTCCGTTTTCCCAAAAGATCTTATTGTAGGTACAGTGGAATCAGTAGATATTGATTCTGCCGGTAATTCAAAAGTTGCCGCAGTAAAACCGGCTGCAGATTTAACCGGTGTAAAAATTGTTTTTGTTATTACAGATTTCAGCTGATAAAGGTTTACAGATGGACAGAAGAGAAATTAGGATGCGACAGATTGCCAAATATGGCATTTTTGTCATTACGATATTTATGTTGTACATTTTACAGTCAACACCGGGTTTTATGGGCTTTTTCGGCTTGAAACCTGTGTTTATGCTGCCATTCTGTATAACACTTTCCATGTTGGATGAAACCTGGCAGGCCGGTGTGGTGTACATAACCGGGGGCCTGCTGACAGACCTTTCCTGTGGCCGTACACCTGGTACGTTTACAATATTGCTGTTATTAGTCTGCTTTGGTTCAATTATAGCTGTAAAGTTTTTCTTCAAGCCAAACAAACAGAACATCATTACATTTAATTTTGCATGTATGGTAGTTATGTTGACAGTTGATTTCTACTTTTCGTTTATGTTTGGCGGTTACACAGGAAAATTGGCTTATTACTTGAAAAATGTACTTTTAGTAAGCGCTTACAGTTCAATTTTCAGCATTTTGTTTTATTATTTTATTGAATATATCAACCAGCGTTTTGTGCGCTTTGATGCGAGGTAAAAGTGAAAAAAGTATTGGAATCCAGACTGAATGTTCTGGTAATGGTAATAATAGGTATTTTTCTGGCTTTTACCCTGAAGCTGGTTCAATACCAGATTATTGATGGTGAAAAATATTACAGCAAATCAAATGCAAGCACACGTATCAACCAGACGGTTATTGCCGCCCGCGGTGATATTACTGATGTCAACGGCGTTCCTCTGGCTGGTGGTCAGGTGGTGTTTGACATCACAATCAACAAGGCATATATGCCAAGTGACAAACTGAATGAAAGAATTTTACAGGTAGTGAAAATTCTGCAGCGGCAGGGTGAAACATTAAACGATATACTGCCTATTTCACAGACAAAACCTTATACTTTTATAGAAGGCAAAGAGGCAGAACAGGCTCGTCTGCGTGATGATGTTGCCAAGGTTGCGGTTTATGCCACAGAACAGGATGTGCTGACAAAACTGACTGAACGTTATAAACTTCAGGAAATACCGGATGATTACCTGCGTATTGTGGCGGGTATACGTTATACTATGGAAAGGGAAGGCTATTCGGCCTCATACCCTTTTGACATAGCAAAAGATGTTTCGGTAAATACAGCCACTATAATTCAGGAACTTTCCCGTGAACTCACAGGCATAGAAGTAACAGAAAGCAGTAAAAGATATTATGCCAATGGTACTGTTTTGCCACATATACTGGGTACAGTTGGTCCTATCTATGCCGAAGAATACCAGCGGCTTAAATCCCAGGGCTACGGCCTTAATGACACACTGGGAAAATCAGGTCTTGAAAAGGTATACGAAAGATATCTGAAAGGCACAGATGGTGTTTTACAGATAGAAAAAAATATCTATGGTGAAATCACAGATATTGACACCATTGTACAGCCACAGCCAGGCAATACAGTAAAACTGACAATAGATGCAGAGTTCCAGAGGAAAGCAAACGATATATTGAAAGCACAGGTAGAAATGCTTCAGTCACGTACAGCAGGCTGGGGTAAAGAATGTACAGGTGCAACTATGGTGGTGCTGGATGTTAAAACAGGTGGTGTGCTGGCTATCAGCAATTACCCAAGTTATGACCTGAACAATTATAACAGTAATTATTCCGAGTATTTCAATGACCCTGACACTCCTCTTTTCAATCGTGCGGTGCAGGGGCTGTACAGGCCTGGTTCTGTTTTTAAAGTAAATATGGCTGTTGCCGCTTTACAGATGGGGCTTATAGATGAAAACTTTACCTATACCTGCCGAGGTGTCTATGATTACTATACAGTTGCCCAGTGGGGTGGCCGGTTGCCAAGCTGTGCCAACAACACTGCCCACGGTACTATAAATGTAAAACAGGCACTTAAAGTTTCCTGTAACTGTTTCTTCTATGACCTTGGCCGAAGGATGGGCATTGACAGAATAAACGAATCTGCCCACAATATGGGGCTGGGTGTTCTTACAGGGCTGGAAATTTCTGAACAGCAGGGCAGGCTGTCTACACCTGAATTTACAGAATCCCTGGGTGGTACCTGGCAGGCAGGTAACGTTATCCAGGCATCTATCGGTCAGTTGGATACCGCAATAACAGCAGTACAGCTGGCTACTTATGCTGCCACAGTAGCAAACCGTGGCGTGCGCTATGCTACACATATCGTAGACAGTATAGAAAGCTATGACGGAAGCCAGGTGATTTATAAGACACCTGTAACCGTTCTTTCACAGACACCTGATACCAACAATGCTTTTGATGTGGCAGAAAAGGGTATGATTATGGCTTCCACAGAGGGCAATGCTAAAATTTTCCTTCAGGATTTACCATATACAGTTGCCAGCAAAACAGGTACTGCACAGGTGGCAGGCGATTTGTACAATGCTACAATCATGGCATATGGCCCAACAGAAAACCCTGAAATTGCCATTGCCATTATTGCGGAAAAAGGCGGTAACGGTTATAACCTGGCGATGGGTGTAAGAGACCTTTTCAATGCATACTATGAAATAAAAGCAGCACGCGGTCAATAGGCTGATTGTTGATAACTATTCACAGTCTGTACAATTAATCAGTGCGAAAATTGTGCAAATCCAAAAGTTTATGGTCATTTTTAGGTAAAATGTTGTAAAATTATGTAGTTTATGATATAATTTTATCTGTTGAAATGTATGTATTACATAAATTTATTTAACCAATTTCTGGTATGATAATCTTATGTGCGGAGGGGCTATGGCTACAGTTCTTATGATAGCTTCCGGCAAAGGCGGTACTGGTAAAAGTACAGTGGCCACCTATATTGCCACCGAGCTGGCGTTGAAAAATAAGAAAACCCTGCTGATAGAACTGGATGCCGGTCTGCGTAGCATAGATGTTATTTCAGGCATACAGCAGGCAGTTTTTGATATAGGTGATGTTCTGCGGGGCAGGTGTGATGCCTATAAGGCTATGTCTTCCAGTCCACAGACAGAAAATCTTTCAATAATTGCGGCGCCCTATAAAAGCTATGATACTGATTTTTCAAATTTCAAACAGGTTACAGATAGCCTGTATAATGATTTTGACTATATCATTATTGATACTGCTGCAGGCCTTGGCAATGCGTTTTATGCCGCCTGCAAATCAGCAGTTATGGGCATCATAGTTGTTACACCGGATATTATATCTGTAAGGGATGGTCGTCTGGTTTCAGACGAACTGTACAACAATGGTATTACAGACATACGACTTATAATAAATAAATTTTCAGAACAGACATTTAAGTTTTCTGGCATTCAGGATCTTGACGCTGTTATTGATGATGTCTGTGCCCAGTTGCTGGGGGTTGTTCCTATGTCCAGACAGGTGGCTGTAAATGCTATCAGTGGCAGCCGGCTTATGCAGGGCAGTCAGGAAAAACTGATATTCAGCGCAATATCAGACAGAATTATGGGTAAAGAAATTCAGATAATTATATAATCGGAGGGTTGAAAATGAATATTGCTCTTATTGCACACGATAAAAAGAAAGAACTTATGGTACAGTTCTGTATTGCTTACAGCGGTATACTTGCAAAGCATAATATTCTTGCTACAGGAGTTACAGGTAAAATGGTTGCAGAAGCCACAGGCCTGAAAGTTCATCGTTTCTATGCCGGCAGCCAGGGTGGCGACCAGCAGATTGCTGCACGTCTGCAGTATAACGAAATTGATATGCTTCTGTTCTTCCGTGACCCTATCACAGCAAAAGCAAATGAACCAAGTGCCGCAAATCTTCTGAGACTTTGTGACGAAAACAACATCCCTGTTGCAACAAATATTGCAACTGCAGAAGTTCTTATCCATGGTCTTGAACGTGGCGACCTTGATTGGCGCAATATTATCAATCCTAAAAACATGAGATAACAAATAATCCCCTGCTTAGGCAGGGGATATTTTTTATATCATTTCTATTTTTATTCCTTTTCTTTTTACAGGCACAGCATATTTTATGGTGTAATTGTTTTGCTGCTCCATCAGTGCTTTGTTTATTTCTGCCATTTCTTTTGAAAGACTTTCTCTGTCCTTGTACCAGCCTACAATTATCCTGTTTTCATCACTTCCAAGCAGTGAAGTGTTGGTGCCAGATGCGGCAAACAGTGCGTATTGGGGTCCATTTGTCCCTCCTTTGAACTGCTGTGTTGATGCTATCTTAGCACATCTTACAACTACATTTTCGAATGGTGAATATATAGTGATTTTACCATCAACTGACTTTGCGCTTTCAGCACAGTGGTTTGTGCCATAGAAAAGATAATCCAGGGAAACTTTCAGTATTCTTCCGATTTCCAGCAGCTTTTCCACTTCAGGGTATCCACTGTCAGACTCCCACAGGGAAACTGCCTGTCTGCTGACACCCAGCAGTTCGCTGAATTGCTCCTGTGTGTAACCATTTTCAGTTCTTGTTTTTTTCAGATTTGTTCCAAAACTCATATTTTTATCCTTTCAGTTCATTTTATTTAAAGATATCTTCTGTTTAAAGAATAACATAATGCATTTATTTATACCACCAAACTTGTATTGCAATATGTAAAGCCAGACTTGCATAAACAAAAAACCAGAGCAAAAAGCTCTGGTTTTATTATTACACATTCCGTGCAATTTCTTCGTCACTTCTGGTTACATCCTTAACCCATTTGCCGCTTAAAATTCTGAATGCCGCCGCAAAACATTCAAATATAGTTGTGGCTTTCAGACAGATATATACTATACCTGCTGGCCGGTGCAGTACAAGACCTGCTATCCAGCCCAGTGGTACGCTCAGCAGCCACATACTGCCTACATCGGTTACAGCCACAAATTTAGAGTCACCGCCACCGCGCAGTGTACCAAACATATTGATACTTGCTACAGCCTGGAATATATTTACCAGTGCCATTGCATTCAGCATTTCCAGGGCAATAGTCTGTGTTTCTGCTGTGATATTGTAAAAACTTACCAGTGGTGTTTTGAGTATAAGTGTAAGGCCACAAGTTAAGAAACCTATGCCTATGCTCATTACAAACAGGGTAAGGGCCTGCTTTTTAGCCAGTTCGTATTTGCCTTCACCGATAGTGTTACCGGCCATAACGGCGGCTGCAGCGTTGATACCGTGGGTTGCAAATGTGATACACTGCATCATTACACCGCAAATACTGTTGGCTGCCACAAATTCTTTGCCCATATGGCCCATAATTACAGAGAGTACACTGTTGCCCAGGCTCCACAGCATTTCATTGCACAGTACAGGCAAACCGTATTTAATGTAAATTTTAAGAACTTCCTTGTCTATTTTTTCTTTCAGGTCACCAGGGCGGAATCTTACTTTTTCATCATATTTCAGCAGATAAATCAGCACAATGCACATTTCTACAAATCGAGCAATTACTGTGGCGGCTGCCGCACCTACTACACCAAGTTCTGGAAAACCAAATTTACCAAAAATCAGAGCATAGTTGAAGAATATGTTTACAAAAAAAGATGAGCCATATACATAAAGAGAAATCTTTACAGTGCCCACTGTTCTTAGCATATTAAGTGTGGTCATTGTCACACCGCTCAGCAGATAAGTCAGTGAAATAACACGCAGGTACTGTGCGCCGTATACAATTACTTCTGCATCATTTGTGTATATGCTGAGTATAAACTGTGATGCAGACATTGCCAGAATCATAAACAATACAGACAGCGCAAGTGAAATCTTGTATGTCATACTCATTGTTTTCCTTACGGAGTGGGCGTCACCACGGCCCCAATACTGGCTGGTCAATACACTGGCGCCTGCAGTCAGACCCATATTTATAATCATATACATAAAGCCCAGCTGACCACCCAGGCTGGAGGCAGACATCGCCACTTCACCCAGCTGCCCCAGCATTATGGTATCCAGCAGGTTTACCGCTATGTTAATCAGATTCTGCACAGCCATCGGAATTGCAATAGCTAACAATTTCTGATAAAAACTTCTGTCTTTGATAATAAAACTGTTCATTTTTTCACCTTGTTCAATATATATTTAGCCGTAGGTTTTTCAACCATATAAGTCATAAGTACTGCCACCAATAAAGAAACTGCAATGCATATCAGCAGATATTTCCACATCCATACTGTGTCATTTGTCTGGTTTGGTGGCACTGTGCCTTCCCAATATGGAATCCTGAATTCCTTCAGTTTTACAGAAATATACTGATGCCAGATGTACAGGTTATAGGAAATGCCTGCAAGAAATTTCATAATCTTGTTGCCCAGCAGAGGATTAAAAATCCTTTGTCCCATTAAAATGCTGAATACTATCAGCAGATAAACCAGCGACAGTGCAAATCTGTTGTCAATCTGCCATTTGTATATATCATCTGATTGCATACGGCTATGGCACATCAGTTTATACAGATACAATCCTGTAATTGCCAATACTACAGATGCTATATCCAGCAGCTTATTTTGTTTTAAATACTTTGTAATGGCTATGTATATCCAGGCACCCAGCATACCATTTGCAAATACACAGCTGTATGTAAAGCTGTTATGTGCATATAGCCATGTGTTGATATTGAACGAATTAATATTGATTATTCCACAGCTTGCAATACTTATCAAAATCATAATAGTGTATGTGACTATTGGTTTTTTCTGAAAAAATCTTGCAATAAAAGGGAATAAAATATAAAACTGCACTTCAACACATACAGTCCACAGCGCACCATTCAGTTTTGTGCCGAATAATGTGTCAAGAGAGAAATTTGAAAAGAAAAAGATGCGTGCCAGCAGGTCTTTTATCATAAATTCACTGCCGGAATATTCTTTTAAAGGCAGGGCAAAACAAAACAGACATATTATAACACAAAGATAATATGATGGAAAAATCCTGGCGATTCTTTTTATGTAAAATTTCTTTGCAGGTACAGTTTTTGTGCCATAAACCATTTCTTTTGCATAGGGAAGAAACAGACAGAAACCGGATAAAAGAATCATCATATCCACCAGAATTGCCCCGTTTCTCGGTATCCAGTCCAGACTGACTTTACCCATTACAGGTATTATCCAGCTCTGCTGCCAGAAATGAAACCATACAATTATCAATATTGTCAGAATGCGAATACCATCAAGTACGTCAATATGTTCCTGTTGGTAACATTGGCTGGTTTTATTTACAGAATCAATTTTATTTTTCGGCATTTAACATTTTCCTTGAAAGATTTATAAAAATTGTATACTCATCAATCGACATTGTCAATGGATTTAGAATATGATAAAATTTAAAAGAGGTGGTATTATGAATAATCAGCAGGTTGAATATATTGAAACTTATAAAAAAAGACAGAATAATTCTGTCATATTCAATGCGATTTTCCTGTTTGGAATTATAGCTTTGAGAATGCTGTTTGTTTCCAGCGCATATTCCCCAGCAAATGAATCAAGGGCAACGGCAAAAAAAGAACTGCTTGGCCCGGGTTTTCACCTTTCCATTGAAATGGATGGTAAAAAGAAATCGACCGTTTTTGATGATTCGCGATATACAGATATGGAGTTTTCACCATCCGGCAGATATCTGCTGGTCGAGGCTGAAAATGGTGATGAGTATCAAATGTATATATTTGATACAAACTTTGTAGCTGATTCATCCCAGTACTACCTGATATATGATGATTTAAATATAATGGCAGAATGGATTTTTCGTGGCAATGATATTCTAAAAATAAAGCCCGATGATAAAATCACCCTTGAATTTGACAGTTGGGATCAAGAATACAATTATATGAAATTTGATTATATAATTAGTCATTTAGATGGCAGTCAGTCATCAGGCTTTTTATGGATAGACTATGAAAGCCGCACTGTTATAGCTATAAATGAAGAACCTTAAGGAGAAAAGATGAAAAAAACTAAAAACATAGTCGCTTTGGCTTGTGTTATTATTGTTTCAATTGCGATTTTTAAAATTTATTATTCAATTCCCAATGAGCTTGAAAAAATAACGTCACCTAATGGCAAAATTACCGCTACAATCGTAGAAAATCGGGGGGATATAATAATTGAAACAAATAAATCAAATCCTATTCTAATAGATTCTGAAAGCAAAATTGAATATGGTATGTCTGCTTTTTCTGATGACAGCAGATATCTGTTTGTAGCAGCGGAAAAGACAGGTTATGGAAATATTGAACTTATAGATTTTCAGAACAACCGATGGGAAAATGTAAATATCATATCAATTATACGAACATCAGATGAGTTTAAAGTTTTTGCGGCAGATAATGGTATAGAGGAATGTCATGAACAGACTGTCACTGTGCTTGATATATATGGGCAAGGAATTGTCAATACATCATACCATTTCAATGACCAAAGTGGAAAGTGTTATACACCATTGATATGGCTTGATCTGGTTAATCAGAAAGTCGAAGTGTTTAAATAATTATTTTATTACGGCTGTACTGTGTTGACGTACAGCCGTATTTTGTGGTAAAATTTACAGAAGATATAAATAATATATTTGCATAATTTATCTGAAAATTATGCAAAGGGGAGAAGTATTATGGCACAGAAAATTACAGGCCCTCGCGGCACACAGGACGTTTCTCCATACGAAAGCTACAAATGGCTTTTGCTGGAAAATAAACTGAGAGAAGTAGTTGACCAGTACGGTTTCAAAGAAATCAGAACACCTACTTTTGAACATACAGAACTGTTCCTGCGCGGCATCGGCGACACAACAGACGTTGTTAACAAAGAAATGTACACCTTTGAAGACAAAGGTAAACGCAGCATCACACTGCGTCCGGAAGGCACAGCATCAACTGTTCGTTCAGTTCTGGAAAAAGGTATCCTTAATGAAGGGCTTCCTCTCAAGGCATACTATATTCTCAGCTGTTTCAGATATGAAAAACCACAGGCAGGCCGTCTGCGTGAATTCCACCAGCTGGGTATCGAACTTTTCGGCGCACAGGACTACACTGCTGACGCTGAAGTAATTGCAACAGGCGCAAGAATCCTGAAAGAACTGGGCCTTACAGCAGTTAAACTTAACATCAACTCTATCGGCTGTCCAAACTGCCGTCCTAAATATCACGAAAAACTGAAAGAATACTTTGCACAGCATATCGATGGTATGTGCGAAGACTGTAAAGCACGTTTTGAAAAGAACCCACTGCGTCTGCTGGACTGTAAAGAAGAAAAATGTTCTGCAATCGCAAAAAATGCACCGGTTGTTATCGAACATCTGTGTGACGAATGCCACGACCACTTTGAAGGTCTGAAAAAGACACTGGATGCAATGGGCGTTGATTATGCTATCAATACAAAAATTGTTCGTGGTCTTGACTACTACACAAAAACTGTATTTGAATTTGTATACGACGGTATCGGTTCCCAGGGCACAGTATGTGGCGGTGGCCGTTACGATGGTCTGTTTGAAGAACTGGGCGGCAACCACGTGCCTGCAGTAGGTTTTGGTATGGGTCTTGAAAGACTTCTGCTGACTCTTGAAGCAGAAGGCATCTCACTGGGCGAAGATTCAGTACCAGAAATCTTCTTTGCAAACATCGGTGAAGCTGCAAAGGTTTATGCATTTACACTTGCTGAAAAAGCCAGAGCAGAAGGTATGCGCGCACAGTCTGACCTTATGGGCCGCAGTCTGAAAGCACAGATGAAGTATGCAGACAAAATCAAAGCAATTTACACAGTTGTACTGGGTGATGATGAAGTTGCAAACCAGACAGCTGTTGCAAAAAATATGCTGACAAAAGAACAGATTACTCTTGATTTGGCAAAACCAATCAGAGAACAGCTTAAATAAAAGAGGTATACACTATGGAACTTATGGGTAATATGCGCAGAACTCACTATTCTACACGCGTGACTGAAGAAATGGTAGGTCAGGAAGTTGTTGTAGCAGGTTATATCGCAAAAAGCAGAGACTTGGGTGCAGTTATCTTCTGTGACGTTAGAGACACAAAAGGTATCATCCAGCTCAACTTCAATGACGAATGTCCAAGAGAAACTTTTGAAAAAGCAAAACTTCTCAGAACAGAATACGTTGTAATGGCAAAAGGTGTTGTAGCACTTCGTGAAAGCCCAAACAACAACATCCCAACAGGTAAAATCGAAATTCTTGTTAAAGAAATGAAACTTCTTTCAAAAGCAGATACAACTCCTTTTGAAATCAAGGACAATGTTAACGTAAATGACGAACTCCGTCTTAAATACCGTTACCTTGACCTGCGCCGTTCTACAGTACACGAAGGTCTGCTGCTCCGTCACAGACTGGCAAAA
>JAFZDX010000142.1 GCA_017560985.1 Oscillospiraceae bacterium
AAGGTCCATATGGTATTTTGCCACCAGGGCCATATCACCTGCGCCCATACCCCAGCTCATTCTGAAAATAGCGAACACGCCATAGGCAATAGCCGCTGTGGAACCCACAGCAATAAGGCTGTCCATATTAGGTGCGCCGTGAAAAAGGGTGGAAAAACCTTTTTCATAATAATGTTTATTTATATACATAATAGGCAGGCACAGCAAAAACTGTATCAATGCAAAAGAAATTGCATTCTGATGGCCTGTCAGCCACTGTGGCAGTGGTGCGCCGTACATACTACCCATGGACACATACATCAGCGGAATCCAGAAAACAAATGAAGTAATAAGTCTTTTCTTCATCTGTGCTATCTGTTTTTCAGCTACGTTTTCCTTTGGCTTTGCAGATGCCGCCTGCTGTTTTCCTTCGCCGCCTGCCAGGGCTGCACCATAGCCTGCCTTTTCCACGCAGGAAATAATTTGTTCTGTGGTCAACGCCCCATCAGGATATTCCACCTGCATACTGTTTGTCAGCAGGTTTACATTTACTGTGCCAATTCCATCCAGTTTTGAAACACTTTTTTCAACCCTGGAGGAACAGGCAGAACAGGTCATACCTGTAATATCATACTTCTGTTTCATATTTGCCTCTTATTTCAATATTTTGCTCATCAGACCAATCAGTTCATCCACTTTTTCATTGCGGTCTTCTTCGGTTTCCGCATTGTTTACACAATGTTTCAGATGGGCTGTAAGCACCTGTCTGTTTGCGTTTGACAACAGGCCTTCTGTGGCCATAAGCTGATGGGAAATATCCACACAATATCTGTCATCTTCCACCATTTTGATAACTGCATCCAGCTGGCCGCGGGCAGTTTTCAACAGGCGGAGAACTTTAGTTTTATCTGCAACCATAGTTTTCTCCTTACACACCCCCTCCCCCGGGGGTATGGTAATATAATACACCTTTCCCTTAAAAAAAGTCAACCTGAAAAGCAGTAATCCCGGTCACAAAAAATATTTTTTACTTATAGAATTCTGTTGACAATACCTTCGTTTTTAGACTATGATAATAAGTAACAGGCATTTATTCCTGGATAAAATTCAATTTAAAGGAGATGACATTTGTGAGTAGTGACCCTTGCGGGAACGGGCGATTATACCCTTACAAATCAATACAGGTGCACACACAGATGTTGTCAGCTTTAAAAGCATAGCCACCTCTGTTCTGCACCGGGAACGGAGGTATTTTTATGGATGAAAGAAATTACAATAGCATCGGTTTTTCTACGGGATCAGATGACTTTGTGGAAGAAGATGAAGAAATAATCGAACTTATAGATGCCATTACAGCAGACGAAGATGAACTGGAAGAAGCAGATGTAGACCTGACTGATATGCTGCTGACAACAGAACAGGAAGAACTGGAAGATGTAATCGAGTCAGACTTTGCCATTGACGTTGCTATCGCAATGGAAGAATTTACTGACGAAGAACTGCTGGCATTCTATGAAAGACTGGACCACGAACACGTGGCACAGGTTCTGGAACAGATGGACGAAGATATGCAGCAGCGCTTTGTTGACCTGCTGGACTACGAAGCCATTCTGGGCATTTTCAAATATATGTCAAACGACGATATTGCTGATATTATCGGCGAAATGCCTGTAAACAGAAGAAAAACCATTCTGCGCAGGCTGAAAAGCAGCGACGAAGTGCAAAGCCTGCTGCTGTATGCAGACGATACTGCCGGTGGTATTATGACCACCGAATACATTGCCCTTTCTGCAGAAATGACCATAGAAAAGGCTCTTGCAAAAATCAAAGAAATTGCCCCGAAAACAGAAATTATAGATACTATTTTTGTTCTCAACGGCAAAAAAGAACTGATAGGTACAGCTGACCTGCGTGATATTCTGGTGGAAGAAAACCAGGTGAAGCTGTCAGAAATAATGTACGACAATGTGGTTTGCGTTACACCTGATATGGACCAGGAAGAAGTTTCCCACATTGCATCCAAATACGACCTTACTGCCGTACCTGTTGTAAACAGAAAAGGCGCCCTGCTGGGTATTATCACTGTCGACGATATCATCGATGTTCTGTTTGAAGAACAGACCGAAGATATTCTGAAAATGGGTGGTGCCAGCGCGGAAGAAAGCATTGATTCCACCATACTGGAAAGTGTAAAATTCCGTCTGCCTTGGCTGATGGTAAACCTGGTTACAGCATTTATGGCTTCATTTACACTGTCACTGTTTGAAGACACTATTGCACAGGTGGTGGCGCTGTCTGCCACAATGACAATTATTGCCAACATGGGCGGTAATGCAGGCAACCAGACAATGGCGATTATACTGCGCAGCATCACACTGGGTGAAATCAACCTGAAAGATGACTGGATGCGAGTAATAAAACCTATTGTCGCCGGTATTATAAACGGCGCAATCATAGGCAGTATTGCCGGTGTGATAGTGGCTGTAAAATATGGCAACCCATACCTGGGTGTTATCACTGTGCTGGCTATGATTGCCAACAACATTGTGGCCGGTGTGTTCGGCTTCTTTGTACCATTGGTGCTGAAAGCACTGAAAGTGGACCCTGCCCTGGCAAGTTCCATCTTCCTGACAGCCGCCACAGACGTACTGGGCTTTTTCGTATTCCTCAGCCTGGCAAAAGTATTTATGCC
>JAFZDX010000143.1 GCA_017560985.1 Oscillospiraceae bacterium
AAAAAACTATTGCATTTTTGTTTTTTGGTGGTATAATATTAAGGCAATAGAAAATATGCACCATTAGCTCAGTTGGTAGAGCAACTGACTCTTAATCAGTGGGTCCCGGGTTCGAGTCCCTGATGGTGCACCATAAAAATGGCTGGTTCATACGGACCGGCCATTTTTATTTTGTAAAGTAAAAGGACTCTCCCCTGAAAAGTTATCGTCGCGTACTGCGACGGGCTGAAAGCCCCTCTTGTCCGCTTGTAACTTTCCCTTCCTCCGTCTCCCTTTATCTGCCGCAGGCAGCGGTCGACTCCGTCACCCGAGAGGGTCGCTGCGTTAAACAAACAGTCCGGTGGACTGTTTGTAGCAAGCGAGAGCTTGAGCGACAGCGAAAGCCAGTTAGCGCTTGCCAAAGGCAAGAGCGGCGAGTCCCTGATGGTGCACCAAATAAAAAGAGTATCGAAAGATACTCTTTTTTATTTTTTGTAGTTATATGATACGAATCCAATAAAAATAATAATTTACCCAAACTCTACTTTCCGTTTATTGCAAACCTTGCATAATGTTCTATAATTAAAACGAGGTGAGAGTATGGATAATGCAAAAATCGGCAGGCTGATATATAGCCTGCGAAAAGAAAACAATATGACACAGCTGCAGCTGGCACATCTTCTGAATGTCAGTGATAAAGCTGTCAGCAAATGGGAAAGAGGTCTTGGTCGGCCGGATTTGTCCCTGTTGCCACAACTGTCAAAAATTTTTAATGTAGATATTGAAAAACTGCTGTCCGGTCAGCTGGACGCCAACAAAGCATTGGCTGGCAATATGCGAAAGACACAGTTTTATGTATGCCCTGTCTGCGGCAACATAATTACAGCAATGGCCGATGCCAACATTACCTGCTGTGGTAAAAAACTTACTGCTTTGCCTTTGCAGAAGGCAGACGAAACCCAGTGCCTTGGTATAGAAAAAATTGAAAACGAATATTTTGTATCCTCCGACCATCCAATGGAACGTCAGCATTACATTTCATTTGTGGCATTGCTGTCGGCGGACGGGGTGATACTGCGCAAACTTTACCCACAGTGGGACCTTCAGTGCCGCCTGCCTTTTGTACGCCGTGCCAGACTGGTGTGGTACTGCACACAGCACGGGTTGTTCTACCAGGAGATTAAAATATGACTGATTTCACACCTATTGATATTCAAACCTGGCCAAGGGGCGAAATGTTTTGCTACTTTTCCCAAATGGCACCCACCGGCTATTCTCTGACTGTTGATATAGACATTACTCATTTGTTGCAGACAGTAAAAAGCCGGGATATAAAGTTTTTTCCAGCCTACCTGTGGCTGATTACAAAAAATCTGAACAGACAGATTGAATTCAAAGTGGCGGTGAAAGACGGCCAGCTGGGGTATTATGACAGGCTTACACCCCTTTATGCCCACTTTCATAATGATGATAAAACTTTTTCGCTGATGTGGACGGAATACAGTGATGATTTTAAAATCTTTTACAATGCTTACCTGGAAAATCAGAAAAATTATGGAAATAATCATGGTGTACTGGCACAAAAACACACAGTTCCGCCACCTAATGCTTACACAGTGTCTGCAATTCCATGGGTTGAATTCAAATCTTTTGCGGTGCACAGTTACGAAAACAAACCCTATTACTTTCCATCTGTGGAAGCTGGTAAATATTTTGAACAGGCTGGCAAAATGTTGATGCCTCTGTCACTTACCTGCCACCACGCAACAACTGATGGCTGGCATATTGACCTGTTTCTTAAAGACTTACAGGATGATATGAATAATTTTGAAAAATATATCTGAAATTTTAACCGACTGGCCTGAAATCAGTCGGTTAAAAATTTTTTAGCCATAAAATACATTGATATAAAAATAATTTATATTATCCATAAAATATTTTTATTGATTTGAATATTTGAATTTTCTGCAACTTGAAAGATGAAAATAAGAATAAAATAAGTGATAAGTCTGGTAAAAGACAATATTCATATAAATAAATATATGAGATAATAAGCTAAAATATAAATAAAAAAATATCGGATATTCTGTGAATTCAGTTGATTTATATTTCAACATATTGTTAATATTATTTAGTAAAAAGTTCTATCGAGTTTATAATAAATAGTTCAAGATTGAACTATATACTAAAAGAAAAATGAACGCGAAATACTTTTAAAAATATATAAGAGATAAAAATACATAATCCATAGTTATAAATATTATGTAATTTAAATGCATAAAAATAATATATGGTAAAAATATATGCATAGAATTAGAATAAATAAACATAAAATATGTAAAAATCAGTTTAATCAGCAAAAAATATTCATTTTTTGTATTGAAAATATTTGGCGGATAGTGTATCATAATTTCATATCCAGTTAAGCAGTGCTAACGACCGGTTAAGGTATGCTTGGTGGGTAATAGTTATATGTGACAGCACAATATGTGATAGGACGAAATAATTATGAAAATATCAGCTAAAGAAAAAGTATTCAAAGCATTGGGTGATGCCAACCGTCTGATGATTATGGACCTTATCAGTGAAAACGAACTGAACGCAGGCCAGATTCTCCGGCAGGTAAAAATGGGTCAGTCAACACTTTCACACCATATGAAAATACTGTGCGATTGTGGAATTGTTACATCACGCAAAGATTCC
The DNA here is from genome assembly GCA_017560985.1 of Oscillospiraceae bacterium. GTDB lineage: Bacteria > Bacillota > Clostridia > Oscillospirales > Ruminococcaceae > RGIG3102. Next base: position 2,683 of record JAFZDX010000143.1, read on the forward strand.
AGATGGGTTTATTATTCAATAAATCCTGAAGTAGCGCGGGAAGTAAGCAGTTCTCTGGCTGCATGGATTAAATAGAATAAAATAAAAACGTGTGCATAACCGGCAGGCACACGTATTTTTTATTTATAATGGATTTGAAAAATAAAAACTCCCTGTGGATGAACCATAGGGAGTTTGATTTTTATTATATTATGCTTCTTCGCCCAGGAACAGGTTAGACAGAGTGATAGGGTCTACGTATTCACCGTCTTTGTATACACGCATATTGCCGGAAGCAATTTCGTCAATCAGGATAACCTGGTCAAGTTCTTTGTTATAGCCGAATTCAAATTTGATGTCGTAAAGGTCCAGACCTTTTTTAGCAAATTCTTCAGCAACGATTCTTGTGATTTCCTGTGTCTGTTTCTTTGTGGATTCGTACTGTTCATCAGTCATTACACCCAGAGCAATCAGACCTTCTTTTGTTACCAGTGGGTCGCCTTTTGCGTCGTTTTTGAATGTCATTTCAACATATGCATCCAGTGGTGCGCCGCTTTCGATGTAATCGCCATATCTTCTGATGAAAGAGCCAACAGCTCTCAAACGGCAGATAACTTCCAGACCGTGGCCAAAGTTTTTAGCAGGCAGAACTTCCATTGTGCCTTTTTCAGGGTCGATGGAAACATAGTGTGTTTTAATGCCTTTTTCCTGCAGGATTTCGAAGAAGATTTTGCTCATTTTCAGGTTCTGTTTACCGATACCATCGATTTCCAGACCTACTGTGTTTGCACCTGGGTCAAAAACGCCGTTTTCGCCAGTTACTGTGTCTTTGAATGCCAGCAGATAGTTGCCGTTTTCAAGTTCAAATACGTCTTTAGTTTTACCAGTGTAGATTTTTTTCATAAAAGCCTCCGGAATTTTAATCTCAAAATAGAAAAGCCGAATAAATCCATGGTAGGTAACCCTGCCATAGTAAAGCGATTTACGGTCGCTTTGTAGAAACACCCGACCCATATTATCGGGTTTATACGGAAAAATTCATTTTACAAAAAAAATATAACACAGAAATATTTGTATTTGCAATAAAAAATAGAAACTTTTGTCAATTTTGTATATTTGCAGTGAAATTGTCGCTGTCAAAAGAAAATATATGGCATTTTTTTACAATAGGAATTTACACATAGCAACAACAATATGTTTGTTTTTTAACATTGTACAAATGTGTTTCGCAGAAGGCAAAATTGTCTATTGTGGATATTTCACAAATTTTATTCTATATTTCTGCATTAAATGTCACAAAAGGGAAAAGATAGAAAAAATGGGCGTTTTTCCTTGTAAACACCCCTTATTTTTGTTAAACTTAAAGTGAAATAAATAATTTTCGTCCATATTAGCCTGCGGATCTGGCGCAGGAGTCTCTACGTGATTACCATAATAATCTTACGCTATGGGCGTATATAGGTGTGCTGTTTATTTGCAGAAAACGGCATGCTTTGTTACGCCTTTGTGTTTTTACGCAAAGGCTTTTTATTTTTTGTTATAAAAATTAAAACATCTATACAAAACAGGAGGATTTACCATGAGTAAAAAAGTTGCAATTGTTATGGGCAGTGACTCTGACCTGGGTGTAATGCAGAAATGTGCCAACAAACTGGCAGAATTCGGCATTGAACACGAAGTAAGAATTATGTCTGCTCACCGCACCCCTATGGCTGCCTTCAATTATGCACATAATGCAAAAGAAAACGGCTTTGGCGTTATTATCGCTGCAGCCGGCAAAGCTGCACATCTTGCAGGTGTTCTTGCGGCTCATACTACACTGCCTGTAATCGGTGTACCAATTAAATCATCAACATTAGACGGCTTGGATTCCTTGCTCAGCACAGTACAGATGCCTTCCGGTATTCCTGTGGCTACAGTTGCCATTGACGGCGCTGAAAATGCAG
>JAFZDX010000144.1 GCA_017560985.1 Oscillospiraceae bacterium
AATAATCTGAGTGCAGGGCTTTTGCCCTGCCTTTGATTTTTGCTGTAAATAAAAGCAATTTATACTATTTTGCTGTTTACTATTTCGTTTTATTTATGCTATAATAACTATTAGTGTTAAAACGAATATTCTTTATAAAAAGAGGTATTGAAAATGCAGAAAAACGAAAAAATCCTGAAAGCGGTTATGAACGGCGAATACAACGATGTTCTTATCAGCTACTATGGCGAAGATAAAATGTTTGACAACAAAATGAGATACGAAGAAGCACTTACAGTTTTCGGTCAGATTTATGACTTCAAAAGAAACTGCCGTGTTTATTCTATGCCTTACAGTGTTCTGCTGGCAGGCGATGGTGCAGACATTGCTATTCCAACAGATAAAGACTTTATCTGTGTAGCAGCTGACAACGGCACAAACATTTCCCGTGTTCGTTGCCGTGACCACCTGGGCGAAGACAACATTGACCTTTATGCACACGGCCCATACGGTATGGAAAGCGAATTCACTATCGGCGTTATCCGTGGTGTACAGCAGGCTTTCCTGGAAAAAGGTTACCGCAGAATCTCCGGTATCGATATGTACATCGACTGTGACACTCTGCCAAGTTTCGGTCTTGACGAACCAGCACATCTGGCAACAGCTGTGGCTTACATCATCAACGATATGGCATTCAACGGCGAACGCACAGAAAAAGAACTGGCTGAAGTTGTACAGTGGGCACTGGCAAACCACATTCTGGTTGATTCCTACGCAACAGATGTTTATTCTTCTATCCGTGGTAAAGTGGTTACAGGTGACTTTACAGATGCAGAAAACCCAGTTATCACAGAAACTGAAGTTGATATGAAAGGCAACAGCCTGTATGTTGTAACAGTTGGCGAAACAGATATTGATATGCCTGAAGAAGAAGTAGACCCACGTCTGGACGCTTTTATGGCTAAACTGGGCAAAGAAATCGAAACTCTGACAGAAGCAGAATTCTACACAATTCTTGGCGAAATGGAAGAAGTGGACAAAGAAGCAGCACTGTTCCTTATGGACTACTTCACACAGGAAAACTTTGGTGTTATCTATGCTGAAAATGCAGTTGACGGTATGGGCAGCCCATCTGTTGAAACAACAAAAGAAATTGAAAAAGAATCTGTTGGCGGTGCTGTAAAATGGCACTGTAAAGCAAAAGGCGTATGCTGGATGGTACTGTGCTGTGTAGCAGAAGATGCAAAAGATGCATTTGAAACAGCAATGAAAAAACTGTTTGGCGACGAATGTCTGGAAAAACTGAATGTTGCCAGAAAACCAGCAGGCAGAGTAATTGACTAATACATAAAAATTACAGTCTCCCGAAAGGGAGACTGTTTTTTGCTGAAAGGTGAAACCCACTGGCCTTGCAAGGATGCGCCCGGTCATTTCTTCGCGTAGGGGGCGGCCTCCCGGACGTCCCGCTCAGAAAACCGCGAGACAGTCCTGCAAGCGTAGTGGGGGCAAATGTCACCATACCATTTATATAGACTAAAAAAATCCGGGCATACACCCGGATTTACAATTATTTAATATAATATTAAATAATATATTATTTGATTTTACCAAAATAATGGTATAATAATATATTATGATAAAAAAGGAATGTGTCTATGTTTTGGATTTATGCAACAACAGGGGTTGATATTACAAAAGAAATCCCTTTTAAATACTGGGTTTTGTTCATCGCCGTAATGGCGGTGGTACTGCCCCTGTCCAATAAACTGCTGACACATCTTTTTATTCCAAAAAGCGATGATGAAGACGCACCTGTCTGGTCATCTATGAGCAAAAAAGGAAAGGGTAAATACTAATCCCCCAGTTTGTACACATCGGTATAAACTGCCTGTACCTTTGGTGACACATATTTATCTTTGTGGTAAAAACCGAAATACCATTTTTTATATTCTGCTTTGTCTGCCACAGTATCCAGATAGTCAAACAGTTTGCCAAAGGTAAAACTGTCCATATTCAGAAATCTGTTTATGTTTCCGCTTGGGCTGTGGGTCAGTATATAATCCACTTTCCAGCCGTGGCGCTGCATATTGGCATTGCATCTTTCAAAGTCAGCATCACTTGGTGGATAATCACTGAAAACATCATCTATATAGTCATCTGCGCCGCCAAAGCACAGCAGTTTCATATCATCTATTTCCAGCACTTCACCGCGTTTTATGTAATACACCTGTCCGGGGTATATTTCCTTTGCCTGTGCACCGCGGTACACAGTGTCCGGATACTGCTCCAGCGCCTTGAAGTTTTCATTGTAGCCGTCTATAAACAGCACCTTGAAAGGCAGCTTGCTGATTTTCTTCAGGTTCTTTTCCTGTTGTTTATCACCGCTCCACACAAAGCCAAAATCACCCAGTACAATCAGGGTGTCAAACTTTTTGATGAATTTCAGTTTCTTGTCAGTCAGCCTTTCCAGTTCCCCGTGGGTGTCTGCAGTAATAAAAATCATACTATATCCTCATTTTCGCTTTATTTCTTATTAAATATATGATATAATTAATAGGTTAAAGTTTGTTGTTTAACCAATGTTGATTACAGTTAATATTTTAATATAAATTCAGGGTAATGTCCATATGAAAAAATTTATACGCACATTGTCACTGGCCCTTACTTTTATGGTTTGCCTGTCGGTTTTCCGGCTGCCGGTTTCAGCCGCCAGATATGAGCTGCCATTTGAAGTAAACGCCAGAGCCTATGTTCTTGCCAGTCTTGACACAGGCGAAATTCTGTTTGAAAAAAACAGTCACGAAAAGTATGACCCTGCGTCACTTACAAAACTGCTGACTGCATACACCACATATCAGTATGTGGATGATTTTGAAAACACAAAAATTACTGTTCCACGTTATATTTTTGATGAAATATATGGTATGAATGGTTCACATGCCGATATATGGCGGGGTGAGATACTTTCAGTAAAAGATCTGATGTATGCTATTATGTTGCCTTCAGCCAACGAAGGCGCCCTTGCACTTGCTGACTATATAGGTAATGGCGACGTGACCAACTTCTGTATGATGATGAACAACGAGGCCAGAAAACTGGGCTGTAAAAACACCAATTTTACAAACCCTCACGGCCTTTTCAAAGACAATCACTACACATCAGCCTATGATATGTATCTGATTGCAAAGGCATGCTATGAATTGCCGGGCTTTATGGATATTGTTACTACCAATACCTATCAGATGCCTGCCAATGTCAAGCATGCCAAGCCTTACTTGATACAGAATACTAACTGGATGCAGAGCAAAGCTTATCCAGAATACTATCGTTCATATGTCAAAGGTATGAAAACAGGCACTTTGGATTATTCCAATTTTGTATGTACCTGTCAGAAAAATGGCGAAAATTATATGCTTGTTGTTATCGGTGCAGAGTTTGAAAATGGCAATAAAAAAAGTGCCATGTTTACAACACAGCAGATAATGGACTATTTCTTTGAAAGCTATTCTCTGCGCAGTGCAAATACCCTTACATTCCCTGTTACAGAAGTACCGCTGAAATATTCAGCCGATGCTGACACACTGCTGGTTTATGCTGATACACAGGTTATGTCCATTCTGCCAAATGATGCAGACGAATCCAGCTTTCAGAAAGTTTACAACTTGCCTGAATACGTGGGCGCACCGATTGCTGCCGGTGATGTTATCGGCACAGTAGATTATTACCTGGCGGGCCAGAAAGTCGGCACCAGCCAGTTGGTAAGCCATGACGATATGGAACGCAGCACCGTTATGTTCCTGGTGGGCAAATTCCAGGAAGCATACAAATCACTCTACTTCCGTGTAGTGCTGGCAGTTACATTTGTTCTGGTTGCTATTTACTTTATTTTCGCTTATTTGCAGTACAAAAAACATGAAAGGATGCAGAAAGTGCATCGCAGAAGAAGATAATTATTACAGAGGTAAGATAAAATAAAATGAACAATTATTATATCGTGCTCAGCCATTCAAACACATTGATGGCACGTGTGGTAAGAATTTTTACAGGCGCATACTGGAACCACACCTCCCTTGCACTGTCTGGGGAATTAAATGAATTCTATTCTTTTGGCCGCAAAAATCCCCGTCTGTTATTCCCGGCAGGTTTTATCAGCGAGGGTGTACATACAGGCTATTTTGGCCTGAAACCAAAAACAAAAATTGCAGTATATGAAGCACAGATGACAGATGAAGAATACGGCGATATGCTGACAAAACTGGACGAGTTCCGTCTGAAAAGAAATCAGTATCGCTACAATCTGTTGGGCTTGCCTGCAATACAGGGCAACATTGCCTGGGGCAGACGCAAACATTACACCTGCAGCGGATTTGTTGCATACTGTATGAGAGATATTCTTAAATTCAACAAACATTATTCTCTGGTAAAACCTGAAGACTTTATGATGTTTGATTTCGAAAAAATTTATGAGGGAACAGCAGGAGATTATCATTATGAAAAACAGTAATTTCAGTATTAAAGACCCACGTAATTTATCAATCCTTACAGACTTTTATGAACTGACAATGGCCAACGGCTTTTTCCAGGCAGGCCGTAAAGATGATATAGGTGTTTTCGACCTGTTTTTCCGCAGAGTGCCAGACAATGGCGGCTTTGCAATTTCCGCTGGTCTGGAACAGGCTATGGACTATCTGGAAAATCTTCACTTTGATGACAACGATATTCAATATCTGCGCAGCAAAGGTATATTCAGCGAAGAGTTTCTGGAATATATGCGTAATTTCAAATTTGAATGTGATGTATGGGCTATGCCGGAAGGTACACCTGTATTTCCAAAAGAACCAATGGTTGTTGTGGAAGGTCCTATGATTCAGGCTCAGCTGGTTGAAACAACATTGCTGATTCTTATGAACCATCAGACACTTATCGCCACAAAAGCAAACCGCATTGTTCGCTCTGCAATGGGCCGCAGTGTTCAGGAATTTGGTGCACGCCGTGCCCAGGGTGTAGATGCTGCCAATTACGGTACCCGTGCCGCATATATTGCCGGCTGTGTTTCTACTTCCAATACAATGATGGACCGCGACTGGGGCATCCCAGCATCCGGTACAATGGCACACAGCTGGGTGCAGAGCTTTGACACAGAATACGAAGCCTTCAGAAGATATGCTGAAATCTATCCTGACAGCACTGTGCTGCTGGTTGATACTTTCAATGTTCTGAAAAGTGGTATTCCAAATGCTATCAAAGTATTTGACGAAGTGCTGAAACCGATGGGCAAACGCCCTGTTGGCGTTCGCATAGACAGTGGTGACATCGCATATCTGTCCAAAAAAGCCAGGGCAATGCTGGATGCTGCAGGCTATCAGGACTGCAAAATAATCGCTTCCAACTCTCTGGATGAATACATCGTTCGTGACCTGCTTATCAATGATGCCAGAATCGATTCTTTCGGCATTGGCGAAAAACTTATTACCAGTGCCACAAACCCTGTTCTGGGCGGTGTATACAAACTGGTTGCTGTGAATAAAAACGGCAAGTACATCCCAAAAATCAAAATCAGCGAAAGTTTTGAAAAAATTACAATTCCTTATAAAAAACAGGTGTGGAGAATCTATTCCAACCATACAGGCAAGGCTCAGGCAGACTATCTGACAATGTGGGAAGAAGACCCATCAGATTTAAATGAAATTACTATTTTCAGCCCACTGGAACCTTGGAAAAAACAGACACTGGTTGATGTAACCATCAAACCGTTGCTGATTCCTGTGTTTGAAAAAGGCAAACGTATTTATGATAACCCACCACTGATACAGGTGCGCGACTATGCAATGCGCCAGCTGGACACACTGTGGGACGAACTGAAACGTCTGGAATATCCACATAAATACTATGTTGACCTTTCAGACAAGCTGTGGTCAGCCCAGAGAAAACTGCTGGAAGAACACCACAGTTAATTTAAGTGTGCAAGTCACAAAACTATTGAAAATTATACCAATACAGTGTATATTAAGTGTACAGTAAGTTACAGAATATATAACACAACGGAGTAAAAAATGTTAGAACTGAGAAATGTCAGTTACACAGTAACAGACAACGGAAAAAAAGATATTCTTAAAAATATAAATCTTGTAATTGATGACAGATTTGTGGTTATCACAGGCCCTAACGGCAGCGGTAAATCCACACTGGCAAAAATCATTGCCGGTATCATCACACCTACATCAGGCCAGATTCTGCTGGATGGTGTGGATATTACAGAAATGGGTATTACAGAAAGGGCAAAAGCCGGTATCAGCTTTGCTTTCCAGGCACCTGTACGCTTTAAAGGTATCACTGTAAAAGACCTTATTAACCTGGCAGCAGGTAAAAAACTGACCTTTACAGAAGCATGTTCCTACCTGTCAGAAGTTGGTCTGTGTGCCCGTGACTACATCAACCGTGAAGTGAATGCATCACTTTCCGGTGGTGAACTGAAACGTATCGAAATCGCCATGATTCTGGCACGCGGTACAAAACTTTCACTGTTTGATGAACCGGAAGCAGGTATTGACCTGTGGAGCTTCAACAGCCTTATCAGAGTTTTTGAATCAATGCACGAAAATATCAAAGGCAATATCCTGATTATTTCCCATCAGGAAAGAATTCTGGAAATTGCTGACAAAATCGTTCTTCTCAAGGACGGTGAAATCGCACAGGTGGGCACAAAAGAAGAAATTATGCCACAGATTCTGGGTGTATCTGCAGTCTGCCCACAGATTAAGGAGTAAACACTATGGCTATGCAATTGGATAAAATTCAGCTGAATCTTCTGGAGCAGGTGGCAGACCTGCACGAAGTACCTGCCGGTGCTTACAACATCCGTACAAACGGTACATCCGCAGGTCGCAATACAACTGCCAACATTGACATTGTGTCAAAAGAAGACAAAGACGGTATTGATATTATCATCAAACCAGGTACTAAAAAAGAAAGTATCCACATTCCTGTACTGCTGTCTGAAAGCGGTATTGAAGAAATGGTTTACAACGATTTCCACATCGGTGACGATGCAGACGTTGTTATCGTTGCAGGCTGTGGTATCCACAACGGTGGCGAC
>JAFZDX010000145.1 GCA_017560985.1 Oscillospiraceae bacterium
AAGGTCTGTCAATGGGCGTTATCATGCTGAACGTTGTTTCCATGGTAGCATTCGGCGGTTTCGCTACATACCTGTACAAATCTGGTAAAGTTCATATGAACCCATCTTACGAACTGATGTAATTTGAATTACAAGGTTATTCTGGTAATTATTCCTTAATCATAAAAAGATTATATTAACTCCTTTAAAAATTATTTAACGATAGACTAACGATAGACAAACAGAGATAATATAATCTGATTAAAAAAAGCACCTCTTTTGAGGTGCTTTTTTATTTGTTATTCAAATTCTATTATTACTACTTCAGGGCGGTTGAACAGGCGGAAAGGGAAGCCGCTGTTGCCTATGCCACGGCTGATTACCACTGTGGTGTTATCCATTTGTTTCATACCAGCAGCATAAGGCGGGAAAATCCCCTGGTTTGGTACAAATACTCCATAGTCAGTAAATGGTATTCCAAACTGGCCGCCGTGGGCATGGCCTGTCAGTGCCAGGTCTATATTATTGTTGCGATAGGTGTGTATAAATTCAGGGCGGTGGCTCAACAGCAGTTTAAAAGTGCTGTCGTTTTCTGTCAGTTGTGAAAGCCGCCGGCGGAACTGGTTGGCTCCGTTTTCACCCTTTTTGCCACTGTGGTAAAACCTTGGGTCCTTTGCACCCATCAGCGTTACAGCTGCTCCGTTTTTCTCCAGTGTTATTTTGCTGTTTTCCATTACAGTCACACCCATACTTTCCAGCAGGGCGGTTACATCGTCAGTGTTTTCTATTCTTGCCTCGTGGTTGCCGCGCACATAATACACCGGTGCGATTTTCACCAGCTGTCTTATCAGATTTATGCCGGCATCAAGATTGAGCTTTCTGCAGTCAAACAGGTCGCCAGTCAGCGCGATAATATCCGGCTTTTCAGCTTTTGTCAGCGTTGCCACCTTTTTGCCCAGATGTCTGTCGTTGTGAAAGTCTGAAATATGGGCTATTCTGAAACCGCTGAATCCCTGTGGCAAATCGTCAGAAGAATATTTATATTTTGTCACTCTTATACCCTGGTTCTGCCATTTCAGAAAGGCCGCTGTGCCGGCTGCCGCGGTCAGCCCCAGGCATATATTTGTAATAGCTTTGTTCATAGTCCACCACCTGTAATACTGTATATATCAATAATATAATATGCACTGCGAAAAATAAACATTATTATGGAATTTTTACATAAAAAACACATTGTGATTTTGTCACCGTATAGACAAAAGTAATTTTGTATAATATAATTAATAAATAATGTAATGACATATGAAAGGTTAATTGAGTGAGATACTATGATTTATGATATTGCTATTATCGGCGCAGGCCCTGCAGGTCTTGCTGCTGCTATCTATGGTCAGCGCGCAGGTCTGAACACAATTACATTTGAAGCAAATGTACACGGCGGTCAGATCATCAACACACCGGAAGTAGAAAACTACCCAGCAATGGGCAAAGTAAGCGGTGTGGAATATGCAATGGGCATCTATGAACAGGCTGTTGGCTTTGGTGCTACCATTGAATACAAAGCTGTTGTTGATGTTGACCTGGAAGGCGAAATCAAAACACTGAAATGTAACGATGGAAGCGAATACCAGGCAAAAACAGTGATTATTGCCACAGGTGTTGTAAGAAGAAAACTGGAAATCCCTGGCGAAGACAGATTCCTGGGTGCAGGCGTAAGCTACTGTGCAACCTGTGACGGTCTGTTCTTCAAAGACAAAACAGCCACAGTTGTAGGCGGCGGTAACACAGCGCTGGAAGATGCTGTTTATCTGGCAGGTATTTGTGAAAAAGTTTACCTCATTCATCGCCGTGACGAATTCCGCGGTGCAAGACACGAAGTGGAAAAAGTGCTGGCAAACCCAAAAATTGAAATTCTTTACGATACAATTCCACTGGCTATTGAAGGCCAGGGCAATGTTTCCACACTGAAAGTTAAAAATGTGAAAACAGAAGAAGAAAAGACTCTGTTTACATCAGCTGTTTTCGTTGCTGTTGGCCTGGTGCCACAGAACGACATCTTTGCAGGTAAAGTGGATATGGATTCCGGCTATATTGCAGCAGGTGAAGACTGCACAACAAACATCCCTGGTGTTTTTGTTGCAGGTGACACAAGAACAAAATCACTGCGCCAGCTGGTTACAGCTACTTCTGACGGTGCTATCGCAGCCACAGCCGCAGCACATTATCTGGATAAATAACTGTAAAAAATATACCTCCCTCTGATGAGGGAGGTGTCTTTGTTTTATAAATGCTGGGTCAGCCACTGTGCAGTGGTTTCAATTACATTATCTGAAATGGATTTGTCTTCTGTAAATACGTTGAAGCTATGGTCTGCGCCTTCATATATTATCAGTTCTGCCTTTTCATTCGTGGCGGCTATTTCTTCGCAGTGTGGCATAGGTACCAGTACATCGGCATCACCTGCAATTACCAGCAGTTCGCCTTTGTACTTTTTCAGTGCATCCATAGGGTTGGTATTTTTTATTTCGTCAAACCAGTCTTTTGGCACTATCAGGTCACTTCTCCAGCCCATAGGTACAGACACATAGCCTTTTTCCACAGCCTGTGGGTAAAAAGCATCAAACCAGCCACTGAAAACACCTATTCCGTTGTGGCAGGCACCGGACCAGGATACAGCGGCTTTTATTTTTTCATAATGGCTGTCCAGAAACATAGCCATAACCCTGCCACCCTGGCTGTAACCTATAATGCCTATTCTGTCGCTGTCAATCCTGTCATTATTTATGGCAAATTCATATGCCTTAACTGTGTCAGAAACTTCTGCCATAAAAGTCTGGTTTATGCCACTGTCACTGCTTTCGCCGCAGCCGGCAAAGTCAAACCTTACGGATGCCACCTCTTTTTCAGCCAGCCTGT
>JAFZDX010000146.1 GCA_017560985.1 Oscillospiraceae bacterium
AATTATTACTTTGCAGATAGTTCTGGAACAAAGATCCTTCGACTCGTTTTACTCGCTCAGGATGACATATTACCACTTTAGTGGTTGCAGTGCGCGTAATGCAGTTGACGGATTTTCAATACCTCTTGAGAGGTGAGCCAGCAGTACGCCCTTATAGGGCTGGTGCATACCACCAGCTTAGGTGGTTTTGATTATTCACCTTTTCCCCGCTCTGGGAATATCATAACTTCACAGGAGGTATTTTATATGATTTATGATATTGTGAATGAAAATATAACAGAAAACATTATGGCAACAAGTCCAGTATATCCCGGTATTCCTCTGCGTATGGGCAGCAGTGGCAGTAATGTAACTATAATGCAATCTTATCTGAATGCAATTAAAACAGGAAAATATCCTTCGTTGACAAGGCTGACTGTTGACGGTAGATTTGGCCAGGCCACTAAAAACACTGTTATTCAGTATCAGAGACTGAAAGGACTGGCTGCCGATGGTGTTATAGGTCAGATGACCTGGAACGCCATTGTTGCGGATTACAACAGCCTGCCACCGGTAGACCCTGACGCATACCCCGGCACACCACTGCGCCCCGGCGACAGCGGACGGCAGGTAGTCAATATGCAGACAAGACTGAACAATGTACATCCTGTTTACACTGCTATCAACTACCAGTCTGCAGATGGCAAGTACGGCACAAATATGACAAATGCTGTACGCCGTTTTCAGGGGCAGTTTGGCCTGACTACAGATGGCATCATAGGCCAGCAGACCTGGGACAAAATAGTGGCAGTATCCAAAGGTGTAACTGACAAAAACAACACTTCTGTTACATCACAGTACCCCGGTTATGTACTGAATACAGGCAGCCAGGGCGACAGTGTAAGGTTTATCCAAAGCTATCTCAATGCTGTAAATAGCTATATCGGCGCCGGCTGGCCTACCCTGACAGTGGACGGCATTTATGGCAATATGACAAAACAGGTTGTAAGAAACTTCCAGTCAAAATACAACTTGAAAGCAGATGGTATTGTAGGACGGAATACCTGGGCCTTTATTATCAGACGGTTCAACAACTCACTGTAAAACAGAAAAGACCGCGAAAGCGGTCTTTTAATTTGTAACAAATTACTAAAAACATTGAAAACAAGGCTGTTTTATATGATTAAACACAAACTTTTCCACCTGCTATTGTAACATCAATATTCTGTGATATAATCGGTTTATATTAAAAAACAAGGAGGCAGAAATATGAAAATCAAACTGATTAAACCAACTTATGACTGGGCAGATAAAATCTGGGCTTACAGAGAAGAATTTGCACTGAACGGAGAAAGAGTACACGGGTCTGCCTCACTTGGGGAATACAATACTTTTGACGAATGGTTCAAGGATGTTGTGAATAATTCCTGTGAAGAAACTGTGGCAGAAGGCTGGGTGCCATCCACTACCCTGCTGGGCGTTGATGAAGATAACAACATCATCGGTATGATAGATATCCGCCATAGACTGAATGATTATCTTTTAGCATATGCCGGACATATCGGTTACAGCGTAAGAAAAAGTGAAAGACGCAAAGGCTATGCCACACAGATGCTGGCACAGGCATTGGAAATATGTAAAGATATGGGCATTGAAAAGGTACTGATAACATGTGCAAAAGACAATGTGGCATCTGCCGCAACTATCCGCAAGGCAGATGGTGTACTGGAAAATGAAGTGTATGAAGATGATGTGCTGACACAGAGATATTGGATAAATATTGAATAGTTTTAAATGGGAGCTTCGGCTCTCATTTTTTTTATTACAATTTTGTTATATTGTAAAGTATTGAAAGAGTTTAAGAATTTATATATAATTATCTTTATATAATAATGAGGTTAAATATGAATATAGATAGTATAGTTACAAAAGAAGAACTGATAAAACTGAACAAAAACGCACAGGCAGGCATTGGCAAATCAATAACTGATTTTACAAAAATAATAAAACTTATTTTATTATTTTTAATTATTATTTTTGTACTGGCTGTACTGGATATAGTATGTAATTACAGCCTTTCCCGGCTGATTGTTTTTGAGTTATGGGCACCTTTTTTGATTATGATTGTTTTAACCATAAAACGTTCAATCAAAACACTCAATACTGTTCAATCAGATTTGAAAATATGCGAAACCAATGATATATCCGTATCAGCAGACGAAAATGGCATCCGGGATAATTATAGTAATTATACTGATTATAAAGATGTAACATCTTTTTATGTTTATGATGGATATATTGTTGTAAACAATGCTGACAAACCTTCGGTAGCAGTTAAAACTGATATGGAAGAACAGCGGAATATGTTTCATTTACTCTGGAAGCAAACAATTACATTTTTTATCTCAACCAAAAAAGAAGATAATACCACTTTCAAAAACCCAAAAATCAATGACACTGTCGTTGCTCACAATAAAAAAATTTTAAGAAAGCGATTACTTGCCTGCTTATTAACCAGTATTGTACTTGTTGCAGCAACTGTTTTGCCCGTGGAAATATTGAAAAAGAATAATAAATCAATAATTCCAGCAGTCGAGCCATTTGAAAAAATGTATGAAGCTTTTGAAAACAGCAACGATTCACAGGAAATATATGATGTTTATGCAGGTTACCTGACTGACAACTTTGATGCAGCCATAAAATCTACTGTTCTGGAAAACGGATACTCAATGGTTGAAGTTTTCTTTTTAAAGGGTGCCGATAAAATTTATTCTATAAGCATAAGTGACGACAGTATAAATTCAAAAAGACAAATATGGGAATCGATGTTTTCCACCAAAGAAGAATGTATTTCTTCATTGATGAGTCTTGAATACATAAATAAAACCTATCCAAAAACTGATTACTATTACAGCAGTCCATTTAGTATGGCAGTTTCATTCGGACTTAAAGACAGGTATTTTATGCCAAGTAAAAAAGCAACATACAATTTCTCACAGGAAAAAATCAGTTTTTCAGGCAAAATAAATGATGTTAACGGAAGATTCAATATATACTTGCTGAAAAACACTGCTGCAGGAGAGGATGCAGTAAACAGATATTTTGCAAATTTGAAAAACGAGTGTCAGAAACCATATAATCAACAGAATATTGACATTATGACAATAACAGCTGACCTTTTCGCCTGGTACAATAATTAGATATTTAAAAAGGAGATACCTGCTGGTATCTCCTTTTTTTGTATACATTCATAGTGGGGTGCAAAGACACTGCCCCTGCTCATTTTATTACATATTTTCAACAATATCCCTTGCAACATAAACACCACTGGCTGATGCGTGAGACAGTGAATGTGTAATGCCGCTGCCGTCACCGATAATGTAAAGACCTTTGTATCTTGTTTCCAGTTTTTCGCTTACATCAACTTCCATATTGTAGAATTTAACTTCAACGCCGTACAGCAAAGTATCATCATTTGCTGTACCAGGAGCCACTTTGTCCAGGGCATAAATCATTTCGATAATGCCATCCAGAATACGCTTTGGCAACACAAGGCTTAAATCACCCGGTGTGGCCTGCAATGTAGGTGTGATAAATGCTTCATCAATACGGCTTTGAGTTGAACGTCTGCCACGGATAAGGTCGCCGAAACGCTGTACAATTACACCACCGCCCAACATATTTGAAAGACGTGCTATGGATTCACCATAGCCATTGGAATCTTTGAATGGCTCGGAAAAGTGCTTTGCAACAAGAAGTGCAAAGTTTGTGTTGTCTGTCTGTCTTGCAGGGTCTTCATAGCTGTGGCCGTTTACTGTTATAATACCGTTTGTATTCTCATTTACCACAGCGCCTTTAGGGTTCATACAGAAAGTACGTACTTTATCGCCGTATTTTTCTGTGCGATATACAATTTTACTTTCGTAAAGTTCATCTGTCAGATGAGAAAAAACATCTGCAGGCAGTTCCACGCGGACACCGATGTCCACTCGGTTGGATTTTGTAGGTATATCCAGCTCTTTGCAAACTTTTTCCATCCATTTACTGCCACTGCGGCCAACGGAAAATATACATTTTTCACAAGTATAATTATTGTCTGCTGTTACTACATCGTAGCCATTTTCAAGAATTTTTACTGTTTCAACAGGTGTATTGAAGTAAAAATCAATTTTATCTTTAAGTTCTGTATACAAATTTCCCAGAACAATGTAATTTATATCCGTACCAAGGTGACGTACAGAAGCATCAAGTAAATGCAAATCGTTCTGGATACATACTTTTTTAAACTTTGTACCAGCTGTTGAGTACAGTTTTGTACCCCGTCCACCAAAAGACATATTTATTTCATCAACATAATGCATCAGGTCAAGAGCCTGTTTTTTGCCGATATATTCGTAAAGAGTACCGCCAAAGTCATTTGTAATATTATATTTACCGTCAGAAAATGCACCTGCGCCACCAAAACCGCTCATAATCGAACAGCTTTTGCAATTTATGCAGCTTTTGATTTTTTCGCCGTCAATAGGACAATGGCGTTTGTGCAATGGATTGCCTGATTCGAAAACAGCCACTTTCAGCTGTGGTTTTTTCTGAATAAGTTCATAGGCTGAAAAAATACCACCAGGACCTGCGCCAATAATAATTACATCATAAAACATACTATCACCTCAAAAAAAATATGGTTGACCACAAGAATTCTTGTAGTCAACCATTTACGGTAGTTGGTAGAAACACCTGCCCATATTGCAGGCTTATACAATGGTCGGTTCCAGACCGTGACATAGTATATCACAATATGTGCACTGTCGCAATTAGAAAAACACAACCGTTTTTTAGTAATTTTTTACAAATTACAGCACTCTCAGCACTGAATTAACTGTAAAGCCGGTCAGCTTTTCAGTTAGCTGATTTTCTGTTATTTTTTCAGTGATAAAGGCTGTGGTTTCTTTTATATAAATAATTTCAGCTGTTGGGAATATTTCTTCCACTTTTTCAGCATTTTCAGCCACATTTACGTAGAACTGCATTGGCACTTCCTTGTAGTCTGCCACCAGTTCAGGTTTTTCCTGACCCCAGGCTGGATAAAGTGTGCCATCAGCACATACACATTCCACAATATCATTTACTACTGCACTGGCTGTTGGCAGGCTGCCTGCGCCACGGCCATAAAATGCCATAAGACCAGCATTATCTGTTTCCAGCTGTGCTGCATTGAAAACATCGTTTGCGGCATAAAGGATGCCCTGATTGAATACCACGTGTGGAGCTGTCATAATAAACATTTTATCGTCATCCACTGCTTTGGCTACACCCAGCAGTTTTATTGCACCGCCAACCATTTTCAGAATATCCACGTCTTCAATTCTTACATTTCTGATACCTTCAGTATGTACATTTTCAGGCAGAATATGATTGCCATAGATAATATCTGCAAGGATACAGATTTTGCGGCAGGTATCAATGCCATCAACGTCAGCTGATGGGTCTGCCTCTGCATAGCCCAGTTCCTGTGCGGCTTTCAGTGCAATGTCAAAGGACTGTTTTTCATCAATCATTTTTGTAAGGATATAGTTTGTGGTGCCGTTGAGAATGCCGGCGATTGAGTGAACGTTATTGGCTTTAAGACAGTTTCTTACACCGTGAATAACAGGGATTGCACCGCCTACTGCTGCCTCGAAAATAAAGTTAATATTCTTTTCTTCAGCTATATTCATCAGTTCAAAACCGTGCTTTGCCACCAGTTCCTTGTTGCTGGTTACAACACTTTTACCTGCCAGCAAAGAAGATTTAACATAATTATATGCAGGGTCTGTACCGCCGATGGCTTCAACAACGATGGAAATTTCTTCGTCATTTACTATTTCATCAAAGCTGTAAACAAACTTTTCTTTGTAATCTACATCATAATCGTGACGCACAAGGATTGATTTTACTTCAATATGTTCACCTGTCTGTTCAAACAGCTGTTCTGCCTTATTTTTAATTACTTCCACTACGCCTGTGCCCACAACACCGTGACCTAAAAGAGCAACTTTTATCATTTTTATTTCTCCTGTGATTTAACGAATTTATTACTTTTATAGTACCATATACCCACACATAAGGCAAACTGTTTTTATTTCATTCTGAAAATTACAGGCTTTATTTCATTGGTAAGCGCTCCAAACTGCCAGCCGTCCGCTTTAAGTGTAGTTATAATGTTTTCCAGTGCCTGGACTGTGGCTTTTTTTGATGTAGAGTCGTGAAAAATTACGACAGCTCGTTTTTTACCCTTGCAGCCATTTATTACATTGTTATAGATTACTGCGGCATCTTTAACATTTGAACTATCGTTGCTTTCTACATTCCAGTCAAAATAAATATACCCCCTGCGGCCCATTTCTGCCACAATATCCTGTCTTGTTGCTGCATTGTGGTTATTTACACTGCCACCGGGAAAACGGTAAATTGTTGGGTTATAACCGGTGTTATCATAAATATATTTATAGCACTTTGTAAAGTCATCAAGATAGGCATCAACTGACCGATATATCTGGTTATAATCATGACTGTAGGAATGTACACCTATGGTATGGCCTTCTTCCACCGCCCTTTTCATAAAAGGTATATATTCATCTTTTGTCCTGATAACAAAAAATGTGGCCTTTATATTATGTTTTTGGAGTATGTCCAATATTTCCCCTGTACGTGGGCTGGGGCCGTCATCAAATGTGAGGTAAACCATCTTCTCCTCCTGTGTATCTGTTGTGCTTACATCCTGTACATCGTCTTTGCAATAAGGCGAAAACACCGGTGAATATGTATCCTCATAGTCTATCTGATAAGATAATTTCTGCATTTGCTTGCCGTATTCACCATTTATATTCTCATTTGCTTTTTCCCCTGCCTGCCAAGCACAAGCAAGAAATACCAATATATAGACAGACAGCCGGTATGCTTTGTTTTTCATAAAATCACCTCTGTAAATGGTATGTTTTATCGCTGTGATTTATACGAAACCTGTTGCAATAAAATGTAATTATTTGTATAATTAAATTAATAAATTAGTTATATGAGGTTTGTTATGAAATTACTTGAACAGCGCATCCTGCAGGATGGTATCGTAAAAGAAGGCAATATTTTGAAGGTAGACAGTTTTCTCAATCATCAGATTGACGTTAAACTGATGAATGAAATCGGCAAAGAACTGAAAAACATCTTTGGTCACAAACCTATTACAAAAATCCTGACAATAGAAGCATCCGGTATTGCTGCCGCCGCTATTGCAGCACAGTATTTTGATGTGCCTGTACTGTTTGCCAAAAAAGCAAAAAGCCAGAACCTTGATGGCGACCTGTACACCAGCGTTGTTCGTTCATTTACATACGGCAAAGATTACACAATCACAGTTTCTAAAAAGTTCCTTAACGAAAATGACCACGTACTGATTATTGATGACTTCCTGGCAGTAGGCAGTGCGATGAAAGGCCTTATCGACGTATGTGATCAGGCAGGTGCAACTGTGGAAGGTATTGGCATTATGGTAGAGAAAGGCTTCCAGGAAGGCGGCAAATATCTGCGTGATGCCGGTTATGACCTGCACAGTATGGCAATCATCGAAAAGATGGAAGGCACAACAATTACATTCAGAGAAGAATAAGTTAACGCGTTGCGTTTTAAATATTTATTTGAGGTATTTGGAGGTATCTTATGAAAGTATTATTCATCGGTAACAGCCACACATTCTACAACGATATGCCACAGATATTCAAAAACATCTGTGATGAAAAAGGCAAAGATGTTGAAGTGGCTATGCAGGCTTTTGGTGGTAAAACATATGGTTGGCACTATGGCCAGATGACAGAACTGCGTTTTGCTTTGATGCACGGCGGTTTTGACTACATCATTATGCAGCAGGCAGCCCACTCACCTTGCCCAGCAAAAGAAGAAACACTGGCAGACGGCGGCAAAATCATCGAACTGGCAAGAAAATGCGGTGTAACACCTATCCAGACAATGCCTTGGGCAGAAAAAAGAGACCCTGACCACCAGAAAGGTATGTATGACATCTACAATACTCTCAGCGAAATGTATGGTGTAAAACTTGCATATGCTGGCAATGTATTTGAAGATGTATTCTACAATCACCCTGAAATTGATATGTACTGGAAGGACGGCGAACACGCTTCCCCATATGGTTCATATACAATAGCTATGTCAGTTTACGCAGCAATCTTTGGTGAAAGCGTAAAAGGTCTGGCACCAAACAGCTATAACACATACCCAGTAACAGATGAAGGCTGGGCAGCTATCAAAGATGCATTTGCAGCACTGGGCAAAGACCCTAACAATGCTGAACTTCAGGCAAAAGCCAGTGCACTGTACAAAGAAAATGTAAGTGTAGTTATGGATAAAGAAGAAGCATTCTTCGCTCTTGACCCTGAAAAAGCAGCTGTTCTGCAGGAACTGGTTGACAAATACTCACTGTAAGTAAGTAAATAAAAATGGAGCAGGTATCCCCTGCTCCGTTTTTTATCTTCTCATATCTTCCATTTTATCCATCATATCGTCCATCATATCCCGGCCTGCACGTGCTACTTTTTTGCCTGTACGTTTTACAGATTTTACAGCCTGCTGTGCCTGGCGGTTATCTGACACATAAACCGCACCTGCCATTGTGGCCACTGCACCCACTGCGGCGCCGATGGCCATATTTTTCACAGCTTTCATCATTCTGTTTTCCATATTAACACCTCACTTGATTTTTGTTTTAGTGTGTGTGAAAAACAGGATAATATACATAAAAACAGCGGTAAAAATTACCGCTGTCTGTTTTTGTAAAACTTATAGAATTTATACACTATAAATGCTGACAGTACACCCAAAGAAAAAACAGCAGTATATACACCTGTAATAAATGCGCTCAGTTCGTGCCAGCTGCCGTGGATACCGGATAAATTAAAATACATATCAACTGTGCATCCCCGCCCTGCTATGAGTATGTAAACCGGAAAAAGTCTGAAAAACCTGTTATTTACCTTGAAACACAATACAAGCTGTATCAGAAATGAGGGTATGGAATATACAGCCACCCACAAAACAGTATATAAAAAATCTTCCATCTTATCCCCTCCTTTTAGCTGTATATTAACATACAGGCTATTAAAATTCAATTAAGATACATTTCTTTACCAATTATTGACTTAAAATCATATATAGAGTATTATTAACTGTGTATCATAAATTAAATTATGAACAAATTGTCAACAAACTATTTTTTCAATTTTTTATATTTAACATTATATACATTAAAAATAATGTGTATTTTACTATAATAATATTAAAGAGCAAGGGGTATTTTTATGACACCAAAAAAAGCTTTATGCATACATAGTTTTTCTACTATGGGTCGTTCCAGTACAGCAGTTATTGCACCTGCACTGGCTGCAAAAGGTATTCAGCCTGTTATGCTGCCAACAGTTGTACTGTCTACACATTATGGCATTACCGGTCCTATTGCTAAACAGGATATGACACAGTTTTGCAAGGATGCACTGGTACATTACAAACAGATGGGTGTAAGTTTTGACTGTGTATTCAGCGGTTTTCTTTCTTCAAAAGAACAGATGGATATTATCAAAGATGCCTATACACTGACAGCTGAAGGGCTGAAACTGTGTGATCCTGTAATGGCTGACCACGGCAAGCTGTATTCTTCTATTACTGATGAACTGGTGGAAGGTTTCAAAGAACTGTGCCGACACGCTGACCTGATTACACCAAACCCAACTGAAGCACTGATTCTGCTGGGAAGGGATTACAAACAAGAAACATTCACACAGGAAGAAGCAAGTGAAATTGTTTCCAGCCTTGGCGAAATGTATGCAGACGTTATCATTACAGGTACAAAATTTGTTGACGGCAGTGTAGCCTGCACAGGCTATGACAAAAAGAAAAAAGAAGTTTTCTTTATTCCGCTTAATTATCTGCCTGTTTCCTACCCTGGTACAGGTGACCTGTTTGGTGCGTGTCTGGCGGCATTTATGCTGGATGGCAACGACCTGAGAACAGCCTGTGAAAAAACCGCAAGATTTGTGGAAAAAGTAGTTGGCTATACATATCAGTCAGGTGACGAAACAAAATTTGGTGTACATATTGAACCTATGCTGAAATATCTTATAGATTAAGAAAAGGTGAGTAAGATTTTATGAAAAAGAATAAAGTGAGAGAATTTGCATTTATCGGCGTTATGGCCGCACTGGTATTTGTTACCACAAACTTTCTGAGCATCAAAATTCCTGTTGGCGCAGGTCAGACACAGATTCATATGGGTAATGTAATGTGTATCCTTTCAGGTCTGCTGTTTGGACCAGTTTCCGGTGGTCTTGCAAGCGGTATCGGCAGTATGCTGGTTGACCTGATGAACCCAGCATGGGCACCAGAATTCTGGATTACATTTATCAACAAATTTGTTATGGGTTTTGTTGCCGGTCTTATTTCACATATGGGCAAACAGACAAAAGTTAAAAACATTATCGCTGCTATCTGCGGTGCAGTAAGCTATGTTATCTGCTATCTGACAAAAAACTATATCCAGGAAGCTATTCTGATGAAACAGCCTATGGAAACAGTTAAAGCAATTCTTCTGACAAAAGCTGCAACAAGTCTTACAAATGCTATGATCGCTATGGTAGTATCTGTTATCCTTTTCAATCTGCTGCAGCCTGCACTTAAAAGAGCACATCTTTTACAGGATAAATAAATTATGAAAACTATAAATATTGTACTGTTTCAACCACAGATTCCACAGAATACAGGCAATATCGCAAGAACCTGTGCTGCCACAGGTGCAAGGCTCCACTTAGTGGGGCCTCTTGGCTTTGTATTGGATGATAAAAAATTAAAACGCGCAGGTCTTGACTATTGGGATAAACTTAGTGTAAAATTATATGATAGCACAGAGGAATTCTATGCTAAAAACCCTGATGGTAAGTTTTATTATTTTACTACCAAAGGGCTTAACAAATATACTGATGTTGACTATCCGGACAACTGCTATATAGTATTCGGACGTGAAGACAAAGGTATAGATGAAGATATTTTGTTCAACAATAAAGAGTCCTGTGTAAGAATGCCTATGTTGACTCATATCCGCAGTCTTAATCTGTCAAATACTGTTGCTATTGCCACTTATGAAATATTGCGACAGTGGGATTTTGAAGGGTTTGAAATCAGCGGTCATCTTACCAAGTATGACTGGGAGTAGATTAAATTGTATAATATCAAAATTATTACTGACTCCGGATGTGATATTCCGGCAAAGGCAAAACTGAAAAACGTGGAAATTCTGGGCTTTTATCTGACAACCGAGGATGGTAAAAGCTATGAAGAAAGATATGATATTTCCAATAAACAGTATTATAAAATTCTTGAAAATTGTACCAACATTCCAAAAACAGCCCACATCACAATGATGCGTTACGGCGAAAAGATTGAATCATTGGTGCGTGACGGTGCAACAGACATTATCATTGTTACAATCAATAAAGATGCATCTGCCACATATGATGCCGCTGTAATGGCAAAAACTATGTTTATAGATGAAAATCCAGACAGTAATGTGCGCATCGAAGTCCTGGACAGCAATGCCTACTCAATAGCTTATGGCTGGCCTGTAATGCAGGCTGACAAAATGATTGATGAAGGTCATACACCACAGCAGATTGTTTCATATCTTAAAAGTGAATTTGCCAGAACACAGATTCTGCTGTCGGCATATTCTCTGAAATTTATGAAAAAATCCGGCAGAATTTCTGCCGCAGCTGCATTTGCAGGTGAGCTGATGGGGCTGAAACCAATCATTGTAATGGACCATGGTGAAACAAATGTGGTACAGAAAGTGCGTGGTGATAAACTGGTTATACCTGCACTGATAAGACAATTCAAAGAAAGAACAAACGACCCTAAACACTATATTATAGGGTATACTGATGAAGAATACGGTAAAGAACTGTATTCTGCCTGTGAAAAAGAACTGGGTGTACCACCTATGCTGGCCATTGAACTGGGCAGTGCAGTGGCAACCAATGCCGGCAACCACAGTATCGGCATTATGTACTACACAGGTGAATAACGAACACAGAAGCCTTCCAAAGCTTTTCTTCTGTGCGTTTCCAAAGCTTTTCATACACAAAAATGTGCAGTGGAAAGTTTCCACTGCACTTTTATTTTAGCGAGGCAAATACGATGAAAAAAACAAATAAACTTTCAAAACAGGCTATGATAGCCGCACTTTATACTGTAATTGGTTTTGTAATGGCGCCACTGTCTTTCGGTGCAGTGCAGGCCAGAGTAAGCGAAGCCCTTACCCTGCTGCCTGTATTTGGTATTCAGAACGTGTGGGGTATAACAGTGGGCTGCTTTCTGACAAATCTTATAGGTCTGGCAACAGGTGCAAATATTCTGGGCAGCCTTGATATTATTTTTGGCACTGCGGCAACACTGGCAGCAGGTCTGCTGACTTACCTTTTCAGAAACATCCGTTTTAAGGGTATGCCAATACTGTCTGCCCTGCCCCCTGTTATAATCAACGCTGTTGTTGTCGGCTGGGAACTGTGCATAATGATAAACGGCAGTTTCCACCCTGTGATTTTTACAGCCCAGGCTGTTTCAGTTGGTATAGGACAGATAATCAGCTGTGGTATAGGTCTGTTGCTGGTAAGGATAATTGAAAACAATACAAGATTAAAAGAAATAATGATGAGATAAATAAAAGACAGGTCAAAAGACCTGTCTTTTTATAATATATAGTACCTCGCCATACACATATCATTTAAACTGAAAATATATATTTCTTTGCTTATCAAAGGATACTGATTTATCTGAATAATTATTGCCTGCCAACATATATTCGATTTTAATCAGTGAATCACTTTCTGACTGTTTTATTTTCATGCGGCAAGAAGGGTAAAAATTGCCGTATATAATCTGAAAAATACCAATATCACTTTCGTGGTGGTATAACAATGTACCACTGAATGAGCGGTTTATTGCATCATCTGAAAAGTTTATGGCAGCTGCTGTAATACTGTCTATGGCAACAGCTTCGTCATTTTCTGTTTTAAACTTTATATAGTAATACGGGTGAATATTGTATTTATTTGTAACGGTTATCGTATCAGTATATTTTGCATAAACTATGTTATCTTCGTCATTATAAGGCGGCATATAAAGATTATTTTTTGCATCAAAATTAACATTTTCATCCTCGATTATGGCATCTATATATTCCCGGTAACTGTTATAAATAATTATATTATAATCACCATAACTATCTGGATTAGTTACTACATCCTCAAAATTATATATTACCCTGTTGTTTACGCTGTCTTCTACAGCATATTCCCTGTTTGAATATATAAATCCAAAGGTCAGCACGACAGTCAATAACAGACCGACAATAATCTTTTTCATATAATCACCTCTATGCAACAATTATAGTGGATAGTTTTCAATATTTCAATATATATGAAAGTTTGTTAATATAAAAAAGGCTATGGATTACTCCATAGCCTTTTAATATTTTAATTACTGTTTTTCAACCAGAGAGATGTAAAGTTCATCAAGCTGTTTCTGTTCGATTGAGTCTGGAGAACCTGTCATAAGTTCGCTGGCGTTCTGTACTTTAGGGAATGCGATAACATCACGGATGGAATCTGTTTTGTACATCAGCATACAGAGTCTGTCAAAGCCGTAAGCCATACCGCCGTGTGGTGGTGCGCCGTATTTGTAAGCTTCAATCAGGAAGCCGAAGCTGTTTTGCATTCTTTCTTCTGTGAAGCCAAGGATTTTGAACATTCTCTGCTGGAGTTCTGGGTTGTTGATACGGATAGAACCGCCACCAAGTTCAACACCATTGAGAACCATATCGTAT